>NZ_CP119802.1:661886-992829 GCF_029338355.1 Halosegnis marinus
GCGACCAGCTGGACGAACAGGGCGACGGTGTCCACGACCTGTGCGGCGATGCGCGCGCCGACAACGTCGGTCGTGTCCCGGTCGGGGACGACGCGGTCGCTGTCGTCGTCGGACATACCGGCGGGGGCGGCGCCCCGGGCGTAAGTCTTGTCGCCGTTACCCGGCCGCTTCGACCCGGTAGCCGAGACACTCGGGGCACTGTACCCGGTCGCGCTCGGGGGCCTCGAACTCGGCCCCGCACGCGAGACACCGGTACCGCTCGCGGTCCACCGTGGAAGCGAACAGGCGCTGGAGTCCCATGCAGGGGCGGGGTAACACACGGAGCCACATGAAAGGGACGCGCGGCTTCGCGACGTGAAGGCGCCGCGGGGAACGTTGAAGCCCCGGCCGTCGAACGTGGGGACATGCGACCCACCGACCGCGTCCGCGCGTGCGACCGCTCCTCCATCCGCGTCCTCTTCGACCTCGCCGAGGAGGTCGGCGGCGACCTCGTCCGGCTCGAGGTCGGCGAACCGGACTTCGACACGCCGGCCCACGTCACGGAGGCCGCCTTCGCCGCCGCCGAGCGCGGGGAAACGGGCTACACCTCGAACGCCGGCCTCCCCCCGCTCAGGGCGGCCGTCGCCGACACCCTCGCCCGCGAGTACGACCACGCGTACGGGGCCGACGACGTGCTCGTCACCACCGGGGGGATGGAGGCGCTCCACCTCGCCGCACTGTGTGTCCTCTCGCCCGGCGACGAACTGCTGATTCCGACGCCCGGGTGGCCGAACTACTGGACGCAGGCGCGGCTGGCCGACGCCGTCCCGGTCGAGGTGCCGATGCCGTACCCCTACGACCTCGACCCCGACCGCCTCGTCGCGCGGATGGGGCCGGACACCGGGGCGGTGCTGCTCTGCTCGCCGTCGAACCCAACGGGCCGCGTCTTCGACGACGACGCGGTCCGGGCCGTCGTGGCGGCCGCCCGCGAGCACGACGCCTACGTCGTCGCCGACGAGGTGTACGCCTCGCTCACCTACGACCGCGACCCGACCGGCGTCGCCGCGCTCGTCGGCGACTCCGAGCACGTCCTCACCGTCGGCTCCTGCTCGAAGTCGTACGCGATGACCGGGTGGCGCGTCGGCTGGCTCGCCGCCGAGTCCGACGTCGTCGACGAGGCGACCAAGATACGCGAGTCCACCACGGCCTGCACGCCGACGCTCGCCCAGCACGCCGCGCTGGCGGCGCTGGAGGGGCCACAGGAGCCGGTCCGGGAGATGAAGGCCGCCTTCGCCGAGCGCCGCGACTACGTCGCCGACCGCCTCGACGCGATGGACGGGGTCGCGGCCCCGCGGCCGCAGGGCGCGTTCTACGCCTTCCTCGACCCCGAGGGGTACACGGACAGCATGGCGCTGGCGAAGCGACTCGTCCGCGAGGCGGGCGTCGTCCTCGCGCCCGGGTCCGGGTTCGGCGAGGCCGGCGCGGGGAAGCTCCGGCTCTCCTTCGCCAACTCGATGGAACGGCTGGAGGAGGGACTCGACCGGCTGGAGGACGCGCTCTAGCGCATCAGTTCCCCGCCGTTCACGTTGAGCGTCTCCCCGGTGACGAAGCCGGCGTCGCGCAGGTACGCGACGGCCTCCGCGATGTCCTCGGGGCGACCGTACCGGCCGCGGGGGATGGCGGCCAGCTCCTCGCGCTTCTCCTCGGGCGAGCGGTCCGCGGTCATGTCCGTCTCGACGTGGCCGGGCGCGACGGCGTTGACGCGTATCCCGGGCGCGAAGTCGCCCGCGTGGCTCTTCGTCAGCGACAGCAGCGCCCCCTTCGAGGCCGCGTAGTGGCACTCGACGGGCGCGCCGGTGTACGCGAGGATGGAGGAGACGTTCGTGACCGACGGGCCGGCGCGGTCGGTTCCCTCCGCCGCCGCGGCCGAGTCCCGGAGGTGCGGGAGCGCGGCCTTCGTGCAGGCGAACGGGGAGTTGACGTTCGTGTCCGTCACGCGGTCGAAGTCGGCCGGCGTGAGGTCCTCGGTGAAGACGTGCTGGTCGATACCGGCATTGTTGACGAGGTGGTCGAGGCCGTCGAACCGCTCGGCCGCCGTGTCGACGAGCCGCGCCGCCTCGTCGGGGTCCGACACGTCCGCGCCGACGGCGACGGCGTCGACGCCGTGGTCGCGGGCGCGCTCGGCGACCGCTTCCGCGGCCGCCTCGCTCGTGTGGTAGTTCACCGCCACGTCGTAGCCGTCGCGGGCGAACCGCAGGGCGACGGCGCGACCGATACCGCGCGAGGAACCGGTGACGACTGCGCTCGGCATACCCGCCCGTCGGCGGCCCGGCGTATAGGTCTACTCCGCCTCGCCGCCCTCGCGGATGGCGCGCTCGGCGTCGGCGAGCGCGGCCTCGGCGTCGAACGCGTCCACGATATCGCGCAGTTCCGCGGGCGCGGCGTCGGCCAGCTCGCGGGCGTGGCGGGTGATGTTCGGCACCGCGCGGATGATGTTGTCCACGACAGGGACCGCGGCGGCGCGGGCCGACCGCGAGAGCGGGTTGAGGTCGACGACTATCTCGGTCTTCCCCATCGCGGCGAGCGCCTCGGCGCGGTCGCCGTCCTCCAGCGGCACGAGAACGACGTCGGCGCTCCCGATGCCGTCGGCGTCCACCTTCGCGCGGGCGTGGTCGAGGCCGGGAATCCGTCCGTCGGCAGTGAGTCCCTTCACCTCGGTCGCGCCGTGCTCGCGGAGGTGGGCGGCGATGCGCTCCATCCGCTCGTCGGTGCGGTTGAACAGGTTCACCTCGATGTCCGCGCCCGTGGCCTCGGCGAGTTCGACCACCTCGCCCGGTACCAGCGCCGCGACGTTCCCGTTGACGGAGACGACGGGGTGGTCCGCGAGCAGGAAGTGGGCGGCGGCGGCGCGGGCCGCCGCGTCGGCGCTGTCGAGCGTGCGCTCGCCGAGCAGGTAGTCGTACGCCTCGCCCCGGCCCTGCGCGATGAGGCCCTGCCGGGAGGTGATGCCGATGTCCACGCCGTGTTCGATGCGGTGGCGCGTCAGCAGCGACTCGTAGCGGGGGTGCGACTCCGGTATCTCCGCCTCGTGGTCGGGCGAGACGGGTATCGACGGCTCGTCGCTCATGGTCGAGGATGAGATGGGGTCGTACATAGGCGGCCGGGTTCCGCGGCGTGTCGGCCGGTTCGGCCCCGTCGGCGCGGGTCAGTCGGACAGGCCCGCGCCCGGCGGGTGGATGCGGCAGACGGCGGGGTCGTACCCCGCGTCGGAGAGGCCCGTCCCGAGACAGAAGGCCGTCTCGCCGAGCATCGCCATCGAGGCCGTGCCGCCCGCCTCCGCGACGGCGTCGAGCACGTCGCGCAGGTCGTCGGTGAGCAGGCCCGCGCCGTCGGCGAAGGCCCGCGAGGCGTCCATGAACGCCGGGAGCGTGGGCGTCTCGCGGACGGTCGCGAGCGCGCGTTCCCCGGCGGCGGAGAGCGCGTCGGTGTCGCCCGCGAGCACGTCCTCGGTGGAGAGTTCGCCGAGCGCGAGGTACTCGACGCGCGAGCGGCCCGGGACGCCGTCCATCGCGCCGTGGCCCGGGGCGCCCGGTTCCAAGCGGAGGGGGACGCCGCCGCGGGCCTGCGCGACCACGTCGCCGAGGCCCGTCCCCGATTCGACCTCGGCGCGGTGGGCCAGCGCCGTCAGGTCGTTCTCCGAGCGCGCCAACCCGAACGCGGCGTTCGCGGCGAGCGCCGTCCCGAGCGCCATCGCGCCGCTCACGCCGAACCCGGAGCCGAGCGGCAGGGGCGTCTCGCAGGCGACGCGCGCCTCGACGCCCAGCGCGTCGAGGACGCGCTCGACGGGGCCGACGGCGATAGCCTCGCCGTCGAGCGTCAGGCCGGAGCCCTCGCGGACCGTCGTCTCGACGCCGTGCGAGAGGGCGACGCCGCCGCCCCGGGAGCCGGCCCGGTTCGGGTCCTCGTGCGGGTGCGCGGAGAAGAACCCCGTGACGTGGCCGGGGACGAACGCCGTCGCTTCCATGTCCCCGCCGTCCGTGCGTCGTCGGTATAAGCGGCGCGTTCCGCCGGCTACCGCGCGGGCGGGTCCGCCACCGGCCGCTCCCACGCGAACAGCACGGCCGCGACGACCAGCAGGCCCGCCCCGAGCGCCCCGAGCGCGAGGAACAGCGAGCGGTCGGCCAGCGGCCCGGCGACGAGCTTGACGGGTATCGTGGCGAGCGAGACGGCCATCGAGAACGCCGACAGCGCCGTGGCCCGCCCGAGCGAGGGCGTCCGGTCGTTCAGGTACCCCTCCGCGACGGGCGCGGTGACGTTGAGGAGCAGGCGCGCGGTCAGGAACGCGGGCACGGCGAGCGCGGGCGCGAGGGCGACGGCGACGAACACCCCGCCGAGGAGGAACGGCGAGACGCCGAGCAGGCGACCCAACCCCGCCGCCGACGCGATGCGGTCGGCGTAGTTCACGGCGACCGCGGAGACGGCCGTGAAGCCGGCGTACAGCAGTCCGAGCCCGACCGCGTCGAGGCCGGCGCGGGTCGTCACCGGCTGGACGAACAGGTCCGCCGACCACCCGACCGCCCAGAACGCCGCGAGGTAGAGGACGAACCCGCGGAGGCCGGGCCGCGAGAGCCGTCTGACCGCCGTCGCCGCGTCCCCGACCGTGAACCGCGTCCCGTCGCGGCCGTCGAACTCGGGGAAGGTGAGGAGGACGCCGGCCGCGACCGTGTTGACCGCCGCCGTGGCGAAGAACGGGTACCGCGGGTCGAGGGTGAACAGGTAGCCGCCCGCGACGGAGGCGACGGCGCCGACGCCGAGGAAGGCCGCCAGCCCCCGACCGCGGACCGCGGCGAACGACGCCGCGCGCCCGTGAGCGTCGAGCGCGTCGTAGAGCCACGCGCTGTCGTTGCCGGTCCGGAGCGTCGTCGCCACCGCCCACGCGAGATAGACCCCGAGGAAGCCGACGAACGACTCCGCGAGGCCGAACGCCGCGGCGGCCCCCGCGACGCCGAGCGTGCCGAGGACCAGCGCGTTCCGGCGGCCGAGGCGGTCGCCGAGGTAGCCGGTCGGTATCTCCGAGACGACGAGCGCGGCGAAGAAGACCGAATCGAGCAGCGCGATCTCGGTGAAGGAGAAGCCCCGCGTCTCCAGCAGCAGCACCCAGACGGGCGTCAGGAAGCCGAGTGTCGAGGCCGCCATGTAGGCGTAGTAGCGGCCGACGACCTCCGTGAGCGGGGCCTCGCGCACGGTCGAAGGCCGGCAGCAGACGCGAAAAGCGGTGCGGTTCGGGCGGTCGTCAGTCGGAGGGGGCTACGGGCTCAGACGCTGACGATCCCGCGGGAAGAGGACGGCCTCCCGGATGTTCCCCAGGCCGAGCATCGTCATCACGAGCCGTTCGCCGCCGAGGCCCCAGCCGGCGTGCGGGGGCATCCCGTACTTGAACATCTTCGTGTAGTACTCGAACTCGTGGGCCGGGAGGCCCTGCTGTTCGAACCCCTCGATGAGGCGGTCGTAGCGGTGTTCGCGCTGGCCGCCCGAGACGAGCTCCATGCGCGGGTGCATCATGTCGAACCCGGTGGAGAGCGTCTCGTCGTCGTCGTGGTCCTTGATGTAGAACGGCTTGATCTCGGAGGGCCAGTCCGTGATGAAGTAGTGCTCGCCCACGTCCTGCCCGAGCGCGTGCTCGCCCTCGGTCGGCAGGTCGTCGCCCCACACGAGCTGTTCGTCTAGCTCGCCGGTGGCGTTGATGCGCTCGATGGCCTCCTCGTAGGTGAGCCGCGGGAACTCGCCGTCGGGGACCTCGAACTCCTCTTCGAGCCCGAGCGCTTCGAGTTCGCGCTCGCAGTTCTCCGCGACGGCCTCGTAGGCGGCCTTCACGACGGCCTCGCAGACGTCCATCGCCTCCGTGTGGTCGAAGAAGGCCGACTCGAAGTCGATGGAGGTCGCCTCGTTGAGGTGGCGCGGCGTGTTGTGCTCCTCGGCGCGGAAGATGGGGCCGATCTCGAAGACGCGTTCGAGGCCGGAGCCGACCATCAGCTGCTTGAACAGCTGCGGGCTCTGGTTCATGAACGCCTCCTCGCCGAAGTAGGTGATGGGGAACAGCTCCGTGCCGCCCTCGGTGCCCGTGGCGACGATCTTCGGCGTGTTGATCTCGGTCGCGGCGAAGTCGCGGAACGCCTCGCGGACGGCGCGCAGCACCTCGGCGCGGATCTCGAAGACGGCCTTCGCCTCCTCGCGGCGGAGGTCGAGCGTGCGGTTGTCGAGCCGGGTGGGGAGTTCGGCGTCCACCTTCCCGGAGGGGTCGAGCGGCAGTTGCGTCTCGGCCTCGGCGACCACCTCTATCTCGGTCGGGACGACCTCGACGCCGGTCGGCGCGCGCGGCTCCTCCTTCACGTCGCCGACGACGCGGACGACGGACTCGCGGCTGGCCTCCAGGCCGGTCTCGACGAGCTCCTCGTCCATCTCGTCCTTCTCCAGTTTCACCTGGATGCGCCCGGACTTGTCGCGGACGATGAGGAAGGCGATGCCCCCGAGGTCGCGGATCTCGTGGACCCAGCCCGCCACCGTGGCGGTCGTGCCCGGCTCCGCGTCGGCCGTGTACGTACGGTCTTCCATACGTCCGGGTTCTCGCGTACCGGACTTAAGCCCGGTCTTTCCCCGGCGACGGCTCCCACACGCCCCGAACGCTCAAAGCCCCTCGTCGAACGCGACCTGCTCGGAGACGAGGCTCGCGTACCCCCGGCGGAGCCGCTCGCTCACCGCCTGCGTCGAGACGCCCAGCTCCGCGGCGAGGTCGGCCGCCGTCGTCCCGCGGGGGACCTCGAAGTAGCCGCGCCGGTACGCGAGCTTCAGCGTCTCGCGCTGTTCCGGGGTGAGACCCACCCCCGGCCCGGACGGCTCCTCGTCGTAGAGCCCTTCGAGCCGGAACTCCACGCCGTTGTCGAGCAGGGTGTCGCGGTACGCCGACACCGCCGACCGGTCGGGAAAGCGCACCTGCGAGCGCCACCACTCGCCCTCGTAGTGGGCCTCCAGCGCCTCGCCCCCGAGGTCGACCCACAGCGGGTACAGCACCGTCTCGACGTCGTCGGTCGTGCGGAACCGGTAGAGCCGCCGGTCGCCGTGGTCGCTCAACACCGTCACCTCGTCGACGGTGGGGTCCTCGGCGACGGCCGCGTCGAACGCGTCGAGGTCGCCCTTCACCCACCCGAACAGCTGCGGATGGGTGGGCCGCGACGCGGTGACGCCTTCGAGGTCGAGCCGCACGTCGGTCGCGTCGAGCGCCGGCGCGAGCACGAGCCCGTCCGAGCGGAACGCGTACTCCAGGATGACGCTCATATGACACCTCCGATGCGTTCGTCGGATATAACCTCACGCATCAGACGCCGACCGACTGCTCCACGAGCCGGGCACACCCCCGACGGAGCCGCTCGCTCACCGCCTGCGTCGAGACGCCCAGCTCCGCGGCGAGGTCGCCGGTCGTCACCGCGCGCGGCACCTCGAAGTAGCCGCGGCGGTAGGCCAACACCAGCGCCTCACGCTGGGGTTCCGTGAGGCCGTCGAACTCCCGGCCCGTGCCGTCGGCCTCGTAGCGGCGCCGCACGTCGAGGTCCGCGCCGTGGTCGGCGAGGAACTCCGTGTACGCCTCGAAGGAGTCGGCGTCGGGAAAGCGCGTCCGCGCGTACCAGACGCCGTCCTCGAACCGACAGTCCAGCCGCGCGGCACCGAGCCGGGTGAGCTCCGGGTACGTGACCAGTTCCGTCGCCCCGGCCACCTGTATCCGGTAGAGGTGGCTGTCCTCGGCCTCGCTCAACAGCCGCGCCTCCGCGACGGTGGGGTCCTCGGCGACGGCCGCGGCGAAGCCGTCGAGGTCGCCCTCCACCCACCCGAACAGGACGGGCCGCCGGGGGTCGGTGCCGACCGTGTCCTCGATGACCATCCGCGCAGCCGTCGCGGCGAAGGTCGGCGTGAGGACGAGGTCGGGCGACCGAAGGGTGTACTCGACGATGACGCTCATTCCTTCGGGTTCACGAAGCCCCGTGATATAATACCGTCCCTCGAATCGAGCGCCGAACCGTCAGGCGGCATCCGGGCGCTCGCGCCGACGACTCACTACGCTCGCCGCTCGTTCACTCCGAGACGCTCGTTCACTCCGAGACGCTCGTTCACTCCGAGACGCTCGCCGCAGCCTCGCGTCTCGCGGCGCGCGTGTCGCTCCGCTCCCGCGCCCTCACTCGGACGCCCTCGCGCTGACGCGCTCGCGCGTCCCGTCCCTCGCTCCCTCGACCGTCTCGCGCACCGCGTCGCTGCCCGCGTCGTGGATGAGGTCGCCGACGACGACGGTGTCGGCGTGGCGGCCCATCTCGTAGGCCGCGTCGTAGTCGCCGACGCCGCCGCCGTAGAACAGCGTCGCCTCGTCGAGCGCCTCGCTCGCGGCCGCGACGACCTCGCTGTCGCCGAAGGTGCCGGAGTACTCGACGTACACGATCTCCTGGCCGAACATCCGCTCGGCGACCTCGGCGTAGGCGGCCACGTCGGCCGCGTCGAGGTCGCAGTCGGCCTCGGTGTACTCCGCGACGGAGGAGTCGGGGTTCATCACGATGTACGCCTCCGTGTGCGTGCGCGCCCAGTCGATGTCGCGGTCCTCGCGCACCCAGTGCTGGTGCGCGCCGGTGAGCCAGAACGTGTCCCCGGCGTTGAGCACCACGGGGACGAGGAAGCCGTCGAGGGCCTCGTCGTGGACCACCACGTCCGCGTGGGAGGGTTCGATGTAGCAGGGGATGCCGTGGTCCGCACACGCCTCGATGCACGGCTCGACGAAACGGGTCATCTTCTCCTCGGTCATCCCGAGCGTGCCGCCGATCTCGACGGCGTCCGTCCCGGTCGCGCAGACATCGTCGAACGTCTCGTCCCCGTACAGCGACTTGTCGGGGTCGAGCTTCACGATGTGGTCCCAGTCGTCCCACGGCGCGGTCATACCACCCGGAACCGGGCGCGCGGGCAAAACCCCTTCGGATGGGGCGGTCCGAATCCCGGCGTTCACGCGGCGACGCGGGAGGTTCGGGGCGGCGGCCCCCCGTCCCCGGACGCGAGCTTTTTGCCGACCGTCGCCGAAGGCGCGGGCAGTGCCGGAGAAGACGCCGCAGGGCACCTCCGTGGGCGTGGACGACCCGTACGCGTTCGTCGAGCGGTGCGACCACCTGACGGGCGAGGGCCGGTGTCGCTACGCCGCGGACCACGCCCGCCACGACCCCGAGTTCGCCGCCGAGCGCAGACGCGACGACCTCCGGTGTCCGGCCGCGGACCCGCACGGCGAGTGGTCGTGGGCCGACTGCCCCCACTTCCGGGCGCGCAACCGCGACCGCGAGTGCGTCCGCTGTGGACTCGAAGAGCACCGCCGCGCCCACGACGACGAGCGCCCGCTCCTGGAGGAACACCACCTCGAATACCGCGACGACGACCGCAAGGAGTTGAGCAGCGAGATAACGGTGTACCTCTGCCGGTGGTGCCACGCGAAGGTCCACAAATCGTGGGCACGGGTGGACGACGACGCCGCGCCGGACCCCGAGGCCATCGCGGCGCGGGAGGGCCGCCGGAGCGAGGAACTCTCGGAGGCGGCGTTCTCGACGGCGGCAGAGCGGTACGGCGACGGGAACGACGGCCCGGGAACGGACGGCGAATAGGCACGGACGTGCATATCGTTCCGTTGCTCTGCCCGTTTCCCGGGAGTTTTTCACCACGTACGCGCTACCCGGACCATGACTCGCATCGTCGTGGTCGACAACCACGGCCAGTTCACCCACCTCGAACACCGGACGCTGCGCGACCTCGGCGTCGACGTCGAGACGGTCGACAACGACACGCCGCTCGCGGAGACCGAGGCGGACGGCTACGTCCTCTCGGGCGGGCCGGACATGGACCGCGTCGGGCGCGCGGCGGAGTACCTGGAGGCGGATGTACCCGTGCTGGGCATCTGTCTCGGCCACCAGCTGATGGCGCTGGAACTCGGCGGGCGCGTCGAGTCCGGCGAGTACGGCGGCTACGCCGACGTGACCGTCCGCATCGACTCGGAGGACGACCCGCTCGTCGGCTCGCTCGCGCCGGAGACGCGCGTCTGGGCGAGCCACGCCGACGAGGTGGTCGAGGTTCCCCCCGGCTTCGAGCGCACCGCGACGAGCGACGTGTGCGACATCGAGGCGATGAGCGACGTCGAGAACGACCGCTACGGCGTCCAGTGGCACCCGGAGGTCGCCCACACCGAGCGCGGCGAGGAGCTGTTCGAGAACTTCGTGGCGCGGTGCGACCGCGTCGCGGCCGAGGCGCCGTAGCGCCGCGTCGCAGTCGGTCGGTTCGCTGTCAGTAGCGTTATCAGGCGGCGGCGAGAACCGGGAACAATGACCGCGACTCAGGGCGACCTCGCGTCGCTTTCGCGGTTCATCTTCCGGGCGCCCAGCTGGTACTCCAGCCTGGCGTTCGCGCTGTTCATCGCGGCGCTCGCGGGCGTCGCCGCCTTCGACTCGCGGTTCGTGCTGGAGGACGCCTGGCAGGGCGTCTTCTTCATCGGCATCCCCACCGTCGTCGCCAGCGGCCTCACCCCCTACGTGGACCGGAAGCTGGGGGGCCAGCTCACCCCGAACCGGGCCTCCCTGCTCGCGCTCGTCTGCGAACTCGTCGTCGTCGGCGTGCTCGTGGTCGCGGGCGTCGTCGCCGTCCTCTCGGCGCGGCTCGGACAGGGGTTCGTCTTCGACGCGCTCATCGCCTCGCTCGCGGGCGTGTTCGCCCTCCGCCTGCTCGTCGTGATGGCCGTCTCCCACCGCTCGCCGCTGCGCGCGAGCGTCCCCGCCGGCATCCAGACCGCCGCCGCGGGCGTCCTCCTGTTCGTCTACAGCGGGACGATGCGCTTCCTGGAGATCGGCGGCCCGCTCGCCATGTCGTACCTCTCGCGCCCCCAGCGCGCCCCCGAGGAACTGCTCGTCATCGTCCCGAGCGACTTCCTCCTGCTTGCCGGGATGTGCGTGCTGTACGCGGGGGCCGTGACCGTCTTCGTCGCCGTCATCGACCGGCCGTGGAAGCAGTCGATGGGCATCTCCGTGCTCGACTTCCTGCGCGGCTTCGTCGGCCACATCGCCGAGGGGACCCGCGAACTGGAGGACTTCTTCGAGCAGATCGGCGAGGAGGCCGTCGTCCCGGTCACCGTCCTCGCCTTCCGCACCGAGGAGGGGGAGAAGGCCCGGTTCGTCCTCCCGATGATACACCCCGGCCCGATGGGCGACATCGGCGGCGGGAACCTCCCCGAGCGGGTCGCCCGGCAGGCCGACGGGCTGGCGTTCCCGCCCCACGCCACCGCCGGCCACGACTTCAACCTCGTCACGTCCCGGGAGGTCGATACCATCCTCGCGGCGGCCGACCGCGCGATGGAGCGGCTGGAGTACCACGGCGACGCGACCGAGAGCGTCCGCGTCGAGCAGGGCGAGGCGACCCTGCTCGCGCAGGCGTTCGGCGACGACGCGTTCATGACCGCCACCTACGCGCCCGGCTTCGCCGACGACGTGGAGTACGCGGTCGGCCTCTCCGCGCAGGCGGAGGCCCGCCGCGGCGGCCTGGAGAACGTGATGCTCGCCGACGCGCACAACTGTAACAACGGGCTGGAGGGCGAGGACCTCGGCCACGTCGTCCCCGGCTCGAAGCGCTCGTTCGACATGATAGAGGGGGCACGCGCCGCCGGCGACGGGCTGGCCGGCTCGGAGCGCCATCCCCTGAAGCTCGGCATCGCGTGGGACCGGACCCGGTGGGAGCCGCTCGACGGCATCGGCCCGCTCGGCGTCCGCGTCGCCGTCACGGAGACGAACGGCCAGCGCACCGCCTACGTGCTGGTGGACGGCAACAACATGGAGCCGGGCCTGCGCGACGACATCGTCGCGACCGTCGAGCGCCGCGTGGACCTCGCGGAGGTGCTCACGACCGACACCCACATCGTCAACACCGTCGAGGCGTCCAATCAGGTCGGCGAGCGGATGGACGGCGACGAACTCCGGTCGCTCGTCGCCGAACTCGTGGACGACGCCGTCGCGGACCTCGAACCCGTCGAGGCCGGGATGGCGACCGAGCGCGCCGAGGTGACGGTGTTCGGCAACGACCGCACCGAGGCGCTGGCCTCCCACGCGAACGCGATGGTCCAGATGGGCGGCGCGCTCGCGGCGGCGTTCGTGCTCGCGGTGACGGCCGTCTCCGTGGTCGTGTTCTTCCTCGCGTGAGCGGGCACGGGGGCCCGAGAAGGAACGGGGTTACTCGCCGAACAGCTCGTCCACCGCGGAGCGGGCCGCGAGCGCGGCCTCGTCGGCCACCCGCTCCTGTGCGTCGTCGTCGGGCACGTTCAGGTACACGTCGACTTCGAGCGTCCCGTCTTCGAAGGTGACGGTCACGTCGAGGTCGCGCACCTCGCTCTGCGCGTAGCGGGAGAAGACCAGCCCCTCCGCGGCCTCGCTGGCCGCGCGGACGACCTCCTCGTCGGTCGGCTCCTCCCGGTCGCTCATCTTACGCGCCGCCGGGGCCCTGCGGGCCCTGCGGGCCGCCCATGCCGCCGCCCTGCTGGAGCATCTGCTGGAGCTCCTGCTGGAGGCTCTCGAACTGCTCCTGGACGCGCTCCTCCTGCTTGCCGAGCGTCTCGGTGCGGATCTCCAGCGAGTCGACCTTCTCCTCCAGCGCCTCGTACGCCTCGTCGTACTCCGTGGCGACGAGCAGTTCGCCGACCTCGCGGTACATCTCGGTGTCCTCGTCGAGCCCCTCCAGCGCTTCGAGCGCCGTCTCGGACTCGCGCAGCGTCGTCTCGGCCTGCTGCTTCTGGGCGGCGACCTGCTGGGCCGTCTCCTGAAGGTCCTGTAGCTCCTCGATCTTCTCCTGGGCCTCCGGCGGAAGGTTACCCTGCATACCCGGCGCGACGGGCTTGCCACTCAAAAACCTCCGCTTTCCGTTCGCTCACGACGGGTGCGGCCGTCGCGGGGGGGGGCGGTCGGCCAAGACTTAACGCGGTTCGCCTCCCCGGTTCGACAGATGGACGACTCCGGACTCGTCGAGGCGCTACGGGAGCGGTACGACGGCTCGCTGCTGGCCGTGGCGACGTACTCCGCCGACGGATACACCCTCCACTTCACCGCGGACCGGGTCGAGGAGAACTACTCGGCCCTCGACATCGAGGCCATCTACGACGACGTGGTGTTACAGGACATCGCCCAGCCGTTCCAGGAACAGCTGTTCGGCGACATGGGCGACATCAGGGGGAAGCTCCGGCTGTTCGAGAACGGGACCGTGGCCCACTTCTGGCCCTCGGAGGAGCGCGAGGGCGCGTTCGTCGCGTTCAGGCCGGACGCCGACCTCCGGCTCCGTGACCTGTACGGCGTCGTCGCGGAACACTACTCGTAGCCGGGGCGACCGGTCAGGTCCCGCCGACCGACTCCGCGACCGCCACCAGCGTCGTCCACGTGTTGAGCCCCGCGCGCAGGGCGGTGAGGTCGTCGGCCGCGACCTCGACGGTCAGGTCCGCGCCGTCGCGGGCGAGCGACGCCTCGGTGCGGTCGCCCGCTATCTCGTCGAGTTCCTGCGCGACGCTGGCTTCGACCAGCGCCGCGGCTTCCGGGTCGGGATACTCGAAAACGAGCGTCGCGGCGTGCGGGCGCGGCAATCCGGCTACTCGACCTCGATGGTCTTGATGTCGCGGCTCCGCTCCTTCAGCAGGACGCGGTGGCCGCAGTACGGACAGCGAACGCCGCCGTACTCGTCGAGGCTGACGTCGCGCTTACAGCGGGAACACTTGTACATTATTCCTCGTCGCCGAGCGCGGCGCGCAGCGAGCGGCGCACGGTGCGGCCGGCGGGCGTCTCCGGGCGGTAGGAGCCGCCGGCGAACTTGTGGCCGCACGCGCCGCACTGCCAGATGCCGGTGCCCTTCCGGTCCACGCGGTCCTCGCCACACGAGGGGCAGGCGTGGTCCTCGTTCGTGTCCGCCTCGATCTCCGCGACGCGACGACGGGCGACGCGGCCGTAGCGCGCGCCGAACCGACCGGCGCTGCCGGTCTTGCTCTTGGCCATAGTACCGAAAGGAAACCGCCTCGGAATCATAAACCCTGCGAGACGCGGCCGCTCGCGGCCGCCCTACTCCTGTAGCTCCGCGTCGCGGAGCGCGCCGTTGAGGTCGTCGCGCAGGCGCTCGCCCGTCTCGCGGTCGCCCGCCGTCGTGACCACGCGGTTCTCCTGCACCGACGAGCCGTCGCGCAGCAGCAGGCGGACGTTGCCGTTCTCGTCGGCGCGGGTCGCCTTCGCGCGCACCCCGGAGCGCGACCCGGAGCCGCCGGCGTCGATGGGGCCCGGGATTATCTTCTTGACGTTGGGGTGTTCGCCGACGGTGCTGATGGCCCGCCGGCCCGCGCGCTTCCCGATGAGGGTGGTGTGGCTCCCGCCGAGTTTCTCCGCGGGCGCTTTGTCCACGACCTCCAGCGGGGCGTCGCCCTGCCGGGCCCGAACGGCCTCGACGGGGTCCTCGTCGGCCACGCGGTAGAGGGTGTAGTGGAGTTCGCCCCGGACGGCGGACAGCACGTCGCGGTCGCCGGCTGCGTACACCTCCTCGGGGCGCTTGCGGTGGACCTCGTCGGCGACGAGGCCGGCGAAGTTCCGCAGTTCGCGCGGTTCCTGCTCGGGGTCGTCCTCCGGGCGCGTGGTCACCGTGCGTTCGGCGACCACCTCGCCGTCGTACAGACAGGTGACCGTCGCGCGGTCGCGGTCCAGGTCCAGCACCGCGACCTCGGCGTTCGGCTCGCGACAGGTGAGACAGAAGTCGCCCGGCCGTTCGAGCGGCGTCCCACACTGTCGACACTCCATACCGAACCGAGGCCGGCCCGACCGATAAGCGGCGCGGCTCAGGCCTTGCGGACGTCCGCGACGTAGCCGCCGGACCCGTCCAGCGCGTTCGGCTCGACCACCTCGTGGAGTTCCCACGCCGTCGGGGCGAGCACCTCGCGCATCTCCGCGGGCGAGACCATGAGGTAGTCGAACCACGGCGTGGCGCGCCGCCCGTACCGCGTGCGGATGCGGAGCGCACCGCCGAGCCGCCCCCGCTCGCGGTTGAAGTCGTGGTACTCGGTGTGGGCCGGTTCGTCGGTCGCGTAGGGGTCCCGCGTCGCCGCGAGGATGCGCGCGTCGTCGCTCGTCACCGCGGCGAGACCGCCGAGGATTCGCGGGGCCGTCGCGCGTGTCCCGACCAGTCCGAAGTTGTTGCCGTACATGACGACGGTGTCGAACTCGCCGTCCAGGTCGCGCGCGTCGGCGGCGTCCAGCCCCCGGGCGTCGAGGCCGCGGTCGCGGCTCACCTCGACCGCGCCCGGCGACACGTCGATGCCGACGACCTCGTGGCCCCGGTCCTGCAAGTAGAGCCCGACGCGGCCCGCGCCACAGCCGACGTCGAGGACGCGCCCCTCGGCGCGGTCGATGCCCGCGCGCTCGTGGCCGCTCCAGTCCTCGTACTCGGCGAAGTACAACCCCGCGCCGGCGGAGACGCCGATCCAGCCGTCGTCGCGCTCGATTATCTCGACGGGCTCCTCGCCGGCGTGGTGGTCACGGACGACGGCGCCGTAGGCGTCCTCGCGCTCGTCCAGCATCGCCCCGACGTTCTCGGAGGGCGGACTTGAACGCGGGGGTGGCGTGTGACGCCTTCTCAGGCGAGCGAGCCGGGGTCCGTCTTGAGGTACTCCCGGAGGAGCGTGGTGGCGTACGACCCCTTCGGGAGCCGGAAGGAGAAGGAGAGCGGGTCGGTGGACGCGTCGAGGTCGCTCGTCAGGAGTATCGCCCGGCGGGTCCCGCTCGACGCGAACTCGCCGGGGAGCGCGAAGTCGTCGGGCGCGAGGTCCATGTCGTCGAGGACCGCGCGCTCTATCTCGCCCTGCTCGCCGTCCGCGAGGTCTGTGTCCGTGCCGACGAGCGGCGCGGTGACGAACGCCCGCCCGCGCTCGACGTGGCGGTTCACGGTATCGACACGGCCCTCGGTGACGCGCTGGGTGCGGTCGGGGTCCGGGAGCGGCAGCCCCTCCGGCGCGTCCCGGTCGGCGAAGCACACCACGTCGCCCGCGACCGCCGCGTCGAAGGGGAGCCCCCGCTCCAGCCGCGCGGAGAGCATCCGGTTGAACGCGTACGACTGCGCGGCGTGGACGAACAGCCGCCGGAGGTTCGACGGGAGCCGTTCGAGCGCGTCGCGGAACCGCTCCTCGCCCGCGGCGTCCGACTCCGCGAGGCCCTGCAGCAGCGACCGCTCGTATCGGAGCCGTCCGGGGAGCCGCTCGGTGAGTTCGCCCCAGTCGCTCCCCCAGCCGTCGGCGACCGCCGCGCGCGCCTCGCTCGATGCCTCGGGCTCGGTCTCGCTCGTCGCACAGACGTACTGCCACACGGCCGCCTCGGGGTCGCCGCGCAGGAGCGCGAGCCCGACCTCGTGGGTGACGGGCCGCGACGCGCCGAACCGCTGCGGGCCGAAGAAGTTCGGGACGCCGACGCCGCCCTCGCTCGGCTCGTGCCCCGCGAACCCGCGCAACTGCTCGGTTATCGCGTCGGCGTTTCCGGGCGCGTCGGGCGCCGAGACCGTTATGTCGAAGGCGTTGCCCGCGAGGTCGCCGAACAGCACCGGCCGCCCGGCGCGCCCGAGCGGCTCGATGTCCGCCTCGTCGAGTTCGGGGAGCGCGTCGGCGTCCTCGATGCCCTCCACGGAGAACAGCTGTGTCGTCACGGCGCGCTTGTCCTTCGTTCCGGCCCACGAGACGCGCTCGCGGGAGATGCCGAGCTTCGAGGCGAGCGCGCCCGCGAAGTCGTTGGTGTCCCACGCGCGCAGCGTCGCCCGGAAGACGAGGTGGGCGTACGAGCCGGGGTCGGCGTCCAGCGGCTCGTAGTCGAACGCCTCCAGTTCGCGCACCCGGAAGTCCTCCGGCGTCGCGCGGAGCCGACCGCCCGTCCCGTCCGCGTCGCTGACGTACCACTCGACGCCCGTCGCCCGCTCGCGGTCGTGTGCCTCGCGCATTCGTTGTCGTGTCCGTTTCGCGGTCGCGGGGTTAAGCGGTCGTGTTTCGCCCTCCCTCTCGGATGGGTCGGCCGGACCACGCGAAACCGTCATACCCTCACCGGCCGACGACCGAGCGTGCGCGTCGTACACGACCCCAACGGGCGCGAGCGCGTCCTCGCCGACGAGGTCGAGGTGGCGGAGACGTTCCTCTCGCGGGCGCGGGGGCTGATGTTCCGGCGGTCGATACCCGACGACTACGCGCTCCTGTTCCGGTTCGACGGACAGGCGACGCGCGACCTCCACATGGTGTTCGTGCCCTTCGATATCGACGCCGTCTGGCTCGCGGACGGCGTCGTCCAGCAGGTGAAACGACTCCCGGCGTGGACCGGGCGCGGGAGGGCCGTCGCCGACACGATACTCGAACTGCCGGCGGGCGCGGCCGACGGCGTGGCGGCGGGGGACCGAATCGCGGTTCAGACCGCCTCGACGCGGAGCAGTCGCGCCCAGTAGTCGCCCACCGTGACCCGGACGCGATAGACCTCGCCCTCGTAGCGGACGTACTCGCCCGCGAGGGAACTCACGGTCGTCGGCTCCCCGAGGTCGGTGCGGTACGTGCCGTTCTCGACGGCCGCGCGGACGGCCCGGCGGTGCTCGGCCGTGAGGTTCGCGAACGCGGTGACGTTCGCGCCGCCGGGGTCCTCGGCGACGACGTCGACGCCGTACGAGGCGTACAGTTCGCCCGTGTCGAGGCGCACGCGGTACAGCGTCCCGTTGCGGCGCACGAAGTCGTGTTCGGCGAAGGGCTCGGCGACCGACGGGGCGAAGGTCTCGCCGTCGATGTACGGCGACTCCGGAACGAAGACCGCGAGGCCGTTCGGCCGGTAGCTCGTCCGGAAGGCCTCGCGTGCGGCGGCCGAGAGGTCGCGCCACGCGACGGTGTTCGCCGACGAGGGCGTGACCGTCGGGGTCGGCGTGGGCGACCCGACGACCGGCGTCTCGGTCGCCGTGACGGTGGGTGTCGGATCCTGTTCCGGCGTCTCGCTCGGGGAGGGCGTCGTCTGTCCGCCGAGGCCGGCACAGCCGGCGAGGAGCACACACAGGCCGAGCAGGAGGAGGGCGCGGCGCATAGGGGGAGAAGCCCCGCGCGTCGGTAAGTGCCTTCGGGCGGGCCGAACCCGTAGGATTTTGACGCGAGGCGGCCCACATCGGGGTGTGAGCGACGCGTACGTGGTAGAGGTGAAGCGGTCGGCCCGCAAGGTGTCGCCCGCCGCGGGGCGGTGGGTCCGCGAGCACGGCACCCGCCGCCGCTTCGCCACCAAGGCGCTCGCCCGCCAGTGGGCGCGGGTCATGTCGCCGCCGGGCCGCACCGTCTGGGTGCAGGACGCCGCGCCGTGGGACGGAACCCCCGTGGACGGCTACGTCGTCGGGGGGCGGCGCGCGCGACCGCGGCGCGACCCGGAACCGGGCGAGCAGGAGTCGCTCCCGGTCGCGGCCGACGGGTCGGCGCGCGATTGAAGTAGCGGCGTGACGCTCCCCGGATATGGAAGCCATCGGCGGCGGACTGGCGACGCTCGACATCGACGACCACCGCGCGGACGTGACGCTCTCGCGGCCCGAGAAGCGCAACGCGATGACGACCGACCTGATGAAGGACCTCGCGCTCGCGCTCGAACGCGCCGACGCCCACGAGGACGTGCGGTCCATCGCCCTGCTCGGCGAGGGGCCGGTGTTCTGTGCGGGGATGGACCTCCACATGATGCGCAGCCGCGGTGACCCCGACTCGGGCGTCGAGCGCGACACCTTCCCCGACCTGCTCGACACGCTCGACTCGGTGTCGGTGCCGACGGTCGCGGGCATCAAGCGTGCCGCGCCGGCCGGCGCGTTCGAACTCACCCTCCCCTGCGACTTCCGCGTGCTCGGGAGCGAGGCGACCTACGGCGTCATCGAGGTGAAACTGGGGACGTTCCCGCACGGCGGCGCGACCCAGCGGCTCCCGCGGCTCGTCGGGCTGGCGAAGGCGAAGGAACTCGTCCTCTCGGGTGAGTTCATCGACCCGGCGGAGGCCGAGGCCTGCGGGCTGGTGAACGAGGTCGTCCCCGACGAGGAGGTGGACGACGCGGCGCGCGCGCTCGCGGACTCGCTCGCCGAGAACGCCCCGCTCGGGATGGAACGGGCCAAGCGCGCGCTCAACGCCGCGCTCGACACGCCGCTCGACGAGGGGCTCCAGCTGGAGCGGGCGCTCGGCCGGGAGATAGACGACACCCACGACTACCGCGAGGGGTTCGAGGCGCGCATCGAGGACCGCGAGCCGACGTTCGAGGGCCGATAGCGACCGGAGAGACAGTGGGGTGGGGCTGCGGCACGAGGTACGGGGGCACCTGCGCGGGGGAAGCGCAGTCGTGCCGCGCCCTCACACGGCCTTGGCAGCCCATTATATTAGAACTTTCCATATGAAAGGAAGTCCCGAGCGGCTTTTGCCCCGCCGCTCCCAACGGAGGGCATGAGCGACGACGGGGAGCACGAACTCAGCCGCAAGCGCGCGCTGCTGGCGACGCTCCCCTTCCTGTTTCTGGGCATCGCGGACGTGGTCCTCCTCCTGGAGTGGGGGCTCGACCCGCTGTGGGGGTTCATGATTCTGCCGCCCATCCTCTTCGTGAGCGTGCTCGCGTGGCTCGCTTTCCGCGGCGGCTTCGTCCGCGACCGCACGGGCGACCCGGACGGTCAGTAGCCCGGCGCGGGCCGGTACGACTGGTCGCGCGCGACGACCGTTTCCGGCTCGACGCGCACCAGCGCGGCCGTCGGCGGCGGGTCGCGGATGTACGTCGAGAAGCGCGCGTCCCACCGCTCCACGTCGGGGCCGAGATACCGCGCGTAGAGCCGTTCGGCCCGCTCGCGGTCGAACGGTTCGACCGTCGCGCGGCCCCGCACCCCGACGTGCTGGATGAGGCCCCGTTCCGGTTCCGAGTCCACGACCCCGACCGCACACCGCGGGTCCGCCTCGATGCGGTCGGTGAACGTGTTCGAGGCCGTGTCGGCGTCTATCCACAACGTCTCGTCCCCGTCGTCCCACAGATACCAGACCGGCGAGTCCCGCGGCCCCTCCGGAGAGGCCGTGGCGAGGTGCGCGAACAACGGCCGGGCGAGGAACACTCCCACCTCGACGCCCAGCGTGTTCTCGACGACGTGCATGCGACGACTCGGCCGGGGCGGGACTTACGGCTGGCGAAAGTTGCGCGAATCGTAAACGAGGGGCGAGCGACACGCGGAGCGGTCGCTCGACGTGTGGCCGTCGCGAGAACGCCGAGAGTGAGATGTGAACCACGGTCGCTCGCCCGCGCTCGCTCCCTGCTTCGAACTCACGCGGCGTTCGTCGCCACGACGGACTCGCGGCCTCGCCGGCGCTCGGCACGCTCGGTGGGTGGTGTCGACAGAAGCGCCGAGGGTGAGATTTGAACTCACGTGTCCGTGAGGACAGCAGATTTCGAATCTGCCGCCTTGGCCGGGCTAGGCTACCTCGGCTCGTCTCCGACTCCGGCGGTTCGGAGTTTAGGGGTTACGGTTCAACCCGAACGTTCATATCGTGTGAGAGCACACCGCGTTATATGCTGACACACCTGTGGGCGTCGCTGTGGGCGGAGGTCGACGCGGCGGAGAACCCCGAGGCCGCGGCGGTCGCCGGGGAGACGGCGTCGCTCGACGCCGAGGCCCGACAGCGATAAGGGACGCCCGCCCGGCCTTCGGGCATGGATATCGACGCGGCCCACGAGGACTGCGCGGCGGTCCTCGACGAGGTCGCCGGCGCGGTCATCGCGGAGCGGTCGTTCCTCGAAACGGTCCTCACCGGCGCGGTCGCCGGCGGCCACGTCCTGCTGGAGGACGTGCCGGGGACGGGCAAGACGCTCACGGCCCGCTCCTTCGCCGACGCGCTCGGCCTCTCCTTCTCTCGCGTGCAGTTCACGCCCGACCTCCTCCCCGCGGACGTGACCGGCTCGTACGTGTTCGACGAGCGCGAGCGCGAGTTCGAGTTCCGGGAGGGGCCCGTCTTCGCGAACGTGGTGCTCGCCGACGAGATCAACCGCGCGCCGCCGAAGACGCAGGCGGCCCTCCTCGAAGCGATGGAGGAGGAACAGGTCACGGTGGACGGGACGACCCACGAACTGCCGACCCCCTTCTTCGTCATCGCGACACAGAACCCCGTCGAGCAGGAGGGGACCTTCTCGCTGCCGGAGGCGCAACTCGACCGCTTCGCCGTCAAGAGCGGCGTCGGCTACCCCGCCGACGAGGACGAGGAGGTCGAACTGTTGCGCCGGCGCTCCGGGCGCGCGGAGCGGTCCCCCTCCGTCGAGCGGGTGCTCTCGCCCGAGCGCGTCGAACGGCTCCGCGCCGTCCCCGAGGGCGTCCGCGTCGAGGAGGACCTGCTGCGCTACATCGCGGCCGTGGCGCGGGCGACCCGCGAGGACCGCCGCGTCGAGGTGGGCGTCTCCCCGCGCGGCACCCAGCGGCTCTTCGAGGTGGCGCGGGCCCGCGCCGTCGTGGAGGGACGCGACTTCGTCACGCCCGACGACGTCCGCACCGTCGCGCCCGCCACGCTGGCTCATCGGCTGGTCCTCACCCCCGACGCGACCGTCGAGAACGTCGCGAAGCGGGCCGTGGTCGCGGAGACGCTGGAGGGCGTGCCCGTGCCGACGCTGTAACCCCGAAACCCGGCAATTTGACTACCGGAAGTGTGATAATCAGGGGGAAAGTATAGCACACAGAACATGACCGCGGACGTCGAGCGGGTGTCCTCCGGAACGCCGGGGCTCGATAGGGTGTTGAACGGCGGGTTCGTCCGCGGCCAGACGACGGTCGTGAACGGCGGTCCCGGCACCGGCAAGACGGTGCTCGCGCTCCAGTTCCTCGCCGCGGGGGACAGCGGCCTCTACATCGGCTTCGAGGAGCGCGAGGAAGACCTCCGGCGCAACGCCGCGGCGCTCGGCATCGACCTCTCGGAGGTCGCGGTGCTCGACCTCAGCGCGGACGGCGACCGCTTCTTCGACGGCGAGGAGTACACGCTGTTCCCCTCGGAGGAGGTCGAGGGCGAGGACCTCATCGGCGAGATCGCCGCCGCCATCGACGAGCACGCCCCCGACCGGCTCGTCGTCGACCCGCTCTCCGAACTGCGGTCGCTCCTGCCCGACGACTACCGCTTCCGGCGCAACATCTCCTCGCTCGTCAACGAGATGAAGCGCCGCGAGGTGACGACGCTGTGTACCGCCCAGTCGGGCGAGGGGACGGACCGCGACCTGCAGTTCCTCGGCGACGCCACGGTGGAGATAGAGCGCACCACCGACCACCGCTGGCTCGAAGTGACGAAGTTCCGCGGCTCCGGCTTCGCCGGCGGCCGCCACACCTACCGCATCCACGGCGGGACCGGCGGACAGGTGTACCCGAAGCTCGCCCCCGGCGAGCACAGCCGCGAGCGCGAGCGTACACGGCTCGGCTCCGGCACGGCCGAACTCGACGCCCTGCTCGGCGGCGGCATCGAGCGCGGTTCCGTCACCGTCGTGTCCGGCCCGTCCGGGGTCGGGAAGACGACCATCGGCTCGCTGTTCCTCGAAGCCGCGGCGGCCGACGGCGTCCGGGCACAGGGGTACCTCTTCGAGGAGCTGCGCGACGACTACCTCTACCGCTGCGACCAGCTCGGGATGAACGTCGGCGAGCGCTACGAGGACGGGAGCCTCCGGCTCGAGGAGGTGGAGTCGCTCCAGCGGAGCGCCGACGAGTTGGCTCACGACGTGCGCGTCGCCGTCGAGGAGGAGGGCGTCGAGCTCGTCATGATAGACGGCATCCCGGGCTACCGGCTCGGCCTGCGCGGCGACGAGTCGGCCGAGGAGCTCACCCGCGAGCTCCACGCGCTGTGTCGCTACCTCAAGCGGATGGGCGTCACCGTGATACTCATCGACGAGGTGCGCAACGTGACCGGAGACCTGACCGCGACCGACCAGCAGATAAGCTACCTCGCGGACAACATCGTCTTCCTGCGGTACATGGAGGTGGACGGGGAGATAGCGAAGGCGGTGGGGGTGTTGAAGAAGCGGTTCGGCGACTTCGAGCAGTCGCTGCGGAGCCTCGCCATCGACGAGGGCGGCGTTCGGGTCGGCGACCGCCTCACCGGCATGCGCGGCATCCTCACCGGTATCCCCGAGCGGGTCGACCGGGACTGATGACGGACGGCTCGCCCGACCGGCTCCGCGATTCGACCGAGCGCGACCGCGGGAACCGGCGCGGAGAGCCGGCACGGATAGCGTTGGCCGTGACCCGCGACCGCAACGCCGAGCTGCTGAGCGAGCTGCTCGACGACCACGACGTGGTCGAGGCGGGGACGGAGGTCCCGCCGGGGACCGACGTGTGTGTCGTGGACCCGAAGGGGTTCGCCGAGGTGCGCGAGGCGCTGTCGGCGTGGAAGCGGCGCGAGCGCCCCGCCGCGGCCCCGGTGTTGCTCGTGGCCGGCGCGACGGAGGACGAGCTGTGGACGCGCTACGCGGAGGCGATGGGCGAGTCGCTCGACGCCATCCAGCCGGTGCCCGCGCCGCGCCGGGCCGTCCGCGCCCGCGTCGACGGGCTGCTCAGCGTCCGCCACGAATCGCTGCTCGCCGCCGACCGTCGGGCGCGGCTCGAGCTGTACGAGCGGGCGATGAACGGGGCGAACGTCGGCATCAGCATCGCGGACGCGACGGCCGAGGACCTCCCGCTCGTTTACGTCAACGACGGGTTCGAGGAGATGACGGGGTACGACCGGGCGGAGGTGCTCGGGCGGAACTGCCGGTTCCTGCAGGGCGAGGGGACGGACCCGGCGACCGTCCGGCGGCTCCGGGAGGGCATCGAGGCCGAGCGGCCCGTCGCCGTCGAGATACGCAACTACCGGAAGTCCGGCGAGCCGTTCTGGAACCGCGTCGAGGTGGTCCCCGTCGAGGGCGACGACGGGGAGACGGCCCACTTCATCGGCTTCCAGCGGGACGTGACGGAGCGGAAGGACCGCGAGGAGCTGCTCGCCGAGTACGAGCGGGTCGTCCGGTCGGTGAGCGACCCCATCCTCGTGCTCGACGCGGACGGCACCGTCCGCTACGTCAACGAGGCGGCCGAGCGCGCGTTCGGCGCGGGGGCGACGGGCGCGGCGGCCGCGGAGCTGTTCGCCCCCCGGACGGCCGCGGCCTTCGAGGAGGTGTTCGACGCCGTCCGGGAGACGGGCGAGGAGCTGACCCGCGACATCACCGTCGGCGGGTCGGGCGGGCACGCGACCGTCTACCAGTTCCGGCTCCAGCCGGAGACGTTCGGCGACGAGACGCGAATCGTCGTCGTCGCGCGCGACATCACGGAGATAAAGCGCCAACAGGAACGGCTCTCCGTGCTCGACCGCGTGTTACGTCACAACCTCCGCAACAAGCTCAACGTCGTCATCGGCAACGCCGGGACGCTGGCCGACGAGCCGGACGACGAGCCCGCGGAGGTGGCGGCGGTCGCGGAGCGCATCGAGGCGGCCGCGGAGACGCTGCTCGAACTCGGCGACGCCGCCCGCCGCTTCGACGTGAGCAGCGACCCCGCCGGCTCGCCCAGCGAGGAGGTCGACGTCGCCGCCTTCGTCCGGTCGATGGCGCCGGAGCTCTCGGAGGCCCACCCGACCGCCGAGGTACGCGCGGACGCGTCCGGGTCGGTCACCGCGCGGTGTCCCCCCCAGCTCCGCTTCTGCGTCGAGGAGCTCGTCGACAACGCCGTCGCGCGCGGCGCCGGGACGCCGGCCGTCGTGGTGTCGGTCCGGGGGACCGCCGACGCGGTGGAACTGCGGGTCAGCGACGACGGGGACCCGATGCCGGACGTGGAGCGGCGGGCGCTGTCGGCCGGGACGGAGACGCCGCTCGAACACACACAGGGCATCGAGCTGTGGCTCGTCCGGTGGGCCGTCGAGGGCGTCGGCGGCCGGTTCCGCGTCGAGGACACCGAGACGGGGACGACGGTCGTGTTGACGTTCCCCCGCCGTTAACGGCGCTCGGCGTACGCCTCCAGCCCCCGAACCGCGGGCCGGAGGTACGAGTCCCGGTACGCGTCCGTGTCGTTCTGCAGAAGGTCGAACCGCTTGTACGTCATCGCGCCGACTATCTCGCGGAACTCCGCGAGCGTCAGCTCGGTCGCCGACCGGCCGCTCCCGGGCGGGCAGTCGCCCGGCCGGAGCGGCAGCATCACGAAGGTGTCCGTCGCCGCGTCGGCGTCGGCGGTGTAGAGCAGCTCCCGCACGGACCCGTCGTCGTTCGGCTCGTGGACGACGACCACGTCCGCGCCCGCGACGAGCGGCCCCTCGGGGTCGGGGTCGACGGCGAGCCCCAGCACCGCGACGACGAACTCGGCGTCCGTGTCGAGCACGTCGGTCACCGTCCCGTGCGCCCCGGCGAACCGCTCCGCGAACGCCGCCTCGGAGAGGTCCTGCATGTCGTTGTACAGCGTCCCCACGGTGCGGAGGTCGTCGCCGAGCGCGTCGGCGAGGTCGTCGGGCAGGTCGTGGGCGAGGTCGAGTCGTTCCGCCACGCGCCGAGTTGTCGGGCGCGGGGCAAAAGCCCCCCGGCATTATCGGCGATGCGTGTGTCCGAGCGGACATGTTCGACGAACGGGGGCAGTCCACGACGCTGGGGACGGCCCTCGTCATCGCGATCACCGTGACCGCGGCGACGGCGACGGTGGGCGCCGCGGTGTTGACCCTCGAGGAGTCACGGCTCCAGGCGCGCGAGGAGCGCGCGGCGGACGCGATGGCGACGTTCGACTCGACGGCCGCGCTGGTGGGACTGGACCCGGCGACGGAGCGCGCGACCGTCGACCTCGGCGACGGGACCGGGACGACGACGGTGACGGACGGCGGCCGGCTCACGGTGACGGCGGTGAACGGGAACGACACCCGGACGCTCGTGAACCGGTCGCTCGGGACGGTGAGCTACGAGGTGGGCGGCACGACGGTGGCCTTCCAAGGCGGGGGGGTGTGGCGCGACCCGGCCGGCGGCCCGGTCGGGATGGTGACGCCGCCGGAGTTCCACTTCGAGGGGCGAACGCTCACCGTCCCGGTCGTGAGCGTCGCGGCCGACGACGACCCCGAACGGCTCCCGTCCGGCCGGCTGGCGGTGTCGGCGGCCGGGTCGCGCTCGGTGTTCCCGAACGCGACGCTCGGGCGGACGAACCCCGTCCCGAGCGAGCGGGTGCGCGTCTCCGTGCGGAGCGACTACTACGAGGCGTGGGCGGCCTACTTCGAGCGGCACGTGGGCGGCGTCGTCGAGGCCGACGACGCGAACCGGACCGCGACGGTGGTGCTCGTCACCGAGGCGAGCGGGAACGCGAGCTTCGGCATCGGCGGCTCCGGCGGGACGAGCATCCGGCTCGCGGGGCGCGGCGGCGCGGACGCGTTCGTCGACAGCTACGACTCCGACGAGCGGAGCTACGCCGCGACGAGCGACGCGGACCGCGCGGACGGGCGGATCGTCGCCGCCGGCGACGTGAAGGTGACCGGCGGGGCCGTGGTGCGCGGCGACGTGGTCATCCCGTCCGACGGCTGCGTGACGACCACCGGCGCGCGCGGTCGGGGACGCGGGGGCGCCGGGGCCGACAGCTGTACGGACGGCGGGGACGCCGTCACAGGCGAGGTCGTCCGTCGGAACGTGAGCCTCACGCTGCCGCAGGGGCGGGTCGCGGCGCGGGTGGCGAGCCTCCGGGGCGACAACGACAACGGCGCGGCGCTGGACGACGGCTCGCTCGCCGGCGACACCCTCACCGCCGGCGAGTACTACGCCGAGGAGATGACGCTCGACGGGGAGACGCTCACCTTCGACGTGTCGGACGGCGACGTGACGCTCGCGATCAACGGCGACGTGACGCTCGACCGGAGCGACGTCGAGGTGACGGGGAGCGGCGGCACCGTCCGGCTCTACGTCAACGGCAACCGTTTCGAGATGCGCGACGCGACCGTGTCGGTCCCCGGCGACCGCGCCGAACGGTTCTGGGTGTACGGCACGCCGGACCTCGTCGGCGAGATGCGGGGGTCGGAGCTGACGGGCGTCTTCTACGCCCCGGCCGCGGAGGGCGAGGACACGTTCCGGATGCGCCAGTCGGAGGTGTTCGGGGCCGTCGCGACCGCCGACCCGAACCTCCGTGCCGGCTCGACGGTCCACTACGACGAGGCGCTGCGCGACGAGCCCGTATACACGACGCGGGCGACGCTGGTCTCGTATCTCCACGTCTCCGTCAACGAGGTCGAGGTCGAGGAGCGCTAGCGGAGCCCGAACTCCACGCGCACCTCGTGGACGACGAGCCGCCGCGTCTCGAACTCGTACACGACGACTCCCGCGTCGAGGTCGGTCGCCGTCGCGTTTCGCGACAGCCCCCGCTCGTCGAAGTAGCCGGCCCACGCCCGCGCCCGCGACGGCTCGGTGACGACGGTTATCTCCCCGCGGACGGGCGGCTCCCCGGCCCGGGCGGCGGAGTGGTTCACCAGCCGGCGGCCGCTCGCGGACGCGAGCACCGACACCTGCGAGCGGCTGTCCACGGTGTCGTTGCCGCGCTGGAGCATGACGGGGAGCGTCACCCTGTCGAACGGCCCGCCGGCGTCGCGCCGTACGAACGCGAACGGCGGCGGGTCGGTCACCGTCGTCGCGCCGCCGGCGCCGGTCCGGAACTGCCCGCCGAAGTCGAGGCTCACGGAGCGGTCCCCGACGCGGTGGACGAGCCGCACGCCCACGTCGGTGTAGTTCGTCACCTCCTCGCCGTCGTGTGTCGCGACCACCCCGATGGCGGTGGTACCGGCCAGCGACAGCCGGCCGCCGTTCAGTTGGAGCGCCGTCGAGCGTCGCGGGACGCCCGACCGGTGCAGCCCCTCGACGTTCGCGTCGACCACCGCGAGCCCGCCCTGTGCGGCGTCGAGCCGGGCGTTCGTCCGAACCGACTCGACCGTCCCCAGCCCGTTCGTCACCAGCAGGGTGACGGCGACGACGACGACGGCGAACACGAGCACGTAGCCGAGCACGTCGGAGACGCCGCGGTCGCCGCGGTCCGGGGTCACCGCCGCCCACCCACGTACAGTTCGGACTCGCCGTCGCCGTCGACGTCGTCGTAACACAGCGCGAGGTCGCCGCCCGTCGTCCCGGACTCGGTCACGGGGACGCCGACCGCGACCGGGACGGTGACCGTGACCGCGGGGTCGGCGGTCGAGACGCGGACGAGCGTGTCGCCGCCCTCCACGACGAGCGCCACCCGGTAGGTCGACCCGACGACCCGCGCGGGGAGGTCCGGTTCCGTGTAGGCGGTGCCGCCGTTCCGGCGCGCCAGCGTATCGACGGCGACCGCCTGCGCGGCGAGGCGGTCCGCGACCACCCGGAGCTGGTCGTCGACGGCCGCGCGCTGTTCGGACTCGACGAAGGTGCCGACCCCCGCGACGAGCCCGACGACGAGCAGGGTGGCGACGGCCACCGAGAGCAGGTAGCCGACCGTCGTGGACTGGGCGCGCGCCACGTCAGGCCACCCCCTGTGCCGCGTTCGGCGCGAACGTCGTCCCGTTCACCGTCACGACCCGCGGCGCGGCGGTCGCCTCGCCCGTGTAGGGGACGTACTGGAGGACGCCGTCGTCGACGAACAGTATCTCCAGGCCGTCGTAGTCGTCGTCCCACTCGAAGCCGGCGACGGGGCCGACGGCGACCCCCTGCACGAGCTGGTCGGTCCGGCCGGTCGTCTCGTGGATCAGCCGGAGGTTCCCCGAGGAGTCGATCATCGGGAGCCGGGAGCGGTCGCCGTCCCGGTCGAAGTCGCGGGGCGCGCCGACGCCGATACCGTTGTTCTGGCCGATGCCGCCGTTGGACACCTTCACGTTCTGCCCGCTGCCGGACTGGTAGTAGCGGAGCTGCTGGCTCCCGTCGATGCTCGTCAGGTCCGGCTCGCCGTCGGCGTTCTGGTCCGCGACGCCGGCGACGCCGGAGACGCCGTTGTTGAGCCCGACGGTCGGCACCCGCTCGGGGTCGCGGAAGGCGGTCACCGTGGCGACGCGGTTGTCCGTCGTCGCGTAGAAGACGACCAGCTCGCCGTTCCACTCGCCGACGGACAGCAGGCTCTTCGACTTCGCGGCGTCGTCCGCGAGCACCTGCGTCTCGTTGTTCGCGTCGATGAGCAGCAGGGTGTTCGAGGCGTTCACGTACGGTATCTCGGCGAGCCCGTCCGCGTCGAAGTCGACCTCCATCGGGCCGATGACCTGCGGGTTCACGGCGGCGTAGCGGCGCACGGTGCGGTTCCGGGACAGCGTCGTCAGCCGGCCGCCGGCGTTCCCGTCGCGGAAGACGATGCGGTCGTGGCCGACACGGGAGGGGCCGGTGACCGTCAGCGACCGCCCGACGCCGTAGCGGGTCGGCTCGCCGGGCGCGATGCGGGCCACGCCGCGGCGGCTCGTCCCCTCGGTGTCGTAGGTGAGCGGCGCCTGTATCGCGTAGACC
Organism: Halosegnis marinus; assembly: GCF_029338355.1. Taxonomy (GTDB): domain Archaea; phylum Halobacteriota; class Halobacteria; order Halobacteriales; family Haloarculaceae; genus Halosegnis; species Halosegnis marinus. Next base: position 691,379 of record NZ_CP119802.1, read on the forward strand.
CCCGGGCCGGCGTAGGGGTAGCGACCGCTCGCCGGGGCGTGGAAGTTCTCGTGCCGGAGCCGCGTGTGCGAGGCCGAGCCGGTCCCGAGCGCGAACGAGTACGTGCCGGCGATCTCGTCGCCGTTGCGGTACGACACCGTGTACGGGCGTTCGAGGCCGGGCGCGAACGGGAACGCCTGCTCGCCGTCGACCGTCCCGCGGGTGAGGTCGACGCTCACGCCGTCCGCGTCCGTCCGGGAGCGGACCGTGACGTTCGACCCGTTCCGACGGGTGGCGACCGTCGCCTCGCCGCTCGTCGCGCTCTCGAAGACGTGGACGTCCCACGTCGCGCCGTCGCGCCCCTCGAACCGGACGTGGAAGGTGTCGTCGAGCGCGTCGGCGTCGTCGCTCCGGCGGTTCGGTACGTCCGCGAGCGAGGCGCGCACCGCGCCGAGACGGAACCGCCGCACGGTGTCCGTCTCGACCAGCGTCCAGTTCGCGGCGTCCGGCGCCGCGCCCGTCTCCGGAACCGCGAAGCGCGCGCCCGTCCCGGGGACGCCGCTCACGCGGAACGGGGGCGCGCCGCCCGTCCGCCCGCCGCCGTCGGCCAGCGTCTCGCGGACGGCGACGGTCCTCGCGAGCGTGTCGGCGTTGCCGGCGTCGTCGGTGACCGTGAGCGCGACGCGCAGGTCGGCGCCCGCGGCCACGGTCGTCGGCACCGTCTCCGTGACCGTCTCGCCGGTGAGCGTCTCCGTCGAGCCGTTCGGGTAGGTAACGGTCCACTCGTAGCCCGCGATGTCGCCGTTCGCGTCGCGGCTTCCCGAGGCGTCGAGCGTGATCTCGTCGCCCTGCACGGCGACGGCGGGCGCGAAGCCGAACGTCGCGTTCGGCGGGAGCTCGGTGCTGTCACCCCCCTCGTACACGGGGACGAACCGCGTCGCCGTCGACGTCGCGCCGTCGTCGTCGGTGACGACGAGCGTCACGTTCCAGTGGCCCGACTCGGGGACGTTCGCGAACGCCACCGTCTCGTTCGTCGTCGTCTCCGTCAGGACGGTGTCGCCCTCGCGGACGACCCACCGGTAGGAGGCGACCGCGCCGTCGGCGTCCGTCGCGTTCGAGGCGTTCAGGTAGAGGGTCTCGCCGACCGCGGGGTAGTGGGGCGCGCTCTGGTCGGCGACCGCGACCGGGTCGCCCGTCGCGTCGGTGTCGTCGTAGTACGAGAACGTCGCGTACGGCCCGCGGTTGCCGGTCGTGTTCCCGCAGTCGGTGTTGCGCGCGAGGAAGGCACACGGCTCGGTCTGGCGGACGACGACCCCGTCCTCGACGCGGACCGGGTCCATCGAGGCGTACGCGCCGCTTCGGGCGGCGTACTGTGCCGCGACGAGCCTGTTGACCGCGAAGGCTCGGTCGAGGACGGCGTCGGTCGCGGCCGAGCGGTTCGGGTGACGCTCCCCGTTCCCCCGGACGAGCGCCCGCCCGAGTTCGCGGGTCATCGCCCCCTCGTAGTCGGCGGCGGCGTCCACGTCCGCGGCGGCGTCGCGCGTCCGCAGGTCCTCCGTGAACAGCACCCCGTTGAGCACGACCACCAGCGCCGTGAGGCTCACCGCGATGACCAACCCCCCGATGAGTAGCTGTTGGCCCCGGTCGCTCACGCCCGCCATACGACCACCCGTATCTCCACGACGTTGTACACCGGTCCGGACACCGCGTCGGGCGCGTAGAAGCCGTCCGTCCCCCCGAGCGTGACGTTCGGGTTCGCGGGCGCGGTGAGCGTGTCGTCGTCGTACAGCGTCACGACGGTCGTCGCCGCGGTCGCGGTGTCGGGGGGCGTCCCCTGATACACCAACCCGCGGGTCGCGTGCGAACTGTTGCCCGCCCGGTAGGTGACGTAGACGTTGTACGCGACGCGGCGGTCGCCGAGCGCCCCGCGCAGGGTGTCGCCGAACGCGGTCGGGGGGCCGCCGACGTACCCCTCGCGGCGCGCGCCGTCGAAGGTCCGCGAGGTGAGGTTCCAGTAGCGGACGGTCCCGCGGAGTTCGCCCGCCGCCGCGGCCGTGTCGAGGGTGTCGGACGCGAGCGTCCCCTGCCGGTCCTCCAGGAACTGGTTCGTCGTGGAGGCGGCGAGCGGCGTGACGACGGCCGACTGGAGCGCGAAGACGACCGCGCCCACGACGAGCAGGGCGGCCGCGACCCCTTCCAGCGCGCGGGCCTGCCCGCGGTTCACCACACGACCACCCGGACGGTGTACCGCTCCCCGTCGAGCAGGGCGGTCCTGACCGCGACGGTCCCCTCGGCCGGAACGTCCGCCGGTCCGCGCGCGAGGGTCGTGTTCGCGTAGGAGACGACGCCCGTCCCGTTCTCGACGGTGACGCGGGCGCTCCCGTCGCCGAGGCCGAGCGCGTCGGACACCGGCCCGGGCGAGTACGGACAGCCCGGACGCGGGGCGTCCGCGAAGAAGCCCACCGTGCAGGCCGGCGCGAGCGCGCCCGGCGACTCGCCCGCGAGCAGGCCGTCGACGAGGTGGGTCGCCGCGCGGTCGGCCGTCACCGGGGTGCCCTGGACCACCTCGAACGGCGCGAACACGGACGGGACGAACAGGAAGACGAAGCCGACGGTGAGCAGGAAGACGCTCACGCCGACGGCGAAATCGAGGGTCGTCTGGCCCCGCGCGCTCATGTCGCCAGCCACACCAGCATCGGGAACGCGAGCAGGACGACGGCGAACTTCACCCCGTCGAGCAGTTTCCCCGAGCGCATGAACCCGGAGATGAACCCCGCCGCGACGGCCTGTATCGTCACCGCGTGGAAGAAGTACATCTCCAGTTTGGGGACGTCGATGCCGCCGCCGAAGCCGCCACCCGCCCCCCCACTGCCGCCACCGCCGCCGCTCGCGGCGAGCTGTGCCATCGGGCCGAGGAACTTGATCTTCAGGATGGCGATGACGCCGAGCATCGTGAGGAAGGCCATGATGATGATGACCATCTGCATCCGCGCGCCCTGCTTCTGCTCGCGGGCGAGGTCGTCCTGGTTCTCGGAGGCCTGTGCCGCGGTGGAGAGCACGTCCGTTATCTCCGAGGAGGCCTCCTGGGCCTCGCTGACGAGCTTCACCGAGCGCGCCAGCCGGGGGACGGCGTAGCGGTTGTTCATCTCCACGAGCGCCTGCTTCATCGAGGTGCCGTAGACGACCTTTCCGCGGATGGCCTCGAACTCGCGGGCCAATCGGCCGGAGGAGGTCTCCGCGACCGTCCCGAACGACTCCAGGAGCGTCTGGCCGGTGTCGTTCGCCGAGGCGAGCTTCCGGAGCGAGTCGGTCAGCTTGTTCGTGATGCCCGCGCTCTCGCGCTGTTTCAGCTGGTAGAACACCGCGAAGGGGAGCCCCGTGATGTAGACGGGCGCGTAGACGAGTACCGCCGTCCCGACGAGGTAGTGGTCGACGAACGCGTCGAAGCTCGTCGGCACGACGCCGGAGGCGACGGCGAAGCCGACGACGACGAGCGACAGCGGCACCGTCAACAGGAGGGTGAGCTCCGGCCGCTCGCGGAACAGCCGGTAGGGGTACCGGAGGACCGCCTTCATCTGGATGGTGCCCTCGCGCGAGCGGATCTCGTCGAACAGCGCGTAGTCGTCGTCGTACCCCTCGATGGGGCCGAGCGACAGCATCGAGCCGGTGTCCCGGTACTCCACGTCGGCCGGGTGGAGGTAGCCGTCGCCGGGGTCGTCCTGCTTCACCGTCGCGATCATCACGATGAAGCCGCCCGACAACAGCGGGATGAGCGCGTACACCGTCCCCGTCAGGAGGAGGGGCTTGGGGCCGCTCATCAGCGAGACGGAAACGAGCATGATGATGAGCAGCAGGGGGAACAGCGACAGCGTGAGGTACATCTCGCCGAACAGCTGGAGGGTTTCGAGGGTGGCCTCCTGCTGCTGTTTCGCCGTCCGCATGTGCTTCTCCTTCTTCTGGTCGAGGAACTCCGTCATGTCCCCGCCCGACGAGAGGATGGAGAGCATGTCGGTGAGGAACTGCGAGAACTCGTCGGAGGGGGTCTGTGTCGCACGGTTGCGGATGGTCGTCCGGTACGCCTTGTCGAAGTAGCCCGTCTCGTTGAGTATCACCTGGAACTCGCGGGACACCTCGCCGTACACGTCCTCCGCCTCGGCGACGGCCTCCAGTATCTCGAGCTGATTGAGCCCGCCGATGGAGAGCGCGTACATGAAGGAGACGGCGTCGGGCATCAGGACGTTTATCTCGCGTTTGCGCGCGCCGGCCTGTATCCAGAGGTTGCCGACGGGCGCGCCGAAGCCGGCGAGGAAGCCGAGCGAGCCGAGCACCAGCCCAGACAGCAGGAGGAACAGCGGCACCTGTAGCGCCTCGGCGGCGTTGCGCGCGGCCGCGTTCGGCCACGGGATGTCCACGACGGCGCCGAGGTTCGGGTCGACGAACAGCAGGACGGCGTAGGCGACGGCGACGCCGAGCAGCCACAGCACGGTGCCGACGGCGAGCCCGTAGCCGAGCGCGACCGAGAGGAACATCTCGACGGGGTCGTCCCGGAGCGTCTGTGCCAGCTTCTCGTCGACGCTCGCCACGAAGTCGGAGTCGTCGCCGAACAGCCGCTCGTAGAGGGGGTACAGCGCGTCGCCGACCCGCTCGGTCGCCGGGCGGGACATCCCCGCCCCCGTCGGCGCGGCCATCAGTCGTCACCCTCCGCCGAGTCGAGCGCGTCGAACTCCGCGTCGGGGTCCGGAGTCGGCGTCCCGTCCACGGACACGTCGGCGTCGGGGAACGGCTCGTCGGCGCCGCGGTCGGCCGGCTCGAAGTCCAACCCGGCGGCCGCGTCGGTGAAGCCGTCGGGCAACACGTCCGCGAGCACCTCGGCCACGTCGTCGGGCAGCGACTCGCGGTACTCGGGGAACAGCTCCGCCTCCGCGGTCTCCATCACCTCGCGCGTCTCCGCGAGCATCGCCTCGTCCGGGTTCGGGCGCGGGACGAGTTCCTCCTTCTCGGGGTCGACGTCTATCTGGACGGACTCCATCTCGCGGAGGTTCTCCAGAGTCTCGTAGAGCCGGCCGTTCGCCATCAGCGCGAGGATGGTCTCCGGGTCGTTGATGAACGCCTGCACCGCCCCGGCTACCTCGGTATACTTGTTCAGGCCGTTGCGGATGAGATAGGCGAGCAGCACCCGCCGGACGAACAGCTCCCGGTCGAGTTTCTCCTGCGTCCAGCCGCGGTCGAACTTGATGCGTTCGAGCACCGAGGGGTTGGGCGTCTCGTCGAACTCGTCGCGCTCCGCGCTCCACACGTACACGTCCTCGACGTTGATCTCGTTGTTCTCGGCGTCGTAGTCGTTGATGGCGGAGATGCTCTGGTTCCGCCGGACCTTGTTGCCGTCCACGCGCGTCTGCGCCTGAATCGAGACGAGGTCGAGGGCCGTGAACATCGTCTTCGAGACGTTGATGGGGTCGGTCGTGAACCGCTTCATCACCTCGCCGACGGAGTCCGCGTGGAACGTCGTGTAGGTCGTGTGGCCGGTGGACATGACCTGGAACAGCGTCCGGCCCTCCTCGCCGCGTATCTCGCCCATCACGATGTACTCCGGTCGCTGGCGGAGCGCGGCCTCGAGCAGGTCGAACTCGTCCACGTCGCCCTTGTCGTCGTCCGAGAAGGACGGCCGGGTGACCGAGGCGACCCAGTTCCGCTGGGGGAGCTCGACCTCGCGGGTGTCCTCGATGGAGACGATCTTCGCCTTCGACGGGATGAACAGCGACACCGCGTTCAGGCTCGTGGTCTTCCCCGACGCCGTCCCGCCCGCGAATATCAGGCTCTTGTTGTTCTCGATACAGAGCCACAGGAACGCCATCTGGTCGAGACCGAACGTGTTCCAGTTGACGAGGTCAACGGGGGTGAACGGGACGTCCTTGAACTGCCGAATCGTGTAGTTCGTCCCGTGGTCCGACACCTCCTCGCCGAGGGTGAGCTGGGCGCGCGAGCCGTCGGGGAGCGTACAGTCCACCTGGGGCTGGCGCTTCGAGATGCCCTTCCCCGAGCGCTGGGCGAGCTTCACGACGAACTCGTCGAGCGTGTCCGTGCCGTGTTGGATGTTCGAGATTATCTGCTCGTACTCCGTGTGGTAGACGAAGACGGGCATCTCGTAGCCGTCCACGGAGATGTCCTCCACGTTGATGTCGTGTTTGACGGGGTCGATACGCTGGTAGCCGATGAAGTCGCGCTTCAGGTAGTACAGTATCTTGCGGAGCTGGTACGGGGTGAGCGTGGCCGCGTCCTCCGCGACGACGGCCGGCTCCGGGCGGGCGCTCCGGCCGTGCAGCCGCCCGAGTCGATGGGCGTCGGCGTAGATGCTGTCGGTCGACCGCTCCGTCTCCTCGGGCTCCTCGTCGCCGCCGAACAGCCCCGACAGCGAGAGGTCGAGGTCGAAATCGAGGGCCGGCTTCAGCCGCGCGGCCAGCCCCTCGTCGGTCGGCTCCTCGGCGACGACGCCGTACTGCTCGACGTGGCGCATCGTCTCCGCCTCGATGACGCCGGCGCGTTCCACCTCCGAGCCGTCGGTGGCGACCGCCCCCTCGCCGGCGTACTTCAGCGACGAGGAGAGCTTCTCGACGAGGAACTCGTGCATCCGGTCCTCCACCTCGGTCAGGTACGGCTCGACGGCGTAGTACTTCAGCTCGTTCCCGGTCGTCGAGCGGTATATGACGACGAAGGCGAACGGCTGGTTCACCCAGTAGCGCTCCACCTCCTTCAGGTTCGGCTTCTTCGCCATCGGCACCGCCTTCTCCAGGTCGTAGCGCGTGACGACGCTCTCGCCGCCGCGCGCCGTGTTGAAGAAGGCGTCCTCGTCGAGCCCCTCGGGGACGTTCACGGTGCGCTCCGCGACCACCTCGTCGAGGGCGTCGCCGGCGGTGCCGGCGGACGCCACCTGTACGGCCAGGTCGCCGAACGCGTCGTCGCGGAGGCGGCGCGCCTCCTCGTCGAGGTCGGCACCCGCCGTCGGCTCCGCGGAGCCGTCGTCCTCCGTGTCGGCACTCATCGACCGCTCCCCCGCCCGAACCGCGTCGCTGCGCGCTCGTACGGTTCGTTACGCTGCATTGTCACACGGGACACGAGAATCGCCGAAAAAGGTGCAGGGGAGGGTGCCGGTTTTATACGCGAGACGGACGCACGTCTCCGTCGTGACCCGTTTCACGACCGGCACCGGCCCCCTCGACCGCGAACTCGACGGGGGGTTCGAACCGGGGGCGCTCGTCGCCTACGTCGCCGGGCCGGCCGTGCAAGCGGAGACGCTGTTGTACCAGCTCGCCGCACAGCGTCCCACGACGTACGTGACGACCGTCACCCCCGAGCGGAAGGTCCGCGAGGCGGTCGACGGAATCGCGGGAGTGGGCGGGGCCGACGGCCTCGACACCGTCGCCGTCGCGCCCGACGCCTCGGTCGCGTCGTTCGCGGAGCGGCTCGACGTGCGCGAGGACTCGTACGTGCTCGTGGACGCGGTCGACCTGTTCGAGCGGAGCGACCCCGCCGACTACCACGCCTTCCTCGGGGAGTTCGCCGACCGGCTCGACGAGCGGGGGGCCGTCGGCGTCCTCCACGCCGTCGAGGGCGCCGACGTGTCCGCGACCCGCGACTGGACGCTCCGGGCGGCCGACGTCGTCGTCCGGCTCGCGGTGGCCTTCGAGGGCATCGAGCCGGAGACGCTCCTTCGGGTCCAGCGGACCCGCGGCGCTGACCCGCCCGAGGAGGCGCTGAAGGTGAAGCTCGGCGCCGAGGTGGAGATAGACACCTCCTGGGACATGTGACTCACCGGAGCGCGGCCGCGACGAGGAACGCGCCGACGAGCAGCAGCGTCACCGCCGCCGTCGAGGGCGCGCCCGCGGAGAACCGATAGACGGCGTAGGCCGCCCCGGTCGCGAGCGCGAGCACGCCGACGCTCGTCGCCGCCCGCGCCGCCACCAGCCGCCCCGTCCGGGCGCCCAGGCCGAGCTGTTCGGCGACGGACAGCCCTGTCTCCCCCGTGTCGTAGGCGACGAGCGCAGCGGCCGTCGCGACGAGCAGGGGCTCGACCGACGCGCCCGCGGCCCCCGCCACGAGCACCCCGACGACCAGCGCGCCGACGCCCGCGTCGAGCAGCGTCCCGGAGCGGCGCGACAGCGCGACGGCGACGAGGACCGCGCCGAGGAAGCCGACGGCCGCGGCGACGGGGACGACGGCGAGCGCCGCGGCCGCGACCAGCGCCGCCGAGAGCGTCGCCGCGCGGGCGAGGTCCGGGACGCCGGCCTCGAACCCCGCCGGCTCGGTCTCGGTGTCGCCCGAGCGCGGCCCGGCGCGGGCGCCCGAGGCGTCGTCGCTCACGCCGACCACCGCCGGCGCGCCTTCGCGACGGCCGTCGCCAGCGGCTCGTCGCCCCAGTCAACGGCCCGGATGCCCGCCCGCCGGAGCCGCGAGAGCCGGAGGCGTCGCTCGACCCGGGCGAGCTGCTGGCCGGCCGTCGCGTCGCCCGTCGGGTCCGGACTGACGACGGTGACCGGGTGGCCGTAGGCGTCGAGCCGCCGGGCCACCTCGGCCACGTAGTCGTCGGCGAGCGGCGAGAGGAGCACGACCTGCGAGCCGCCGGGAAGCCGGCGCCTGAGCGTCCGGAGCGCGAGCCACGCGAAGAACGGCTCCTCGCTCGGCGCGACCGAGAACGCCGGGTCGGTCCCGAGCAGGCGCGCGGCGCGGGCGCGGTGCTCCGCGCCGCCGCCGGGCGCGAGCCACGCGTCGACCGGGCCGAACGACGCCAGCCCCACGCGGTCGCCCGCGGCGAGCAGCGAGGCGAACAGTTCCCCGGCCGCGGTCGCCGAGCGGGCGGCCCCGTCCGGGCCGCCCGGCGCGTCCGTGCTCGCGGCGACGTGCGCCTCCTCGCGGGTATCGACGACGAGGACGACGGAGGCCGCGCGCTCCTGTCGGAACCGCACGGTGGCGAACTCGCCGGTGCGGGCCGCGCGCCGCCAGTCCACCCGCGAGAGCGGGTCGCCGGGCCGGTAGTCGCGCACGGAGTGGAACTCGATGCCCGCCCCGCCGGTGTCGGTCGTGAGCCGGCCCGTGTAGGGGGTGGCCTGCTCGCGGAGCGGGACGACCGTCGAGGCGGAGAGCCGGGGGCGCGCGACCACGGGCTCGGCGTCGGCGTCGAGCGCGAGTTCCCGCTCGTGGGCGCCCGTGTAGCCGCGCGCGAGCACCGTCACGGGGTCGAACGCGTGGCTGCCGCGCGTCGGCACGGCGACGTAGGTGAGGGCGGCGCTCGCGCCCGGCCGCAGGGCGGTGCCGAGCCGCGGCGACCCCTCGACCACCTGCATCCCGTCGGGGACGCCGTCCACGACCCGGAGGTCGGGGAGCGTCGCGTCGCCGTCGTTCGTGAGCGTGAGCGTCACCGTCACCTCGTCGCCGGGCGCGACGCGCGTCGCGGAGACCTCGCGCTCGACGGCGAGCGACGGTTCCGGCGGCGTCGCGAAGCGCGCGGCGGCCCCGACGACGACGGCCGGCACCCCGACCACGAGCAGCGGCGGGTGGGTCACGAGCAGCGCGGTGCCGACCGCGAGCAGCGCGACGGCCGTGACCCCCGTCCACCGGCCCGTCTCGCGGTCGGCGACGACGCTCACGCGTCCTCACCCGACCGGTCCTCGCTCGGCGTGCGCGCGTCCAGCGCGGCCACGGCCCGACGCGCCCGGCGGACGAAGGGCGGCGTGGACTCGAACAGGTCCCGCAGACGACCCTCCGCGGCCGCGTCCGACCCCGTCTCCGCGAAGAAGGCCGCCGCCTCGGGGTCGTCGGTCCACGAGCCGTCGGCGAGCAGGTCGCGGGCGGCCGCCTCGGAGTACCCCTCGGTGGCGAACACCGCGAGCGCGACGGCCTCCAGCCGCTCCGCCACCCGTTCCTGTCGGCGGTCGTCGGCCCGCGAGCGGTAGGGAACCACGTCGCCGAGCAGGTCATCGAAGTCGGTGCCCGGCGTCGGCGTCTCCGGGTAGCGTTCCCGCTCCGCGGGGACGGCGTACTCGCGGTCGTCGCCGAGGCGGTCGCGGACGGCGAGCGCGCCGGCGACGAACGCGCCGGCCGCGAGCAGCAGCGGGACGGCGTCGGCCGCGGGCACCCACGCCGTGAGTCCGGGCGCGGCGACGCCGGCCAGCCCGAGCAGGACGACGGCGACGCCGGCGACGAGCGCTCGTCTCATTCCTCGTCCTCCGCGGCGTAGACGGCCTCGACCTCGCGCAGGGCGGCGACGGCCCGTTCGGCGCGCTCTTCCGTCACTTCGTAGTCGCCGTAGCGCGTCTCCTCGAACAGGTCGGTGAGCGCGGCCACGTCCTCGCGGTCCATCCCGGCCTCGACGGCCGCGTCGGCGAAGTCCCCGGGCGTGCTCGTCGCGGGCGAGGCCACGTCGAGGTGGTCGGTCATGGTGCGCCACGCGCGGTACACCTCGTTCTCGACGGCGGTTCCCTCAGCGATGCGGTCGGCGGCCTCGCCCGCGGTTCGGCCGACGGCGGCGACGTCGGGGTCGGTGTCCTCCGGGGCCGGGTCGCTCCCGACGCTCGGGAGGTCGTCGCGGCCGAGGTACGCGAAGGCGAGGCCCGCCCCGACGAGACACGCGAGCAGGACGGCCGACAGCGCGAACGACGGGTCCACGGGCGTCGAGGTCGTCTCGCCGGCGAGTATCGACCCGCCGCCGCCCCCGGCGCTCGTGGTGTTGTTCAGCGTCGAGTTCGTCTCCCCGCCGCGCCCGAGCGTCGCGGAGAAGCTGAAGAGGAGGAACAGCGCGACGAGCAGCGCCCCCGCGAAGGTGGCGGCGAGGCCGGCCAGCCCCATCGCCCGCCAGTACGAGTAGAGGCCGTACGCTCCGAGCAGCACGAACAGCACGAGCAGGGCGAGCGCCTCCAGCGGGCCGATGTCGGGGAGCAACGGGGTGCCCGCGCCGTCGCCGAGCGCGTAGCCGCCGCCCGTCGAGCCGAAGCCGAACCCGTCGCCCGTGCCGGTGCCGAGGTCGCCCCCGTCGTTGCCGAGCACGTCGAGGGAGGCGGCCGCCGTCGGGAGCGCGACGACGACGAGCGCCGCGAGGAGGGCGGCCGCGGCGTGGCGTCGATTCACGTGCGGGGCTGTGGAGCCCCGCGGTTTAGGGGTTGCGACGCGGTCGCCGGCGGCCGCGAGCGGCCGGGCGTCCCCCGAAGGGAAGCGATATACGGGCCGGTGCGAACGTGGCGACAGATGGCGACGAACGGGGAGCGGGGCGCGGCCCCCGCGACGGCGGTGGTGTACACGGTGGCGATAACCCTCATCGTGGGGTCGATAGCGGGCGCGTACGTGTTCGGCCTCGGTCCCGACAGCGCGCGGGCCGCCCCGGCCGTCTCCTACGACGCGAGCCACGGCGGCTCGGAGCTCGCGGTGGTCCACGACGGCGGCGCGACGCTGGACGGCGAGCGCACCCTGCGGCTGGAGGTGTGGGTACTCGACGAGGAGTCCGACGCCCGCGCCGAGTTCGTCTGGCTCGACGCCACCGGGCCGGCGCTGGCCGAGTTCCCGCTCGCGCACACGGACACGCTGACCCTGTACGAGAACGAGGCCGACGGCGGGAGCGACTACGAACTCCCGGCCGGCTTCGACCTGTCGCGGGGCGACACCGTCCGCGTGGTGTGGTACCCGCGCGGCGAGAACAGCTCCCACGTCGTCGGCGAGGACACGCTCGTCCGCTGAGCCGCCGTCAGAAGTCGCGGCCCGTCGCGGCCTCGGGGAGCTCGTTCGCGACCACCTCGATGCCGAGTTCCTCCATCGCGGCCTCCAGGTGTTCGGAGTCGATGTACTCGTCGCCGGCGGCGACGCGAGCGGCCTGCGCGTGCGCGAGGATTTCGCCGCGGCGGTCGTCGGGTATCTCGTACTTGTCGGCCGCGAGTTCGATGACCAGCCCGTTGTGGTCCTGCGTGTACAGCGAGTGGAACGCGCCGCGGTCGAACTCGCTCACGCGGTGGCCCGCCTCCAGCAGGCGGTCGCGGATGTCGGGGAGTTCGTCGGCCTCGACGCGGAAGGCGAGGTGGTGGACCGCGCCGATACCGGGGTCCTGCTCCTCGGCGGAGTCGCGCGACTCGTCCACGAAGAAGGTGACCATGCGGCCGTCGCCGGCGTCGAAGAACAGGTGTTCGACCGCCTCGCGGTCGAGGTTCGGCTGGCGGATGACGAGCGGGAGCCCGAGCACGTCGCGGTAGAACGCGACCGTGTCGTCGGCGTTCGACCCGACGAGCGTGACGTGGTCCCAGCCGGCCGAGTGCATGAGGCTGTCCGGTCGCTCCGCGGTGACGGGGTGGTCCGAGGCGGGTTCAGACATACCCGTCCGTAGGGACGCGCGGGGCATATACGCTCGGCAACGGGCGCGTCAGCCGGTGACGCGGGGGTCACCACACGGTTTTGCCCCCGGCCGCGGAAGGCGGCGTATGGACGTTCCGACACCGTTCCGCTTCGAGTACGCCCCGGGCGTCGTCCGCTTCGGCGCCGGGAGCGTCGCGTCGCTCGGCGAGGAGCTTGCCGACCGGGGAATCGACCGCGCGCTCGTCTGTTGTGGCGAGAGCGTCGGCGCGACCCCCGAGGTGCGCGACCCCGTCGAGTCGGGGCTGGGCGAGCGCCACGCCGCGACGTTCGCGGGCACGAGTTCGCGCAAGGCGCTCGTCGAGGCCGACGAGGCGCGCGCCGCGTACCGCGAGACGGACGCCGACGCCTTCCTCGCGCTTGGCGGGGGGTCGGCGCTCGACGTGGCCAAGGCCGCGGCCGTGCTGACGGCGAGCGGCCAGCCGGTCGCCGAGGCCGCGGCCGACGTGGCGGAGACGGGCACGCTCGCGATACCGGACGGCGACCTCCCGCCCGTCGTCGCGGTGCCGACGACGCTCGCCGGCGCGGACCTCTCGCAGGTGGCCGGCCTGACCGCGACGCCCGAGTCGGGCGGCGTCGAGGAGGCGGTCGGGGGCGGCATCTCCGACGAGCGGCTGATGCCCGCCGCCGCGTTCTACGACCCGGACCTGTTCGCGCACACGCCCGCCGGCGTGCTCGCCGCGTCGGCGATGAACGGCTTCGACAAGGCCGTCGAGACGCTGTACGCGCGCAACGCGACGGCCGTCTCGGACGCGACGGCGATACACGCCCTGCGGCTGTGTCGGAGCGCGTTGCCCGAACTCGGCGGCGGGACCGACGACCCCGAAGTCCTCCGCGACGCGGTGGCGGGCATCATGCTCGCCCAGTACGGCGTCTCCCGGCCGGACGGCTCCACGCTCTCGCTCATCCACGCGTTCGGCCACGGCCTGACCGCCGTGAGCGACGTACAACAGGGCGCGGCCCACGGGGCCGTCGCCCCCCACGCGCTCCGCTACCTGTTCGACAACGCCGACGGTCGCCGCGACCTGCTCGCGGAGGGGTTCGGCGTCGAGGCCGACGACCCGGAGGCCGTGGCGGACGGCGTCGTCGCGGCCGTCGAGGCGGTGCGGGACGGCCTCGGCCTGCCGTCGCGGCTGCGCGACACGCCGGTCCCCGAGTCGGGGCTCGACCGCGCCGCGGCGGTGACCGAGGGCGACGCGTTCATGGAGCAGGCCCCGGCGGACCTCGACTACACGGAGGCGGGCCTGCGGGGCGTCCTCGACGCGGCGTGGTGAAGGCCCGAACCGTCATGTCCTCGCGCGCGGAACGGGAACCGTGGACGAGGAGGAGATAGCGTCGGTCGCGGCGGACCTCCGGGACGCCGTCGTCGTCACGGGGACCGGCCCGGTCGGGAACGCGGCGGCGGCGCGGGTCCGCGAGCGGGACGCCCTCGAACCGACGGCGGCGACGGTGCCCGACAGCGCGCGCGCCGTCCTCGCGGCAGTCGACCCCGCGGACCCCTCGCCGGCCGTCGCGCTCGCGGAGCGGTGCGACCCGGAGACGCTCGTGGTGTTCGTCGCCGCGGTGCCCGAGCGGCCGGAAGCGGGCGCGCGCACGGCGCTCGCGACCCTCCACGAGGCGGCCGACACGGTCGTGCTCGTGCCCGACCGCGGCGACGCGGCCGCGGCGACGGCGACGGGGCTGGACACGCTCGTCCGCCTCGTCGGGGGCTCGGACTCGGTGAACGTGGACCTCGCGGACGTGGAGACGACCGTGGCGGCCGGCGGCTTCGCGGCGGTCGGGACGGCGACGGACGCCGACGCGACGGCCGCCGCGCTCGACGCGCTCGACGCCTGCGGCCCGGTGTCGCTGGCCCGCGCGACGGGCGCGCTGGTCCATCTCGACGGCGGTTCGGGGCTAACCGTCGCGGACGCGGGCGAGGCCGTCGCCGCGGTGCGCGACGCGCTCGCCGGGGGGAGCCACGTCATCTGGGGCGCGGCGACCGACGGCGACGACGACGCGACGACGGTCCGGGTCGTCCTCGCCGGGGTCGTTCCCGTCCGGCCCCCGCCCGAGGCGGGCGACGACTGTCCGCGGTGCGGCGCGACGCTCGTCGCCTACCGGATGGGCGACCGCGAGACGGTGGCCTGTGACGGCTGCGGCTTCGCCGACGTGGCGGCGGCGCTCGGCGGCGAACTGGGCCGCGACTAGGGGTGCGGCTCGTAGTCCGGGCCGACCCGCAAGGAGAGTTCCTTCTCGGCGTTCCGGACGGAGAGCGTCTCGTGGGTGGCGAGTTCGCCGTCGCGCGAGAACGTGATGGGTTCGGGCCCGGAGATGGTGAGTTCGCTCGCCCGGAGGTGGGTGACGCCGGGCGTCTCCCGGCCGAGCACGCGGTGGCCGATGGCCTCCGCGACGAGGTTGCCCGCGGGCATCCGGTCGACGACGGCCACGTCGAACAGGCCGTCCTCCATGTCCGCCTGCCCGCCCTCCTCGATGAACTTCCGGGCGTTGCCGACGAGGACGCAGGTCGCCTCGCCGTGCCACCGCTCCGTGCCGTCCGCGACGGTCGCGTCGAGGTCGACCTCGATGCCGTCGAAGCCGACGGCCTGCTGGACGCCCGTGATGACGAACGCGAGCGTGCCGAACCGCTCCTTCATCTCCGAGGAGGCGGCGAGGCTGGCGTCGGCCGGGAAGCCCGCGATGACGGAGACGGCGAAGGGGTCGCCGTCGGCGTAGCCCACGTCGACGTCGCGGACGGGGCCGCTGTCGGCCAGCTCGATGCCGTGGTCGATGTCGCGGATACCGACCTCCCGCGCGAGGATGTTGGCCGTCCCGCAGGGGACGACCCCGAGGGTGACCTCGCCGAGGTGGCCGGCGTCGGCGAGGCCCCGGAGGACGGCGTTGACGGTGCCGTCGCCGCCACAGACGGCGAGCTCGGAGACGCCGCGCTCGCCGGCCTCGCGCCCGAGCCTGCGGGCGTCGCCGGCCGCCTCGGTGGCGTCGACGGCGAAGCCGCGCGCCTCCAGCATCCGGGTCACGTAATCGGCGTGGTCCCCGGTGCCGCTGACGGGGTTGAGGACCGCGCGGCGCGAGCCGATCTGCATGCCCGGGCCAACGACACGGCCCGGCTTAAGGCGTCGGGGTTCTCAGTCGTCCGCCGGGACGGCCTGGCCCGTCCGCTCGTCGCGGCCGTCGGTGAACCACCCGTACATCTCGACGGTGCAGTCGCAGTCGGCGTCGTGTCCGCACTCGGGGCACGCCCAGTCGGGCGGGAAGTAGTCCTCGAACCGCGCCATGACGAACTCCGAGTAGGCGGCCGCGAGCTTCCGGTTCGCGGGGTTGTCGCGGAGCCACACCATCGTCGCGGCGGGCGGCTCCGCGATGACGCGGCTCGCCACCTCCGTCGAGACGCGCGACCCGATGCCGCGCCCCTGCTGGTCCGGCCGCACGGCGATGACCTTCACGAACGAGACGGGGAAGTCGTCGTCGCGAAGCGGCGTCTCCGCGAGCACGCGCCGGACGGGGACGGAGATTATCGCGTCGAAGTCGTCGCGGTCGTACCGGCCCAGCAGCGAGAAGGCCAGCACCTCCCGGTCGGTGCGGTCGAGGTCGGCCGGGTCGGTCACCTCGACGAGTTCCTGCTCGACGCCGTCGACGTCGACGTAGACGAGGAGCGTGCGGTCGTCGCGGCGCACGTACTCCTCGAACTCCGCGCGGTCGGTGATGTAGGCGGGGCTGACGGTCGAGCTGCTCAGTTCGGCCAACTGCGAGTGGACGCTGTCTGCCATGCGTCCGACGGGAGGGGCCGCATTTATTTGAATAAATACGAATTAAGATTTTCTAGAGAAGTCGTTAAACACCGTTGTCGTCGTCCGGTTTCCGTGTCGGGCCGCCGCTCGGCGGGTCGGCCCCCTCCACGAGGGTCACCTCGTCCGCCGGCCTGACCGTGGCCCCGCTCACGACGACCCGGAGGCCGTCGCGGTAGTCGGGGTCGACCGCGACGGACCAGCCGTGGCTGGCGGCGAGCACCTGCGCGACGGCCAGCCCCAGCCCCGTGCCCGGGTACTTCGTCGTGTAGCCGTACGAGAGGAACACCTCGGCGTCCTCCGGGTCGATGGGGGTGCCGTCGTCGGCGAAGGCGAACCCGTCGTCGGTGACGGAGAGGCGCACCTCCCCGGGGCCGTCGGTGCGGTCGCGGGCCGCCCGGACGAGCGTGTGGAGCAGCATCTCGAACTGGTCGGGGTTCGCGCGCACCGCGCCGTCGCCCTCGACGGCGAGCGAGAGGCGGTCGGCGCCCTCCACGTCCCCGAGCGCGCGCTCGGCGGCCGTACCGACGGCGACGAACGCGCGGGCGCTCGCCGCCTTGCTCGCGTGAGTCACCCGCAGCAGGTCGTTGATTATCTCCTCCATCCGCTCGCTGTTGGAGTGTATCTTCGCCAGGCAGTTCGCCGCGAGCCGCGGGTCGAACGCCTCCCCCTCGGCGTCGAGGTGCGTCTCCAGCACGTCGGCGTAGCCGCCGATGACGCCGAGCGGGTTCCGGAGGTTGTGCGCCGCGGAGTAGGCGATCTCGTCGAGCTGCTCGTTCTGCCGGCGGAGCTGTCGGGTGGCGGCGGTGAGGTCGGACACGTCCCGGAGCACGAGCGAGCGGCCCCGCACCCGCGAGCCGACCTCGACGGGCGAGACGGTGACGGAGTAGTGGCCGGCGTCGGGGTCGTCGCCGAGGTGGACCGTCTGCGCGTCGGTGTCGTCGAGGTCGATACCCGCCGCGAGGTCGGGACACGCCGCCGTCAGCGCCGCCCCCACCTCGACGGGCCCGAACAGCTCGTCGTAGGCGTCGTTCGTGTCGAGCAGCCGGCCCTCCGGGTCCACCACGGCGACGGGGTCTCTGAGGGTGCGGAACACCGAGCGGCGCGCGACGGCGACGACGCCGAACAGGTCGTAGCGGACGGCGACCGCCCCCCCGATGGCCGCGAACGCCGCGCCGAGCGGCGTCACGGTCGGGGGGTGTCGGACGAGCATCGGGACCGTGTACGGCAGGAGGTTCGCCCCGATGAGGAGCGCGAACCCCGTCAGCAGCGCGCCGACCGCGGGCCGGGCCGGCGGCGTCGACCACAGCAGGCGGACGAGGTAGTAGAGGCCGACGAGCGCCACCCCGTACCCCGTGAGCGTGATGGCGTAGTGGCCCGGCCCGCGGCCGACCGCGTAGACGACGACGCCCTGTCGCACCACGGGGTCGAGCGAGGGCCACACCAGCCCGTGGAGCCCGTTCGTGACGGGGAGCAGGACGGCGACGGCGAGGAAGCCGCCGAACAGGAGCCTGACCGGGCGCGCCGCGAGCGGGTCGTAGCCGGCGTACCGCGCGGCGAACAGGAGCCACAGCGTCGCCGAGGCCGCCCCGAGGACGAGTTCGACGGACAGCAGCGCGCGGGTGACGACGGGGTCGACCACGAGCACGCGCGCGACGGAGTTCACCGCCCACAGGCCGACGGCGACGAACAGCCCCGCGAGTTCGCGTTCCCCGGGGCTGTCGGGGCGTCGGCCGAGCAGGCCGGCGACGGCGAGACAGGCGACCGCCGAGGCTGCGAACGCGGCCACGTACGGGAGTCTCGCCGCCTCGATACCCGGGAGCATGGAACTGACGTTGTGCGCGCCCCCGCTTAAATTCGACCCTCGTTACGAGAACAAAACACGCGACGGCGGAGGGGCGACTTTTTGTCGGGACCGGCCCATCCACCGGTACATGATCGTCCAGCACGCGACGATACCGATAGACCCCGAGAGCCGCGACGCCGCCGTCGAGGCGCTGACCGAACTCGGCGAGGCCTCCCGCGCCGAGGAGGGCGTGGTCGAGTACCGCGTCACGACCGACATCGACGACGAGAACACCGTCCGCATCGTCGAGCAGTACGAGGACGACGCGGCCGTGGACGCCCACATGACGAGCGACCACTTCGAGGCGTTCCAGGAGGAACTGCCGGCGTTCGTCGGCGGCGACGTCGAACTCGTCCGGTTCGACGTGGCCGAGACGACGCAGTTGATGTAGGCCGGCCGAACCCGTTTTTCCGCCCGCGCCCCTGTACCGTGTGTGGACACGCTCGACCTGCCGACCGGCGAGACGGTGACGACCGAGGACGTCTTCCACTACGAGGGGTACCCCTACCGGTTCCGGCCGAGCGACGACCCGGAGACGGCGTTCGTCCTCGTCCCGCTCTACTGGGGCGGGTCGGGGATGGACGTGCGCGTCCCCTCGCGGGAGGCCTTCGGGGCGGAGTGGAGCGACCGCTCGCGGGGCGTCCTCTCCGACGACGAGTGGCGCGCGTGGCTCGCCGACGCCCGCGAGGACGACCGCTACGGCGACGAGGAACTCGACGCCGTGGCGCGGGAACTCGGCGTCGCGGCCGATTCGGGCCTGCTCGCCCGCCTCCGGCGCGCGCTGGGCGGCTGAACCGCGACGCTCTTGTCGCCGGCCGCCGACCGGCCGGTATGAGCGACGACACGCCGACCGTGCCGGTCGTCTGCGAGGAGTGTGCGACGACGACGCGCGTCCCCCTCGACGAGGTGGGCGACGCGCTCGACCGGCACAACGACCGCCGCCACGACGGCGAGGCGGTCGCCGAGGTGGAGCCGACCGTCCGCGAGCGAATCGCCGACCTCGCGGCCGCGGACCTCGGGCTGGAGTAGGAACCGCGAGAAACGGGCGACTGCGGCGCCGTACTGTCGCTCGACCGACGGTATCCAGCGGGCTTTTGTTGCAGTGTCCCGACCCGGGGACATGGACGGCACCGCCCCCGACGAGGGCTACTTCTCGACGGCGGCGCCGAGCGGGGACCGCATCGCGGTGCTCCACGTGGACGACGAGGCGGGGGTCACGGAGACGGCCGCCGCCTTCCTCGCCCGTGAGGACGACCGCCTCGACGTGACGACGGCCGCCTCCCCGGCGGACGCGCTGGACGCGCTCGACGGTATCGACTGCGTGGTCTCCGACTACGATATGCCCGGCATGGACGGGCTGGAGCTCCTCGAACGGGTCCGCGAGCGCCGGCCGGAGCTCCCGTTCGTCCTGTTCACGGGAAAGGGGTCCGAGGAGATAGCCAGCGAGGCCATCTCCGCGGGCGTGAGCGACTACCTCCGCAAGGGCGCCGCGGCCGAGCGGTACGAGCTGCTGGCGAACCGCATCGTCAACGCCGTCGAGCAGTACCGCGCCCGGGAGGCGGCGTCGCTGACCGAGCGCCGGCTGCGCGAACTCACGGAGCGGACCGACGACGTGCTGTGGACGTTCACCGCCGACTGGTCGCGGCTGCTGTTCGTCAACGACGCCTACGAGTCGGTGTACGGCGGCGACATCGCGGCGCTGTCCGAGGACGCCTCGGCCTTCCTCGACACGATACACCCGGACGACCGCGAGACGGTGGTGGCGGCGATGGAGCGCATCGCCGGCGGGGAGGCGATGGAGCTGGAGTACCGCGTCGATCCCCGTTCCGGGTACGACCGCTGGGTGTGGGTGCAGGGCGAGCCCGTCCGCGAGGACGGCGAGGTGGTCCGGGTCGTCGGGTACAGCCGCGAGGTGACCGACCGGAAACACCGGAAGGACGCCGTCGAGGCGCTCCACGCCGCCACGCGCGAGCTGATGACCGCGGAGTCGCGCGACGAGATCGCCTCGCTGACGGTCGAGACGGTCGAGGAGGTGCTCGGGCTTCCCTACGCGGTCTGTCGGTTCCACGACGAGGAGGCCGACGCGCTCCGGGCGGCGGCGTTCACCGAGGGCGTGACCGAGCTGTCCGGCGAGCCGCCGACGTACCGCGCGGGCGACAGCCTCACCTGGCGGGCGTTCGAGGCGGGCGAGTCGCGGTTCTACGACGACGTGGCGGCCGAGCCCGACCGGTACAGTGAGGAGCCGGTCGTGCGTTCGGAGCTCATCTGCCCGCTCGGGGAGTTCGGCGTGCTCACCGTCGGCTCGCCGGAGCCGGGCGCGTTCGACAGCATCGACGGCTCGCTGTTGCGCGTGCTGGCGGCCAACGCCGAGGCCGCGCTCCGGCGGGCCGACCGCGAGGCCGAGGTGCGCGCGGAGCGGCGCTTCTTCGACCAGGCGATGGCGGCGCTGGACGACGTGTTCTACGTGCTCGACACCGACGGCCGGCTCCGCCGGTGGAACCGCAACACCGTCGAGGTCACCGGGTACGACCCCGACGAGCTGGACGGGATGGACGCGTTCGACCTGTTCCCGGACGACCAGCGCGAGCGCGTGGCCGAGACCATCGAGCGCGTGCTGACCGAGGGGAGCGCGACGCTGGACGCCGAACTGCTGGACGCCGACGGCGAGCGGCACCCCTACGAGTTCACGGGGTCGCGGCTCACCGACCCGGACGGCGAACTGTTCGGCGTCGTCGGCATCGGCCGGGACGTGAGCGAGCGCCGCGAGCGCGAGCGGGCGCTCGAACGGCAGAACGACCGGCTGGAGCGGTTCGCGGACATCGTGAGCCACGACCTCCGGAGCCCGCTCGCGGTGGCGCGCGGCCGGCTCGAACTCGGCCGGGAGACGGGCGACGACGAGCACCTCGCGGCGGTGGGGCGCGCCCACGACCGGATGGAGTCGCTCGTGGACGACCTGCTCGAACTCGCCCGCGAGGGCGACCGCGCGATGGAGCCGGAGCCGGTGGCGCTCGCCGACGTGGTCGAGGCGTGCTGGCGCAACGTCGAGACGGACGGGGCGGCCCTCCGCGTCGGGACGGAGGCGACGATACGCGCCGATCCGGGACGGCTCCGACAGCTACTGGAGAACCTCCTTCGCAACGCCGTCGAACACGGCGACCACGGCGTGACCGTCACCGTCGGCGACCTCCCCGACGGCTTCTACCTGGCGGACGACGGCCCCGGTATCCCCGAGGCCGAGCGCGACCGGGTGTTCGAGACCGGTCACACGACCGCCGACGACGGGACGGGGCTGGGGCTCGCCATCGTGCGCGAGACAGCCGAGGCCCACGGCTGGCGGCTGACCGTGACCGAGAGCGACGGCGGCGGCGCTCGGTTCGAGTTCCGTGGCGTCGAAGCCGAATAGCGGCCCGACCGACGCGTCACCGTCCCCCGACGGCGACTTCCCCCGTTCGTCGGCCGTCCGGCGCGGCGCACCCCACCCGTGGTATAGTCGTCGCGGTCCGGGCAGGGCCGCGGACGACTCGGTGTCAGAGGCAGCGACGTATCCGTCGCCGCACGGGGTTCTTCGACCGGGTACGGATTACGTCACCGTCCGACCGGGGGTGTCACTCGGTGAGGGGGTCACCCGTCCGCGAGCCGTTCGGCGAGCGCGGCGGCCGTCGCGGCGCGGTCGTCGAGCCCCGCGTCGGCGGCGAGCGTGGCCGCCCGGTCGGACCACTCGCGGGCCGTCGCCGGGTCGGCACACGCCTCCGCGAGCGCGAGCGCGGCGTCGATCGCGCGGTCGACCGCGCCCAGCGCCTCGTACCGCTCGAACGCCTCGGCGTAGCGTTCGCGGGCGGCCGACTCGTCCCCCCGGGCCGCGGCCACGTCCCCGAGGCGGAGCGCGACGACCGCCCGTGCCCGTTCCGTGTCGTTGTGCGCCAGCCGCTCGCGGTGGTGTCGCTCGGCGGCGGCGTACTCCCCGCGTGCGAGCGCGACCCGGCCCAGCCCCCCGAGCGCGGCCCCGCGGACGACGGCCGCGTCAGCCGGCTCGGCGGCGTCGAGCGACTCGCGGAAGCGCGCCTCGGCGGTGTCGTGGTCGCCGCGCTCGACGGCGAGGTCCCCGAGGTTCACGAGCGCGACGGCGACCCCCCGGCGGTTGTTCGCCTGCCGGTGGAGTTCCAGCGCGCGCCGGTAGTACGACTCCGCGCCCTCGTGGTCGCCGCGGTCGGTCGCCACGGTGCCGAGCCCGTTGAGCGTCGCGGCCTCCTCGGCGCGGTTCCGGGGCCGCTGCTGTCGGTCGACGGCGAGCGACTCGCGCAACAGTTCCTCGGCGGCCGCGTACTCGCCGCGCTTCCGGCGGAGCCGGCCGAGGTAGTACAGGGTCGCGGAGCGTTCCGGCGTCGGCCCGAGTTCGGCGCCCCGCTCCGCGGCCGCCCGGAGGTGGCGCTCGGCGGCGTCGTAGTCGTCGGCGTGGAGCTCCACCATCCCGAGCGTGTTGAGCACCGTCACCTCCGTGCGGCGGTCCCCGTCGCGCGCGGCGTCGAGCGCCGCGCGGAGGTGCTCGCGGGCGGCGTCCTGGTCCCCGCGGTCGTCGGCGACGTCCGCCAGCCGTCGGCGCGCCCTGACGACCGCGCGGGCCGCCGTCGCCGCGCTCACGTCCGCCGAGGCGACGACGTCGAGCAGGCCCTCGGCCTCCGCCGTCACCCGGTCGTGGTCGCCGGCCGCGTACCACCCCTGGAGGCGGTCGCCCCGGACTTCGAGCCGCGCCGTGTCGGAGGCGGCGTCGGGGAGGACGACGCCGGAGCGGGCGGTCGTCCCGAACAGCGGCGCGACCGAGGCGTGGCGGGTCAGCAGGTCGAAGACGGCCTCGACGACGGCGTCGGGGTCGCGCGCGAGGCGGTCGAGCCCGTCGGCGTCGCGCCCGAGCCACGAGGCGACGCGCTCGCGGCGACCCCCGTCGTCCGCGGCGGCGAACAGCGCCGACAGCGCGCGCTCGAAGGCGGCGACCGCGGTCCGCTCGTCGCGGTCGAGCGCCGCGTCGAGGAAGCGGACGGCCCACAGCGGGTGCGGGGTGCGGAAGGCGTCGCCCTCGCCGGGGAACAACAGCACGCCCGAGAGCGACTCGACCGCGGCAGCGACCCGGCGGTGCGTCCCGTCCCCCTCCCCGGCGGCGACGGCGTGGAGAGCGTCGGGCGTGACGGGGAGGTCCGCGGCCGCGAGCGTCGCCGCGAGCAGGCCGACGGCGAGCGGGAGGGTGTCGTCGTCCGGGCCGTCGGGCGCGACGCGGTCGAGGGCGGCCCGGGCGTCGGCGTCGAGCCCGGTCGGCTCCCCGGCGTCGGCCCACGGCTCCGGCGCCGTGTAGGCCGCGAGCAGGTGGCCGAGCAGGTGGCAGTCGCCGGGGCCGTCGCCCTCGCGCAGGTGCTCGAACAGGTCGTCGCCGGTCACGGGGACGGTCCGGCCGGTGGCGGCCTCGAAGGCGGCGACGGCGTCGCGACACTCCGCGAGCGAGAGCGGCCCGAGTTCGACCGCGTCGGGGCCGCGGAGGCGGTCGGCGGCCGCGGCGTCGGCGGTCGCGGGCGGCCACCCGTCGGCCGGCGCCGCCGCGAGGACGCTCGTCGTGGGGTCGTCGCGCACCCGTGCGAGCAGGTCGGCGAGTCGCCCCGCCGTCCCCTCGTCGCCGGCGTCCTCGACGACGACGAGCGCGTGGCCGTCCGCCCCGGCGAGCGCCCGGACGAGCGGCTCGACCCGGTCGAACGACGCGTCCGCGGGGGTCGCGCGGTGGAACACCGGCCCCTCCTCGCGGGCCCACCGCGCCGCGACCTGCCGGCAGAGGGTGCGCTTGCCCGTCCCGGGCGCCCCGAGGAGGACGCGGTTCGCGCCCGACGCGAGCGCGTCGTGGATGGTCTCCGGCAGGAGGTCGCCCCCGTCGGTCGCGTCGAGCGGGACGTCCGGGGCGCGGGCGCGACGCGCGAACGGGTAGCCCCGGGCGGCGTCCGCGACGGTGAAGCCGACGCGCCACGCCGTCGCCGGGTCGGTCGGCGCGCGGTCGGCGAGCGTCGCGGAGTCGAGCCGGTCGAAGCCGAGGTCGGCGGGGGAGGCGTCGCCGCGGCGCTCGCGGCGCCCGAGCGGCGTCGCGTCGAGGCCGTCGGAGAGCGCCGCGAGCTCGGCGGTAACGTCCGTCGCGTCCTCGCGGGCCGCGTCGAGCGTCTCCCGCGCCCACGCGACGACCGACCCCCCCTCGGCCGCGAGCAGGGCGGCCGTCCCGGCGGGCCGGAGGGTCACGCGCGTTTCGGCCCCCTCGGCGAGCGCGAGGGTGTAACCCCGGTCGTCGGCGACCCGGCCTATCGTCGTCCCCTCGGCGGCGGCGAGGTCGGCCGCCAGCCGCGGGAACTCCGTCCGCAGTCGGGCGAGCACCGCGTCGGTACACAGCAGGTCGACGGCCGTGCCGGCCTCGCGGACGCGGGCGTGGACGAGTCTGAGATGCCGCGAGTCGTCGAGCGCGGGGAGATACGCGACGTAGCGGTCGGCGCCGCGGAGGGGGGCGAGCAGGTCGCCGACGGCGTCGGCGGGCGCGTCGAACTCGCGGACCTCGCCCTCGCGGAGCGCGCCCGCGGGCAGGTCGCAGTCGCGGGGGAGCGCGGCGAGGAAGCCGGCCGCGTCGAGCACGGCCGTCCCGTCGGCGACGTACTCGCGGTAGCGCTCGGCCGCGAGCAGGCCGGCGAGCGTCGTGCGGAACCCCTCGTCGGTGCGCTCGACGAGGCCGGCGTCCATGAGCCGGCGCATCGCGCGGTCGACGGTCGAGCGGGAGTCGCCGACCGCCTCGACGACCGCGGGCTTGTGGCGCGGTCCGTCCGCGAGCGCGTCGAGATACGCGACCCGTTTCGCCACCAGCGCGAGCCGGTCGTCGGTCGCGTCGGACATGGGTTCGCTTGCGTGACAGCCCGTATGAACGTTCGGGCGCGAACACCGCTTGCCGGCGTCGGCCCACGGACTGATTTACCCCCGCCGCGAGGGGGAGGTATGACCGACCTCGCGGGCGGCTACGGCGCGCTCGACCTGCTGTGCGGCGAGACGGACGCCGACGCGTTCGTCCACGTCGCCGACCGGGGCGACCCGACACAGCTGTTTCTCACCCGCTTTCACGGCCCCGACCGGCCGTACGCCTTCGTGTACGAACTCGACGGCGGGCCGACCGACGACCGCGAGGGGACCGCCACGCTGTGTGCGCCGGCGCTGTTCGACGAGCAGGCGGCCCGCGAGTTCGCCGGCGACCGCGTCCTCGCCCTCGGCCCCGACAGCGCCCGCACGCCGGAGGGGCGAGCCGCGGCCCTGCTGGACGACGGCGCGCGCGTCGCGGTGCTCGACACCGCCGGCGCGCGGACGCTGGCGCGCCTGGAGGACGGCGGCGTCGAGCCGATAACCGTCGACCCGGCGCCGGTCGAGCGGGCGCGCCGCCGCAAGACCGCGGGCGAGGTCGACCGCCTCCGTGCGGTCCAGCGGGCGACCCGCGCCGGGATGCGCCGGGCCGAGGCGGTGCTCGCCGCGAGCGCGGCCGACGGCGACACCCTCCGCTACGAGGGCGCGCCGCTGACGACCGAACGGCTCCGCCGGGAGGTGAACGCGACGCTCGCCCGGGAGGGCGTCTCCGACGCGGGCAACACCGTCATCGGGGCCGGCCCGACCTGCGCGGACCTCCACTTCGTCGGCGAGGACACGGTCCGCCCGGGCGAGACGGTGCTGCTCGACATCAGCCCGCGCGGCCCCGACGGCTACTACGGCGACTTCACGCGGACGTTCGTCCCCGGCGGCGCGGCCGGCTGGGAGCGGGACGTGTACGACGCCGTCGCGGACGCGCTGGAGGCCGCGCTCGGCGTGCTCGACCGCGGCGCGGGCGTCGAAGGGGCGGCCGTCTCCGCGGCCGTCGAGGAGGCGCTCGCGGCCGGCGGGTTCGGGGACGCGGCCGCGCCGCGGATGACCCACGGGCCGGGCCACGGCGTCGGCCTGGCGCTCCACGAGGCCCCGGGCTACGGGGGGACCCTGCGGGCCGGCGACGTGGTGACCATCGAGCCGGGGCTGTACGACCCGGCGCGCGGCGGGGTGCGGCTGGAGGACCTCGTCCTCGTCACCGAGGAGGGCATCGAGCGGTTCGGCGCGTACCGGCTCGACCCGAAACCGCGGGCCTAGGCCGTGGCCGTCGCGGTCGTCGTGTTCGTCGTGTTCGTGGCGTTCGTCCGCTGGACCACGTAGCGCTGGCCGACGAGCGGGTCGAGCAGGCTGTCGACGGGCGCGCGGTCGTCGCGCAGGACGGGCACGTCGTCGGTGGGCGGGGCCTCGGCCGTGTGGGAGTCGAGTTCCGCGGAGAGGTCGATGTTCGCCGCGCCGGCGGCGTTGCGCTCGCGCAGGGTTTCGAGCGGGACGCGCTCGTCGTTCGCCGTTGCGACGAGTTCGATGTTCTGGACGAACGCGCCGCCGACGGTCGGGTAGGTGTACACCTGCGGATAGACGGTGCGTACCGTCCGGTACTGCGCGCGGTAGAAGTCGGAGGCCGGCCCCGAGGGCGCGGCGATGACGTTCGCGAAGAGGATGCCGTCCGAGTCGAGGCGCTCGCGGGTGAGTTCCATGAACTGCCGCGTCGTCAGCTGGAACGGCACCTTGTCCTGCCGGTAGGCGTCCAGCACGATGAGGTCGTAGGTGCGGTCGGTGTCGCGGAGGAACTGCCGACCGTCGCCGACGTGGACGTTCAGGCGCGGGGAGTCCGGCACCCGGAAGTACTCGCGGGCGACCCGCACCACCTCGGGGTCGATCTCCACCACGTCGACGGTGACGTTCGGGTACTCGTCGAGGAAGCGCTTCGGGCCGGTGAAGCCGCCGCCGCCGACGAACAACACCCGGTCGATGTCGTCGGTGTAGAGGAAGGGGAGGTGGAAGTAGCGCGTGTAGGTGAACACGTGGCGGTCGGGGTCGGAGAGGTCCATCGCGGAGTGGCGCTGGCCGTCGAGGTAGAGGGTGCGCTCGTCGCCCGCGTCGACGACCTGGAGCTCCTGGTACGCCGTCTCCGTCTCGTAGACGACCCGGCCCTCGACGGTGATGCCGGCGGTGCCGGCGACGGGCGCGGCGACGAGCAGCAGGCCGACGAGCAGGGCCTTCCCCGCCTCGCCCCGTATCCGGACCGGGTACGCGAGCGCGACCGCCGTGGCGACGGAGAGCAGGCCGAAGACGAGCGCGATGAGGTCCGTGTCGAGCGAGGGGATGAGGAAGTAGGTCGTGGCGAACGCGCCGACGATGCTGCCGATGGTCCCGACGGCGTACACGTGCCCCGAGGCCGCGCCCGTCTCGCGCTTCTCGGAGAGCTGTGCCGCGTAGGGGCTGACGTAGCCGAGCAGGTACGTCGGCGGCCCGAAGAGGACGGCGACCGCCGGGAGCGAGGCCATCCGCGAGGGGAGCGGGAACGCGGTGGTCGAGCGGAGCAACAGGTCGCCCGCGACGACGAGGACGACGACGTAGGCGGCGGTGAGGGTGAACAGCCGCGAGAGCCGCCCGAGCGAGGCGCGCTCGGCCGCGGCCTTCCCCCCGCGCCAGTAGCCGTAGCTCAGGGCGGCGAGGAAGACCCCGATGATGGTCCCCCACGTGTAGATGCTGGAGCCGAACTGCGGGGCGATGAGCCGCCCGGCGAGTATCTCCAGCCCCATGCTGGCGACCCCGGAGACGAACACGGCCGTCTCGGGGCGCGTGGGGCGGTAGGCGGCGGCGCGGCGGAGGGAACTCATTACCGCGTCGAGGGACGCGGCGACCGTTAACCCACCGACGCCGGCCGGGGGTCAGGAGCCGTCGGGGTCGAAGGCGTCCTCGATGCGGCAGTCGAAGTGGTCGGCGAGCGCGAACGCGAGTTCGAGCGACGGGTCGTAGCGGTCCCGCTCGATGGCGTTGATGGTCTGGCGGGAGACGCCGACGGCCGCGGCGAGGTCCGCCTGGCTCATGCCGCGGGCGGCGCGGCGCTCGGGCAGGTCGTTGTTCACGTCCGGTACCACACGACCGCGAACGCGGCCGCGAACAGGACGTACACGGCGAGGAAGCCGTAGCCCATCCCCCACACGAACGCGGGCGCGGTCCAGACGTCGAGGACGTTCAGCGTGCGCAGCGCCGAGGCCCCGAGCACGAACAGCGGCGCGCCGGCGGTGAGCGCGAGGCGGCTGGCGCGCTCCTCCATCCGGGTGTCGCGCTCGTCGAGCAGCGGGACGGGGCTGACGACGTAGGCGGCTATCGCGCCGACGATGCCGAGCCAGTAGACGCCCTCGCCGGCCAGCGGGTAGCCGGCCCCGCGGAGCACGAGGCCGGCGACGACCCCCGCCATGAGGACGCCGAAGGCGAGGCGGCGGTAGGTGCGGCGTTTCGCGAGCGGTTCCGGGACGGACGAGGCGGCGTTCTCTGTCATGGTGGACCGAAAGCGGCCTTGATGGAAAGGTCGCTTTACAGTAAAGGGAACTTTACACACGGTAATAAACTTGGCGCTCGACACGGCCGACCCGACGGAGCGGGCCGTCAGCGCGGCTCCGGCGGCGTCGCGCGCAAGCCCGTCGCCTCCTCGATATCGAGTTCGAAGCCGACGACGGAGAGCCGGCGGGTGCCGATGCCCGCGAGGTCCGGCGACCACGCGTTGTCGCTGATGCGCGCGCCGATGTCGGCCCACGAGTCGACGCCGAGTTCGACGAGCGGGCCCCGCAACACGACGCTCGTCCAGTCGTCCGGGC
Source organism: Halosegnis marinus (assembly GCF_029338355.1). Taxonomy (GTDB): domain Archaea; phylum Halobacteriota; class Halobacteria; order Halobacteriales; family Haloarculaceae; genus Halosegnis; species Halosegnis marinus. Next base: position 720,103 of record NZ_CP119802.1, read on the forward strand.
CGGCCACGTCGTACACGGTGAGGCAGGCGCGGTCGGTCGCCTCCGCGAACGCGAGCTTCCGGCTCGATTCCCCGAAGGTGAAGAAGCCGAACAGCGCCCGCCCCGCCTCGTAGCCGAACGAGACGGGGACGGCGTACGCCTCCCCGTCGCGGGCCAGCGCCAACACGCCCGTCCCCTGTTCGAGCAGGAACTCGTCGATCGCGGCGTCGCTCATCGCCCCCTCGCGAGCGTCGTGGTCGTCCATGCGCCCGGCTACACGCGCCTCCCGCATGGGTGTGACGGGCTACTCGGTCCCGTCGGCGTCGTCGAAGAGGTCCGCGACGCTCCCGGCCGACTCGTCGGCCCCCTCCTCGGCGCTCGCGCGCGCCGGCTCCGTCTCCGACGCGGCGGTCGCGGCCCCCTCCTCGGGACGGTCACGGTTCCACGCGGACGCGCCGAGCGACCCGGCGGAACGGGGTTCGCGGTCGGCCGAGCCGCGGGCGCGGGCCGCGAGGTAGCCGCTCGCCGCGCCCACGACACCCGTCGCGAGGCTCACGAGCGCGAGCGGGGCCGCGAGGTCGGGGGCGGCGACGACCGGGTCGGTTCCGGCCGCGTCGGCGAGGCCGACGAGCACGCCGACGACGGGCGCGGCGAACAGGACCGCCCCGACGAGCGAGCCGAGCCCGACGGAGACGGCGGCGGTCGGGGGCCGCCCGCGGGCCGTCGCGCCCGCGACGCCGGCGAGCACGGGTGCGAGCAGGAACGGGGCCGCGGCGACGACGAGCGCGAGCGTCGGGTCGAGGGCCGCGTCCGACAGCGAGACGAGCGCCAGCGCCGCCCCCGCGGCGACGCCGCTCCCGACGAACAGGAACAGGGCCGCGACGGCGGCGGCCGCGCGGGCGACGGGACGGATACGCATCGTGCCCCCATCCACCCCCCGGGCGGTTAGCCGTTCCGGCCGTGCCGGCCGCTCACCCGCCGCGCGCGAGGGACGCGCGGAGGGCGCTCGCGTCGGGGCCGGCCGGGCCGCGCAGGTGGACGGCGAGCCCGTAGGCGTGACAGGCGAACAGCGCCAGCGTCGCGGCCGCGAGCGGTGCGTCCGCCGCGCCGTCGGCCAGCCACACCAGCCCGGCGAGCAGGCCGAACCAGCCCGCGAGGCCGGCCCACGCCGGGGGGACCGCGTCGGTCATCCCGGCGACTCCTCCCCGCGTCGGCGCGCGACGCGGCGCGACGGCTCCCCCTCGTCGTCCGCTTCCGGGCGGAACGGAACCGTGTCGGGGTCGGCGTCGTCGTTCGGTCGGTTCGGTGCGCGTTCGTTCGGCGTACGTTGGGAATAATGCCGCATTACGACTACGAATCTACATCGAATATGCATAAAGCTAATCGGAAATGAGAACTAAGGCCGCTAAACGTCCTAGAACGTTCGGTTCTACTCGTCGGCCGGCCGGACCGCCTCGCCGTCCTCCCAGACGTAGAAGCCCCGGCCGCTCTTCTTCCCGAGGTCGCCGGCCCGGACCTTCCGCCTGAGCGTCTGTGGCGGGCGGAACCGCTCGCCCAGTTCCTCGTGGAGGTACTCCGCGATGTCGAGGCGCACGTCGAGGCCGACGAGGTCCGTGAGTTCGAGCGGCCCCATCGGGTGGTTGTACCCCTCGCGCATCGCGGTGTCGATGTCGGCGGCGTCCGCGACGCCCGTCTCCACCATCCGGATGGCCTCCAGCCCGAGCGCGACGCCCAGCCGCGAGGAGGCGAACCCGGCGCTGTCGCGCACGACGACCGGCTCCTTGCCGACGCCCTCCACGAACTCGACGGCGAACGCCTCCGTCGTCCCGCTCGTGCGCTCGCCGACGACCACCTCGACGAGGTCCATGATGTGGGGCGGATTGAAGAAGTGGAGGCCGACGGCGCGCTCGGGGGCCTCCAGCGCGCTCGCCAGTTCGGTGACCGACAGCGAGGAGGTGTTGGTGGCGACCACGGCGTCGTCCGGCGCGGCGGCCTCGACGTCCGTGAACACCTCCTTCTTCAGGTCCATCCGCTCCGGGACGGCCTCGACGACGAGGTCGGCGTCCCCGACCGCGGCCGCGAGGTCCGTCTCGCCCGCGATCCGGTCGAGCGTCGCGTCGCGCTCCTCGGGCGTGACCTTCCCGCGCTCGACGCCGCCGGCGAGGTTCCCCTCGATGCCCTCGATGCCGGCGGCGACCCGCTCCTCGTCCACGTCGTTCAGGGTGGCGTCGTGGCCGGCCGCGGCGGCGACCTGCGCGATGCCGTGGCCCATGCTCCCCGCGCCGATGACGGTGACTCGCATACGCGGAGGGGTCGCGGGGACGGAATAAGCGCGTCGCTCCCGGCGTGCGTGGCATCCACTACCAGCCGATTTATGCGGGCACGGGGAGACGCGCGGGACATGGACCTCACGGGGCTGTCGGCCGACGGGACGGCGCGGAACTACGTCGCCGGGGAGTGGCGCGCGGCGAGCGGCGCGGAACACGACGTGACCGACCCGGCGACGGGCGAGCGGCTGGCGGGGGTCGGCTACGCCACCCCCGAGGACGTGGACGAGGCGGTCGGGGCGGCGCGGACGGCCTTCGAGTCGTGGCGCGAGACGCCCGTGGAGGAGCGCATCCAGCCGCTGTTCCGGCTGAAGTCCCTCCTCGAGGAGCACCAGGACGACATCGCGCGCGTCCTCGTCCGCGAGCACGGCAAGACGCTCGGGGAGGCGCGCGGCGAACTCCGGCGCGGCATCGAGAACGTCGAGACGGCCTGCGGCATCCCCTCGATGATGCAGGCGGGGTCGCTCCCGAACGCGGCGCCGGACATCGACGAAACCGCCGTGCGCCACCCGCTCGGCGTCTTCGCGGCGGTGACGCCGTTCAACTTCCCCGGGATGATTCCGCTGTGGTTCCTCCCCTACGCGGTGGCGACGGGCAACGCGTTCGTGTTGAAGCCCTCGGAGCGCGACCCGCTCACGGCGCAGTACCTGCTGGAACTCGCCGACGAGGCGGGCTTCCCGCCCGGCGTCGTGAGCCTCGTGAACGGCGGGCCGGACACGGTGTCGGCACTGGTCGAGCACGACGACGTGGAGGGGCTCTCCTTCGTCGGGAGTACGCCCGTCGCGCGCACCCTCTACGAGCAGGCGGCCGCCGCGGGTAAGCGCGTGCAGGCGCAGGGCGGCGCGAAGAACCACGTGATCGTCGCCGAGTCCGCGGACGTCGGGTTCGCGGCCGAACAGACCGTGAGTTCCGCGCTGGCCTGCTCGGGCGAGCGGTGTCTCGCCAACGACGTGGCGCTCGTCGCCGAGCCGGTGTACGAGGCGTTCCGCGAGGCGGCGCTCGACCGGGTCGAGTCGCAGGTGCTCGGGTCGGGGCTGGACGAGGGAACGACCATCGGCCCGCTAATCACCCCCGAGCACGAGGAACGCGTCCGCGGGATGGTGGCGACGGGCGTCGAGGAGGGCGCGGACCTGATCCACGACGGGCGCGACTGGGAGGTCGGGGAGTATCCGGACGGGAACTTCCTCGGCCCCTGCCTGTTCGAGAACGCCGAACCCGGCATGGCCATCGTGGACGAGGAGATATTCGGCCCGGTGCTGTCGCTGGTACGCGTCGCGGACGTGGCGGAGGGCATCGAGGTCATGAACGAGAGCCGGTTCGGCAACGCGGCGAGCCTCTTCACCGACAGCGGGCGCGACGCCCGGCGATTCAAGCAGGACGCCGAGGCCGGCAACCTCGCCGTCAACGCCGGGACGGCGGCGCCGATGGCCTTCTTCCACTTCGGCGGCGCGAAGGACTCCTTCTTCGGCGACCTCCACGCGCAGGGCGACGACGCCGTGCGCTTCTACACCGACGAGAAGGTCGCCATCGAGCGGTGGGATTACTGACAGCGGAGTGAACTTTAAGTCCCGGCGCGCGGACGCCGCGGACGCATGTCGGCAAGCACGATTCGGGGGACCATCGCGGGCCTCGGGAGCCGGGCGAACCCCGCCTTCGCGGGCGGGGTCGTCGGCGTCTCGGTGCTCGCGCTGGCGTACGTGTCCGCCTACGAGGTCACGGGCGCGTCGGTACAGGCACACACCTACATCCACGTGATGGCCGGACTGCTGTGGACCGGAACGGACCTGTTCATGGGGGCGGTGCTCGGCCCCGTCATCGGGGGACTCGACGAGGAGGAGAGCGCCGCCGTCTTCTCGCGGCTGACGCCGAAGACGGCCTTCTTCCTGCCGGCGATGGCGCTCGTCACCATCGCGGGCGGCATCACGCTCGCCCAGCGGGTGGGGCTGTTCCCGAACGCCGGGCCGTGGCTCGCGCTCTTCACCGCGGTCAACGTGATTCCGGTCCTGCTACTGGTCGGCCGGCGGCTGAACGCGTTCGGCGACCGGCGCTGGCAGGCCGCCTTCGCCGTCGGCACGGTCGGCTCGCTCGCGTGGGTGGCGACCACCGTCGGACGGTTGAACCCGGCCTCGCCGGAGCCGGGTCTCGTGATACTGCTCGCGCTCGGCATCGTCACGCTGCTGTCCGTCCAGGGGTTCGGCTACCTGATGCCCGGCGAGATACGGATGTACCGCGAGATGACCTCCGCGAACCCCGATTCGGGCGTCATCGCCCGTATCGGCACGCAGAACGCGAAGCTCGGGGGGATACAGGGGCTGTTCCAGCTCGTCGTCATCGCGCTGATGGTGTCGCTGCGCTACGGCGGCTTCTGAGGCGGGCCCCTATTCGCGGGCGGCATCGACGACCTCGTAGCCGATGTTGCCGTCGCGGAGTTCGTCGGTGAGCGCGGACAGTTCGGTGGCCGTGGCGACCAACAGCACGTCGAGCCCCTTCGTCGCGGCCTCGCGGACGGCGGCCCGGGTGCCGAAGCGCACGTCCGGGTCGCGGTCCGCCGCGCGAACCGCCGCGAGCGCCTCCGTCCCGGCGACGGCGAGCAGGTCGTGGTCGGCCGCGAGGTCGCGCAGGCGGTCGGGGGCGACCGCGCGCGAGCCGCCGTCGCGCACCCGGGGGAGCGAGACGACGGTGACCGTCCCCAGTTCGTAGTCGACGACCCCCTCGAAGTTCGTGACGCCCACGTCGGTGCCGGCCGCGGCGTCGGTGACGGCGACCGCGGTGGCCCCGCCGGCCCCGCCGGCCGTCGCGCGGAGGACGCCGTCGTGCATCGACAGCGACACCGTCTCGCCCTCGCGCACGTCCGTGGCGGCGACGGCCGTGTCGATGTCCACCTGCCCGACCACCTCCTCGGAGACGCGCGTCACGAGGTCGCGGAGGCCGTCGGTGCGCGTGATGAGCCAGTCCACGCCCTCCTTCGTCACCTCGTAGCGACCCCGGCCGTGCTTCTCGACGTACCCCTCCTCGATGAGTTCCCGGAGGTACTCGCTGACGGCCTGTGCCGTGACGCCGACCGCGTCGGCGATCTCCTGCTGGCTCACCGCCGGCTGGCGGTCGGCGACCTCGACGAGTATCTGGTAGCGGGTGGCCGTCCGCTTGCTCCGGAGGACGCTCTCCTCGGCCGGGCGCTCGCTCATACCCGGACTCGGGGCGGCGAGCGCAAGTAGCTTTGGCAACCGGGAGCCGAGACACGCGTTTCCGGGAGCTTCGTCGCGGACGGCACAACTCCGCTTGCGCGACGGAAATCCCGCTTGGGTCGAAGCGCAACGGGGCTTGTCTCCCGGGTCAGGTCCGTCGGAGGCGCGGCGCGACGGCGTATCGCACCCGCCCGTCGCCGTCCGCGAGGTCGAACGTGACGTACAGCGGGTGTTCGACGCCGAGCCGGAGGTCCACGGGCCCGTCGGGGAGTTCCCGCGCCACGGCCCGGAGGTAGTCCACGGAGAGGACGGAGTCGGCCTCGCGGGCCTCGAAGCCGGGGAGGTCCGCGCCCGCGCGGTCCAGCGTGAACTCGTCCGTGTCGCCGCCGGCCTCGACGCGGAAGCGCTCCCCGTCGGGGTCGACCGCGAGCGTGAGGTGGTCCGCGAGGCCCGCCGCGGCGTCGACGGCCCGACCGAACGTGTCGCCGGACAGCGTCACGGCCGCGAGGTCCGCCCCCTCGTCGGGCGCTATCGCGTCGGGCGGGGAGCGTATCGCCGACGGGTCCACGAGGCCGAGCGCGTACTCGAAGTCGCCCGAGGCGACACGGAGGGTGTGCGTCTCGGGACGCAACGCGAGCTCGACCGACCCCTCGGCCGTGGCGAGCGCCTCCTCCAGTCGGTCGAGGGCGAGCCCCACCGTCGTCCCCGTCGCCTCGTAGCGGTCGAAGGCGGCCCGGTCGAGACGGAGGTCGACGGCCGCCACCGTCGCGGGGTCCATCGCCCGGACGCGGAGGCCCTCGGGCGCGAGTTCGACCCGACACTCGTCGACGAGCGCCCCGAGCGCCGAGACGCAGGCGCGGAGGCGGTCGGCCGACGCGGTCGCGCGGAACGACGCCGACGCCTCGCCGGCGTCCGCTCGTGTGTCTGCCATACCGGCGCGTCCGGGGGTTCGGGCATAACGGTTTTCGTAACTGTATCGGTAGATAACCTGAATCAAAGTATTAATCTATATGTACTAGTCTTTACATACTCTGAAACAGGTTATGACTGACGACGAACGCGACCGCGGCGTCCTCAGTCCGGCCGACCGCGCGTACCTGCGCGGCGAGACGGACCTGGCGAGCGTCCAGTCGGAGCGGAACACCCGCGCGCGCATCCGCGACCGGGTGTACGACGGCGTGCGCGACTTCGAACTGCTCGTGGAACACCTCGACGCCCGCGACCGCGCGCTGGCGTTCGAGTCGCGGGGCGACGGCACCGAGACGTTCGACGGCCTCGTCGCTGCCGTCGCCTTCCTCTACGCCGTGGCCGACGACGCGGGCGTCGACTTCTCGACGCTCGTCGCGGAGGGCGTCAACGTCGCGGAGGCCGCGAACGACCGCGCGGCGAGCGTCGACCTCGACGTGACCTACCACGGGCTGACGGCGGCGGGCCTGCTCGACCGGCTGGAGCGCGGCGAACGGCTCTCGCTCACCGAACTCGCCTTCCTCCACCGGAGCCCCGACGTGCGCGACGACGAGCTCGCGCGCCTGCTCGACGACGAGGAGCCGGTGGACGACGGCCGTATCCAGTCGAAGGTGACGAGCTTCTGAGCCGAAGGCTTACCACCCGACGCTCCCGACGGCAGGTATGCCGACGCACCTGCCTGAGAGCGAGTACACGACGCGGCTCGCCGCCGTTCGGACGGAGCTCGCGGGGACGGACGCCGACGCCGCCGGCTTCTTCTCCGCGACGAGCATCGACTACCTGACCGGCTTCGACCACATCCAGACGGAGCGGCCCGTGCTCCTGGTCGTGACCGAGAGCGAGGTCGGAATCACGGTCCCGCGCCTGGAGGTCGAGCGCGTCGCGCCGAACGAGCGCATCGACGAGGTCGTCTCGTACTTCGACTACCCCGGCGGGAAGCCGATAGAGACGGCCGCCGGGATGTGTGCCGAGATGGGCGTCGAGTCGGTCGCCGCCGACGCGGACGGCGCCCCCGGCGTGATGGGCTACGAGGGCCCCGCGCTCTCCGAGTTCCTCGACGTGGAGACGCAGTCGTGGGTGCCGCGGATGCGGTGGGCGAAGTCCGACGCCGAGGTGGCCCTCGTCCGCGAGTCGGCCGAGTGGGCCAACCTCGGCCACCGCTACCTCGCCGACTACACCGAGGTCGGCGCCCACCCCGCGACCGTCTCCCAGGAGGCCTCGACCGACGCCTCGCGCGCGATGCTCGACACGCTCGGCGACCGCTACGACGTGCGGGTCCGCGGCGGCGGTCCGGTCCACGCCGGCTACATCTCCGGCGAGGAGACGGCGCTCCCGCACGGCCACACCCCGAACGAGCGGCTCTCGGAGGGCGACGTGCTCATCACGGGCGCGTCGGCCAACGTCGGCGGCTACCACTCCGAACTGGAGCGGACGATGTTCGTCGGCTCCTACACCGACGAGGACGAACACTACTTCGAGGTGATGTGCGACCTGCAGGAGGCGGCCATCGACGCGATGGGGCCGGGCGTGGACCTCGCCTACGTTGACGAGCAGGTCCACGCGCTCGCCGAGGAGCACGGCGTGTCCGACCTCCTGCGCCACCACGTCGGCCACAACATCGGGCTGGACGGCCACGAGCCGCCGTACATCGACCGCGGCTGGGGCGAGCGGTTCGACGACGCGACGATGGAGGCCGGCCACATCTACACCATCGAGCCGGGCCTGTACACGGAGACCGCGGGCTACCGCCACTCCGACACCATCGCCGTCACCGACGACGGCGTGGAGTGGCTCACCTACTTCCCGCGCAACATCGAGTCGAACACGGTGTAGTGGCCGTCGTCTTCGCCCTCGGCGCGCTCGTCTCGGCCGCCGAACCGGACGACCCCGCCGCCGCGATAGCGCGCGAACTCCGCGAGCGCGGGGTCGAAGTGCCCGACGACTGGGCCGCGGCCTACGCGGAGACGCACGTCGACCCCCCGGACGGGGCGGCCGTCCCGCACCACGCCCACGTCGCCCGCGCGCTCGCCTCGCGCGGCGTCCCGGCCCCGAACAACGCCGCGCGCCGGGCCCTCGTCGCCGCGTTCGCCCCCGACGCCGCGGCCCGCGACGGCGCACTGGAGGCCGTCCTGCGGGCGCGCGAGCACGGCCCCGTCGCCCTGCTCTCGGACACGACCGTCCCGGAGTACGCGCGCCGCGCGCTCCTCTCCGCGGGGCTGCGCTGGCGGCCGGACACCGACCGCGAGCCGCTGTTCGACGCGGTGGTCACGGGCGTTTCGTGTGGGTGGCTCGCGCCCCATCCGGAGGCGTTCGCGGCCGTCGCCGAGGCGCTCGGGGTCGAGGGCACGGCCCTGACACACGTCGCGCGCGACCCCGAGGCGCGCCCCGGTGTCGAGGCCGTCGGCGGGTCGTTCGTGGACGCGCGAGCGCGGTCGCTCGGGGATATCGAGTTCCGATAGAAGGGTCGTCCGCCCCGCGTCCGACGGCCGCGTGACGACGGGAGAAAGCCTATACGGGAGGCGGTTCCCGGCCCGAACGAGGCCGTCGGGCGGCCGCACAGCCGCCACACGCTCTTCCCCTTCTCAGCCCGCGAACGCGGAGTACGCGAGTCCGAGCAGGAGTATCGCCAGCAGCACGTAGGCGAACACCACGAGGGCGTTCCGCCTGGGCGCGTTGTGTGCCGTGCCGGGGAGTCTGGTCCGTGGAACCGTGGCGCGAGCCGCCACTATCAGGCCTCCTCCGAGTCGCCCGGCTTCGCGCTCGTCTCCTCCGTTCCCTCGGTTCCGTCCGTCCCGTCGCCGCCGGTCGCCGTCGTGCCGGACGTGGTCGTGGTGTCCGTCGTATTCGTGGTGTTCGACGGGCCCGACGTGTCAGTCTCGTTCGCGGGCGGGTCGGTCGGACCGTCGTCCGTCGTGTCCGTGGCGTTCTCGCCCGTCGTCGTGTCCGCCTCGTTCGTCACGTCCGTCGTGTTCCCGTCCGCCGTCGTGTTCGTCGGGGTCGTCGTGTCCGTGGCGTTCGTCGTATCGGACGTGTCCGTGGCGTTCGTCGACGGCGCGGTCGGGCCGTTGTTCGTGGTGTTCGTCGCGTTCGTCGTATCCGTGACGTTCGTCGTATCCGTGACGTTCGTCGTATCCGTGACGTTCGTCGGGGTCGACGTGTCGGTGGTGTTCGTCACGTTCTGATCCGTCGTCGTGTTCGTCACGTTCTGATCCGTCGTCGTGTTCGTCACGTTCTGATCCGTCGTCGTGTTCGTCACGTTCTGATCCGTCGTCGTGTTCGTCACGTTCTGATCCGTCGTCGTGTTCGTCACGTTCGACGGGTCGGACGTGTCCGTGGCGTTCGCGGTCGGGTCGGCCGGTCCGTCGTCCGTCGCGTTCGTCGTGTTCGTCGTGTTCGACGTGTTCGACGTGTTCGACGTGTTCACAGTCGGCTGGGTCGGGCCGCCGTCCGTCGTATTCGTGGCGTTCGTGACGTTCGTCGTGTTCGACGACGGGGTGGTCGGGCCGTCGTCCGTGACGTTCGTCACCTCCGTGACGTTCCCGTCCGTCGTCGTGTTCGACGTGTTTGTGTCCGTCGTGTTCGACGTGTTCACGGCGACCGCGAGCGTCGAGAACCCGTCCTGCGACTGGTGCGGGGAGCCGAAGGTGACGACCCCCGGAACGGGCACGCTGGCGTCGAAGCCGACCCGCGCCTCCTCGTCGTCCGACAGCAGGGCGGCCGTGGGGCCGCCGGCGAAGCCGAGTGTCGCGGCGGCGAACACCGCGAGCGCGGCGACGAACACCGCGAGGGCCTTACTCATCGCGCACCTCCGTGTCCGCCCCGCCGTCCGTCTGGACGGCGTAGGGCGCGGCGGTGCTCGCCGCGGCGCGGTTGAGCCGCCACGCGGCGAGCGTCACCCAGCCGGCGAACAGCAGGCCGAGCAGGCCGGCCGTCAGCGCGCCCACGGACACCGGGTCCGGGGCCGCGACGGCGAGGTACTCGCGGTAGACGTTCCACGCCGCGTAGGCGAACAGCGCCGCCATCGCCACGACGGTGAGCTTCAGGTCCACGACCGCGAGCGACACGTCGTCGTTCGCGACCGGGACCGGCTCCGGGTCGGCGTCGATCCGCCGGACGGCCGGAATCGGGGCGTCCGGCTCGCGGTCGCGCCGCGCCCACGTCCACAGCTCGTTCGCGACGAGCAGGACGAGCGGCACGACGACGAGCGCCACGTAGCCGGTCGAGGTGTTCGCCCAGAGGATGACGTGGCCCACGAGCGGGATCACGTACACGACCTCGCCGAGGACGGCCGAACGCGGCACGACGCCGGCGTCGACGTTCTCGTTCGCGTCGCCCTTCGTCTCGTAGCCGCCGTCGACCGCGCCGACGACGCGGTGGGTCGTCGGGACCGACTCGCCGCCGGTCCGGTAGGTGATGACGTCGCCCACCCGAACGGGCGTCGAGGCGTCGACGATGACCACGTCGCCGGGCGACAGCGCCGGCTCCATGCTCCCGGAGAGCACGACGAAGCCGTCGTCCGCGCCGACGACCTGCGGCACCGCGAACACGACGAACGGCGTCACGGCCGCGACGAGCAGCAGCGTCCCAAGCACCGCCGCGACGCGGCGGGCGGTCACGCGGGTCATTTCTTCGGCCCTCCGTTGTTGCCGTTGCCCGGACGACCGTTGTCGTCGTCGTCCTTCCGGCCCTTGTCGGTGGACGGGTCCACACAGCCGGGGCAGTCGGGTTCCGGCGTGCAGATGCACACCGTGACGTGACTGATGCCCTTGTCGTCGGCCGCGTAGACGATGCCGTCGCCGTCGCTGCCGGGGAGACCGGCCGTGTCGACGGTGGGAGCGTCGTCCGTCCCGCGCTCGTACGGCGTCGAGCCGCGGCCGGCCTTCACGCGGACGTTACACAGCGCGGGAACCACGCCGTCCGTGGGGTTCCCGTGCTCGTCGAGCCGGACGAGCCGGAACGCGACCCCGGTGGTCTCGGTTTCGCCGCCGTCCACCTTCGTCGCCGTGTCGTAGATGTCTATCCCGTACTCCGGGTTCTGCGGCAGCGAGTAGACGCCGGGCGCGGCGAACGAGTCGCCGAGTCCGGGCTGGGTGTTCTCCTCGAAGTCCAGCTTGCCGAGCGTACGACAGCACGGACAGGGGGTTTCCGACCCCTCACACGTGGCCGTGAACAGCCCCTCGAAGGGGTTCGTCGGCGTCTCGTCGTGGCGACACTGCTCCGCTTTGAAGTACAGCGGCAGGTCGACCGACTCCGAACCGACGTAGCCGACGAGCTCGTACTCGACGAGCACGCACACCTCGTCGGTGAGGCAGGCGGGCGGGGCCGTCGCCGGGTCGCCGTCGCCGTCGATACGGCGGCCGCCGCCGAGCCGGTCGGCGACCTCCCGGAGGGTGCCGGTCTCGATGGCCGTGCCGACGGCGTCCGTCTCACAGTCGAAGTACGACAGCGTGAGCCGGAGGGCGTCGGCGAGCCTCGTCGCGGCCGGCTCGGGACACGTCGCCGCGAGCCACAGCGCCGCGGGGTTGTTCACGTAGCCCTCGCCCTGCGGGAGCGCGAAGGTGAGCACGGTGCTTCCGGACGCGTGCTCCGCGCCGAGTTCGTCGAGCGGGAGGGTCACGCGCGGCCCGTCGATGACGCCGGCGTCGCCGGCGCTCGGGCCGGAACGCACGTCGTACTCGACCACGAGGTCGACCGCGCCGGTCGTGAGCGCGCTGTCGAACCCCTCGCTGTCGGTGAACATCGCGGCGGTGCCGCTCCCGGTGAGCGCGCCCGCGCCGCCCGCGGCGGCCAGCGCGGCCAGCACGCGACGACGGCTGAACGTCATTGCGTCACCTCGAAGGGGCTCGCCTCGGAGCCGCAGGGGACCGCCCCGAACTCGAACTCGAACGTGAACGAGTCGGTCTGGGCGACGTTGTTGTCGGCCGCCTCGGGGAACTCCCACGCGAGCGCGACACACCGCAGGTCGCCCGGCGTGAGGCAGGCGTCGAACGCGGGCGAGCCCGCGTCGGTGGCGTACACGGAGTCCGAGCCCGGCCCGAAGGCCGCGTCGAACGTCGTCCGCGCCACGAGGGGCGACTCCAGCGACTCCGCGAAGTCCTTCCGGCCGTCGCAGGAGCCGAGCGGCGAGCCGTCCAGCCATACCTCGACGAAGGTCCGGTCGTCGAGTTCGCCGGCGTCGGTCGAGGTGTCGCCGGCCGCGGCCTCGGGGCCGTTCAGCCGGTTCTCCTCGTCGGCCGTGACGGCCGCGCGGAACCACACGTCGAGCGGCTCCGCGCCGTCGAAATCGACCACTTCGAGGCCGACGACCAGCGTGCCCTCGTCGCCGGGCATCACGTCGTCGAGCGCGACGACCGGGCCGGAGACCCCGGTCACGAGCGTCGCGTCCTCCACGTAGGCGGGCGTGCTCGCGGGGTCGAGCGTGTCGTTCAGCCCGGCGTCGGTGCCCGACTGGCTCCCGGCGAACGTGCCGTTGTACCGTTCGTACCACGCGACGCGCAGGCGGCCGTCGTCCGTATCCGAATCCGGGGCCGCGTACGTGTACTGTGCGAAGCGCGGCGCGCTCCGGCCGAGGGCGAGCCCCCCGACGGCGAGCGAGCCGCCTCCGATCCCTGCCAACAGTTCCCGACGTGTGAATGCCATAGTGTCTTCCCGGAAACGCCGGGCCGTTGTTGCCGAGCCCCGTGGCCCGTGTCCTGTGTCTGTCACCTTCATGCACCTATCCGGGCATAGGTATGGAGCGGTTCCCGAACCGATACGGGAACCGTACCGCGCCGGCAGGGTGTCGTTACCGACCGGCTCAGTCCACGTAGACCGTCATCATCGGGCGCTCGTCGGAGGGACCGCCGAGGCCCTCGAAGCGGAGGTCGCCGGCCAGCGCGAAGCCGCCCGTCGTGTTGATGTCGCTCAACACGAGGCTGGTGACCGAGCCCGTGGATTCGACCGTATCCACCGAGGGCGAGCCGCCGTTGTAGGTGAGGTTCGTGACCTCCGACAGCTGACCGCCCGACGCGCCCACGGTTATCGAGAGCGCGCCGCCGTCGAGGTCGCCGACCGCCAGCGCCTCGCCGCCGTCGTCGCCGAAGCCGACCTGCGCGACCTGCGCGTCCGAGCCGTCGAACAGCGTCAGGACGGCCGCGCCGGTGCCGTCGTAGTCGAAGGTGAACGAGCCGTCGAAGACGCCCGACCCGGGCCACGAGTAGTCGAGGTTGTCCTCGCCGCCCGCGTTACCGTCGCCGTTCCCGACGCCCAGCTCCCACCCGCCGCCGCCGTTGCGGACCTTGCCGAAGAACGCCGAGTCGAACGAGTCGTCGGCGACGTTGGGGAACGACTCGACCTGCTCCGCCGTGATGCAGGGGTTCGTCGTCCCGTCGTTGTGGCGGGCCTGTTCCGCGTAGAACAGCAGGTCGAACATGAGGGAGTCGGACTGGATCTCGTTGCCGACGCCCTCGAAGTCGATGGACCACTCCAGGCAGAGGCAGGGGTTGTCGCCCTCGGAGCGCAGGCCCGCGAACGGGCTCTGGTCGCCGGGCGCGAGGATACCCGCACCCGCAGCGCCGTCGAGCGGCAGACCGTTCTCTGCCGCCGCGAGGAACCCGGCGAGCGTACCCTCGAACATGATGTTGCCCTCGTCCACGATGTCCTCGGGGTCGAAGCCGTTCTGCCCGAGGTCGTCGGCGAGCTCGCAGTAGCGCACGACCACGTCGATGGAGTCGGCGAGTTCGCCGACGCCGTCCGTGTCGGTCCCCTCCGCGGCCTCCTCGGGCTCCGTCTGCCCGTTCTCGGCGTTCGCCGTGAGGTCGCCGCAGGCCCACAGGTACGCCGGGTTGTCGTCCAGCGTGAAACAGAAGGCGAGCAGGCCGGAGTCGCCCGGCTTCATGTCGGCGAGCGTCGCGGTGACCGCCGGGCCGTCGGCCGTGCCGCTCACGGAGCCGACGCCGCGGATGTCCTGGTCCCAGTAGCTGTAGTAGTCGACGAGCAGGTCGAGCGTCCCGGCCGTGAGAACGTTACCGGAGAACTCCTCCTCGTCGGAGAACAGCGCCGAGGTGCCGAGGCCGGCGCCCGCGGACGCGAGGCCGACGGCCCCGAGACCGGCGAGCATCTTTCGGCGCGAGAGGTTGTACAGCTTCTGCGAGTCTTGTGTCATAGTGAATCTCCCGTGGGAGAAACCCACCGGGGGAGTCGAACCCCCGTACCGCCGGTGTGGGTGGTGGTCAGACGACTGTTCAGGCCGACGCCGGCCCGGAGCCGTCGTTGTGGCGCTCCTGCTCGGTGTAGAAGCCGAGGTCGAAGCCGACGACGTCGCCCTGTACCTCGTTGCCGACCTCGAGGGGCAGCTCCCACGAGAGCGCGACACAGTGCATCACGCCGTCGCCGCGGAACGCGTCGCGGTCGGCGTCGTTCGCCGGGTCGGCGAGCTCGTCGTACTCCGTCGCGCGGTTGCCGTCGAGGGGGATACCGTTCCCGTCGGCCAGTTCCGCGAGGACGGCCTCGAGCGAGTCCTCCATGATGATCTTCTCGGCGAACGCCTCCGCCGCGAGGTTCCCGAACACGGTCGGGATGTTGAGCGGGTCGTCCACGTCGTTGAAGTACGCCGGGTCGTTGCCCGCGACGTCGCCCGCCGCGCCGGCCATCTGCTGGAGGACCGCGTCGTTCGCGCTCCCGACGGAGATGGTGTACACGTCCGTCTCGGGGTCGTCACCGCCGGCGCCGGAGCCGAGCCGCGCGTTCGCGGCCGCGGCCTGCGGCGACGAGAATATCGTGTTGCCGCCGCCGTTGAACGACTCGCCGTCCGAGAGGACGATGTTGCGCTTCTCGACGCCCGTGCGCCCGTTGTTCACGAACTCCTGTTGGGCCGCGTCGACGCCCTCGCCGATGTACGTCCCCGTCGCGATACCGTTCGCGTTGGAGAACGGGTCGGGGTTGCCGTCGCCGTCCGTGGGGGTCGAGCCGGCACCGCCGCTGACGACGTTCGCCAGCTTCTGCCGGAGGCCGTCGAGCGCGGCGTCCACGTCGCCGAGGGTCGCGGTCATCGGCTGAAGGATGCCGACGCGGGGCGTCGTGTCGTCGCTGCCCTCGCCGTCGAAGTAGGCGACGCCGACGTTCACGTCGGCGTTGCGCGCCTGCAGGTAGCTGATGAACTGGCGGGTGCCGAGCTCCACGAGGTCGATCTTCGTCGTCTCGGCGTAGGTCGTGCCGCCGACGGTGATGGAGTCGCTGCTGACGACGCCGCCGTACTGATTGTACAGCATCGAGCCGGAGAAGTCCAGCGTCAGCATGATGTCGACCGGCTCCTCGCCGTCGTACACGTTGTCGCAGTCCTCGTCGTACCAGAGACGGGCGTTGATGAGGCCGGCGAGCTCGCCGCCTTCGGTCGTGTCGACGAGCAGTTCCGGCTCCGTCTGGGTGCCGTCGTCGTTCGAGACGTTGCCCGCCTGCATCCAGATGTAGCCGGGGTTGTCACAGAGGTGGAGCGAGAACGTGATCTCGCCGGAGTCGCCGGGCTTGACGTCCGTCAGCTGGACGAGCGTCTCCATCGGCTCCTCGGTGACCGGGTCCGTCCCGAAGTCCGCCTCCGAGAGCGGCGGGATGTTCTCACAGTTCAGCACGGGGATGTTCGCGCCGTTGGAGTCCTCGTCTCCCTCGTCCGGGAAGTCGGAGTAGCGGATCTGGCCCGCGTCGTTGTCGGCGGAGATGGACTGTTCGCCGTCGCCGTCGTGGTCCGGGTGGGCGCTGATGAACTGGTGGCCCTGCCCGAAGTCGTAGGTCTGCTGCCAGTCGACGAGCAGGTCGAGCTCGCCGGCCACGAGCGTGTTGCCCGTGAACTCCTCCTCGTCGGAGAAGAAGGCGGTCGTGCCGAGGCCGGCACCCGCGGACGCGAGGCCGACGGCACCGAGGCCGGCGAGCATCTTGCGGCGCGAGAGGTTGTACAGTTTCGGTTGCGTGTCTTGGGTCATTGGTGTGGTGTGTGTGGTTGGGTCGGGATCGCCCCGCGGCGCGTCGGATTCATTGAGTTACCCCGTGCGCGTGAGGGGGGACGGGTCGTTCAGGCCGAGGCGTTGAACGGGTCGTCGTTGTGGCGGGCCTGTTCGGTCTCGAAGACCAGGTCGAAGCCCAGCGAGTCGCCCTGGATGACGTTGCCGACGTCACGGGGTACCTCGAACAGGAGGCAGAACTCGTAGGAGTTCAGCGAGAGGTTGTCGCCGGCGTCGTCCTTGATGATGTAGCCGTTCTCGAGGATCGTGTTGGCCTCGCGGGCGTTCGTGTAGTGGGTGTCCGCGTCGACCACGCCGTCGAGGTCGACCGGCTCCGCGTAGTTGATGCCCAGGATGTCGGAGGCGTTGTTGAACACGGGGTCGAGCGTCTGGAGGCCGGCCTTGCCGCCGACCTGCTCGTCGTAGTTCTGCCAGACCGTGGTCAGGAGGTACTGGCCGAGGTCGGCGTCGTTGTCCATGTCGCCCTCGGCATCCTGCTCGGGCTCGGGGTTCGCGCCGCCGGCCTCCGCGAAGCTCTCCGTGCGCACCTGCACGTAGCCGGGGTTGTCCTCGACCTCGATCTCGAAGCAGATGATGCCCCAGTCGCCGGGCTTGATGTCGTTCGCGGTGAAGCTGAACGTCGGAACCTCGATCTCGTTACCCTGCGAGTCGAAGACGGTGTAGTTGCCGTCCGCCGTGACGCCGGAGCCGATGTCGACCTGGCCGGACCAGTACGGGTCGGCGGCCACGAGGGTCGCGGTAACGCTCATGTCGAGCGTCCCGGCCGTCAGGGTGTTGTTCGTGAAGCTCTCCTCGTCGGAGAAGAGCGCGCTCGTACCGAGGCCGGCGCCCGCGGACGCGAGGCCGACGGCACCGAGGCCGGCGAGCATCTTTCGGCGCGAGAGGCTGTACAGTTGGGGTTTGCTGTCCTGTTGCATTGTTGTGTTTCTCCCCCGTCCGCCCGGCCGTCCCCCCAGGGAGCGTGTCGGGTCGTCTCGGGATACCTCTCCCATAGCCCAGGGGGTATTACCCATGCTCAGATTCAACGGTTTCAGGCGTCAAAACCCCCGTTTTCAAGGGTTCGTTACCGCCGTTCGACCCGAAAATACGGGGTCCGTACCGCCGGATACGGGGACCGTACCGGGTCCGCACGGGGTCCGTACCGGTCGGGTCCGGGCTCCGTACCGGTCGCGTACGGTCGGCGTGCCGGTCGGGGCCCGCGGAGTAGCCGAACCATGCATATGCCCCCGTCCGACGTCCCTACGGTCGATGTTCCAGCGAGCCACGCTTCCGGAGGCGGATATCTACTACGTGCTGAGCAACGCGCGCCGACGCGAGGCGCTCGCCGTGTTGTGGAGCCATCCGGAGGCGCTGTCGCTGCGGGAGCTCTCCGAGCGGCTGGCGTCGACGGAGTCGGGCGAGACGCCCGCGCCCCGCGCGCTCCGCGAGAGCGTGTACAACGCGCTCCACCAGACACACCTCCCGAAGCTGGACGAACTCGGCCTCGTGGCGTACGACGCCGACCGCAAGACCGTCCGGGCGCTCGCGAGCGCCGGCGCGCTCGGCCGCTACATGGACGTGACCACCCGCGCCGGCGTGACGTGGGGCGAGTACTACCGCGGACTGGGTGTCGCCGGGCTGTTCGCCACGGTCGCCTCGCTCACGGCCGTCCCCGGCTTCGCCGCCGTGGACCCGCTCGTCCCGGCGACGGCGACGCTCGCGGCCTTCGCCGTCTCCACCAGCTACCAGCTCGCGGCCGCCCGCATCGGCGCGCGCGGGCGCCTCGCCCGCCTCCGCGCCCGCCTGTTCTGACCGTCCGACGGCCGCCGTTCCTTTTGCCTGTGCTATTCGTGGTACCACGGGGTCCGCTCCGTCGAGCGGCGCGCCGTCGGAGCCGTGAGCCGGGTCGGAGAGCGCCGGACGGCGTTCGTGTGAGGTCGGGGGAGGGACCGGGAGAGAGCGCGCCGCACGTCCGAACGTGTTCCACACGCGGGGCGTCCGGGCGGACGGAATAGAACGGGTGCCGGAGAACCGGATCGGCGCCGGGGAGCGATTACGCCGGGGGCTGGTGCCGGTAATCGTCACGAACCGGCCGTCGCGGGGAACCGTCGTGTCGGCGCGCGCGCGTGACTTCCCCGACCGCGGGTCCGAGGCGAACGCCTCGACGAGGAGTTCGGTCTCCAGTACCGACAGCCTTCGGCCGCCCGCCCGGCTCTCCGTGTGCACTCGGCTGGGCGCGATGTCGAGGACCGGGTGCGCCTTGCCGTCCCGATACAGCCCTCGGAGTCGAACGACGTGCTCCGGTCGTCGTGGAACGCGGCCAACGCGTCGAGGCGCCGGGCGCGGAACGGGTACCACCGCCGTGCGGGGTCGGTGTCCGCGGCGAGGACGCGGTCGGGGGCCGGAAGCCACGTCGCGGGGAACGGGACGTCGGGGCTCCCGCCGACGACCGACTCGACGTCCGAACAGCCGGCCGAGCCGACGAGCGCAGACGTCGTCGCGGTCGTCGCCCCGCGACGGAGCAGGGTCCGGCGCGTGCAAGAGGGCCGTTCCATGTGGACGCCGGAAGGTAGTCTCGTCGTAAGTGTCCGGTGGGCAGTACCGGCGCGGGGACCGGGGGGAGGATGAGAAGGAGGAGGTAGAAGCGTCCGCGGGGTTACTCGACGGCCGCGACGGAGCGCGCGTCGGTCTCGAACAGGCGGGCGTCGCAGTCGGCGCAGGTGGCGGCGACGACCTCGTACTCGCGACAGCAGGAGGTGACCAGCTGCGTCCCGAGCTGGATGTCGCCCTCGCAGACGGGGCAGGTGTCGAGGCAGGCGCGGATGGCCGAGAGCGTGCGGCCGCGCGCGCCGCCGGGGACGAGCCCCCACTCGTCGGTCCACTCGCCCAGCGCCTCGTGGGCGGCGAGGTCGGCGACGAAGGCGGCGCGCGACTCCCAGCGGCCGAGCGTCGAGCCGTCGAGGGTGACGCGCCACGCGGTAGCGCCGGGGGCGAAGTCGACGCGCTCGGGGTCGACCGCGAGCAGGTCGGCCGCCGCGGCCCGCGCGGGGGCCTCGCCGTTCAGGTCGAAGGCGGCGTCGGCGAGCGCCGCGGCGAAGTCGGGGTGGAGCGCCACGTCGTCGCCGCGCTCGACGACGACGCCCGTCCGGTCGAGGAAGGCGACGGTATCGAAGTCGGCGTCCGCGACGGGCGGGGCCACCTCCGCCTTCCCGAACCACGCGAGGACGCGCTCGGGGAGGTACCGCTTCGTGAGTTCGGGCGTCCCGGGGACGAGATACCCCCGGAGGTAGATGCTCGCGAGCGAGACCCCGGCGACCGCGAGGGCGGCCGGCGGGGAGACGAGCGCCGTCGCGCCGGTCAGTCCCGCCGCGATGACGAGGTTGACGGCGGTACAGGGGAGACAGCGGTTCTCGCCCGTGTACTCCGGGCGGCGGAGCCGCGCCGGCAGACCCGCGAGCGAGCGTTCGGTCGTAGCCATGGGTAGCCCTTACGCGTACCCGGCGGATAGGTATGCATCGCGTACCGCCCTCCCCGGCGTCCCTGTCGCTCGGTTCGGGGGGTCGGACGGACGCTCCGGGGCGGTAACGGGCACCTACCCCCGTCGTGGCGTTTCGTTGTCAGTTAGAGGATAGGTTCATATCCGAGAACGCGAATAAGAGGTCGTGAATGGGGGACAACAAGCGGTCTTGAGTAGCGGAGCCCGGCCGGAAGACGCCGGCGGGTCTGCGAAGCTCTCGACCGAGACGATATTCGAGACGTTGAGCAGCCGGCGCCGCCGGTACGCGCTCCACTACCTGACACAGCGCGCGGAATCGGTGACCATTCGCGACCTGTCGGAACAGATCGCGGCGTGGGAGAACAACGTCGAGCGGTCGGCGGTGACGCCGAAGGAGCGCAAGCGCGTCTACACCGCGCTCCACCAGACGCACCTGCCGAAGATGGACCGCCTCGGGGTTGTCGTGTACGACAACGACCGCGGGACGGTGACGCTCACCGACAGCGTCCGTGAGTTCGACATCTACCTCGACGTGGTGCCGAGCGACGACCTCCCGTGGAGCCAGTTCTACCTCGCGCTCGGCGGCGTGTTGACCGCGCTGGTCGCCGTCGCCGCGCTGGGTATCCCCCCCTTCGCCTACTTCGACGGGTTCGCCTACGCGCTGTTCGTCGCGCTGACGTTCACCGCCGTCGGCGGCTACCACGCCCTGCGCGACCGGCGCACGCTGGTCGGGACGGCCGCGACGCCGCCGGACGTGGACGTGATCGCGCCGAGCGAGACGACCGAGGGCACGAACGCCGACTGAGCTACGGTCCGGTTCCGTTGAAACTCTCAGCCACTGATATTTTGTTGGAGCCGTGCTGAATAGAGGGGGTGCAGTCAACAGACAGTCGATCGGAATCCCGTCTCGACACGCGGAGTCCGACCTGCCGATGAGCGAGTCGAGTCGGTTCACCTCCCGAAGACCCGTCGGAGGAAGTCGACGATGACGTGTGCGTCTTGGGTGAAACGATAGCCGATGTAGATGAGCAGCCCGACGAGCAGCGCAGCGAACGGAACGTACCACTCGAACCACAGGCAGACCGTGAAGAGGACCGAGGCAGCGACGATCACACCCTTTCGTACGCCCTGGCGGCGAAGCCAGCGGCGGTAATCACCGAAGCTCCCATCGGTGAGCAACAGCGGCACCTGGTCGGTCCCACGAAGGACCCGCTCGCCCTGTTCGAGGTGCAGTTCGCCCCTGACGCTCACCGTCGCCCCATCGACCAGTGGGCATGCCTCCAGCAGGTGGCGGTCCAGGTCGATGCTGTCGTTGTGCCGTCGCACGTGCCCGGCGAACCGCCGAAGCGAACGGTGCTCCGTGCGGTTTCGGAGGTGGGTATACCAGGAGTCCCACGGTGAGATCGAGAGCCGGTCCGATTTCATCACGCCGCCGACCTCCAGCTGACCGAGCGGTGTCGCCCCGGTCGCCGAACGGAACCACGTCGGGTCAATGCGAACCGTCTGGCCGCCGGTCGTGACCCCGATGCGGCCCCACTCGAGCCCCGAGGCGAAGGTGTGCCACCGCTGGCGCTCCCAGCCCCACTCCTCGATGGTGAGGTTGCTGTTGGTGTTGTCCGGGAACCGCGCTCGCCAGAGGTAGGCGCCGACGGCCCGTTCGGTATCGTCGATGGCACCGCCCATCGGGGCCGGTTCTTCGACGACTAACTCTCCTGTAAGCGCGACCGATTCGCCCTCACCCGGCGACCGGGGGACTTCACCGCCCTCCGTCGGCAGCGATTGGAGGACCAGCAAGGCGGTGAGGGCCCGGTAGCCGTAGACAAGTGCGACCGCCACGAGGACAGCAATCAAGAGGAGGATTACCAGCGGTGGCATACGTGAGTGAGGGACGTTCAACACTTGATTTGGACGAATATAAATGGGTAAAATCAGTCGGGAGTGTGACCCACTCGCGCCCTCTATTCAGCACGACCGTAGAAACCTCACCAGTCCTGCCAGAAGTGCCGCGCAACATATAGGGGGTGAATTCAGCACAGCCTCAACAACCTATCTGTGACTGAGGATTTCAACAGAGCCACCGATGCGTAATCCGATTCACACCGACCGCACAGCGGACTACGGAACGCCTCCTCACAGTCTGTGACACCCCGTCGGAGTTCGTGGGTCACACGAACCGCCGATATGGCTTTACGGCCAGATGGGGTTGCTTACTGTACAAATGTCCGACACTGCCGTCGCTCGACTTCACTTGAGCACGCGCATTCATTCTCGTTCGGGGCAAACGGTGAACGACCGAATCATTTCCACGTCGTCGCAGGAGTCGTCCGCCGATGTCTGACCCCAGTGGCCGAACCGATACGCGGTCGTTCGCCGGGTTGGACCGCGAACTCGTCGCATTCTTCGCCCTGGCGTTCGCCCTTGCATGGGGGGTCTACGGTATCCTCGGCGTAATCGGATGGGCGTCTGGTGGCGTCACGGCGACCGAACTCCTGACCCGTGGTGAACTCCTCGACTTCGAGGGAGTCGACCTCGTCGTTCCTGGCCTCTTCGTCTTCGCCCTCACTCGCGTCGCCGACTTCTCGTTCTCTATCGCCGGTGTGGTGTTGATCTGGATGACGGCCGGTCGCCCCGGATTCCGGGCGCTGGCGAGCAGACTCACTCGCGTCCGCATCGGCTGGCAGTGGTACCTCGTAGCACTCCTTCCGGTCGTCCTCTACACGGCCGCAGCCGTCTTCGCCGGGATGACCGACGACGCGGTCGCATTGACCGTGGACGCCTCGCCAGCGGCGATTCGAGCGGTCCTGTTCGCGATCGACGGCGGCCTGCTCGTGACGCTGTTCCTCCGCGGACCACTTGGCGAAGAACTCGGTCTGCGCGGATTCGCGCTCCCACGCCTCCAGGAGCGAACGAACCCGTTTCACGCGAGCCTCGTCATCGGCGTTTTCTGGGGTCTCTGGCACCTCCCCGTGCTGGTGGGTCGCGACCCCCTCATCGTCGTCGTGTTCCTGGTGCTCGCCGTCGGTCTGAGCTTCGTCTTCACCTGGCTCTTCAACGGGTCGGGTGGCTCACTTGTCCCCGTCTTGCTGTTCCACACGTTCCAGAACTCCGAGGAAATGTTCGAGACGTTCTTCCCCGCGCTCGTCGGAACCGACTGGGAACTCTTCTCTACACTCTCCCTCCTCGTCGTCGGCATCGCCGTCGGCGTCTGGCTATTCCGGCAGAGTCGGCGCGCAAGGACCGTGTCCTAAGCCCGTAGCGCCGACGTGAACGCGCGTCCGACGATCGCGGTCGGTACCCCTGAGAGGTAACGGCCTATCTAAGCGCTCGGAGGGTACGCTATTCGGCTCTGTTGCAATAATTAGACCTTGGCAGGAAGTGCGTGCGAGATACAGAGGATGTGTTCAGGGTTGCGACGAGCTGTTCTCCACTCGTCGTTTGAGTGCTTCATTCACTTGATTGAATCCTGCCTCGACATCATCGCCGATTCGACGGTTTATGAATCCCACTAGTACACCATGGAAGGTTTCGGCCTGTGTCAGTCGTGTTCGTTCACCATCATCAAGCGCAGTGAGTACGAACCGATGTTCGCCGTCGTAGAGTCCTGCGACAAACAGGTGGCCTTGCCACCGGAACTCGGTCGGCTTGTCCATAACGAGAACCTTTGGGCGGAACGTCATCGCTCGCGTGTTCTCGTACTCCATCGTCACCTCCAGTCGTTTGCCCTCTACCGCTTCTCCTGCTATCTCTAAGGCTGGATTCCAATCGGGATATGCCTCGAAGTCAGTCAAGACAGCCCACACAGCCTCTGGCGAAGCATCGATCTCGATTTCTGTTACGATTTCGTCCATAGGGTTCATATAAGAGTACCCAAGCTAAAGCAGTGTCGTGAGTTCTGCTGAGCAGACCCCTGTCCGTGCAAGATACGCGCCCTCTATTCAGCACGCGAAGCTTGTCACGCTCGGAATATTTCAACAGAGCCTGCGGTCCCTCTTCTCCACGACGGTATCGACCGTCGAGTGATTCCTCTCGCGTCGCCCGGACGTCGCCTCGGGAATATGAATCGATCGTCTCGAAAACCGTCTCCTATCGAGAAGTAGCGCCGTCGCCGAAAAGTATCGCCGGTGTCGCTCAGGCCGCTTCCGCCTGCTCGTCGTCCGCGCGGTCGGCGCGCGACTCCGCGGCCGCGTCGCGTATCTCCTCCTCTATCTGTTGGCGGCCCTTCTTGAACTCGCCCATCGCCTGTCCGGACGAGCGGGCGAGCCCCGGCAGTTTGTCCGCGCCGAACAGCAGCACGGCGAGCAGTAGGATGACGAGCAGTTCCGGACCCCCGGGAATCCCGAGGAACGCTGGGACGAGTTCCATGCCACCGACACGACGTACGGGGGTATAGATATGTGACCCCTACCACCCGTGCAGGGGAAAGATACCTGTCCGTCGGTCCCCGACCCCCGGCCGTGAGGGTACTGGTCGCGGCGGCGGACGGGCCGGGCGAGCGGGCCCGCGCGACGCTCGCCGACGCGGGGTTCGTCGTCGAGCGGGTCGAACGGCTC
This sequence comes from Halosegnis marinus, assembly GCF_029338355.1. Lineage (GTDB taxonomy): Archaea > Halobacteriota > Halobacteria > Halobacteriales > Haloarculaceae > Halosegnis > Halosegnis marinus. The sequence continues at coordinate 744,577 of NZ_CP119802.1, forward strand.
GCCGAGGCCCGCGTCAGGGCCGCGACCGCCCCCGTTGCCGTCGTCGGGCCGCTCGCCGACGCGCCCGCGACGGACCTGCGCGACGCGCTCGACGCGGCGGGCGCGCGCACCCCGCTCGTCGGCCTCGACCCCGACGCCGCCGGCTACACGACCACCGTCGACGGCCCCGCGGACGACGACCTCCCCGTCGCGGTTCGGCTGGCGCGCCACACCGGCGCGTACCGCGACGCGGTGGACGACCTCTACGAGCGGTGTCGCGCGGCGGCCGACGGCGACGACCCCGAGGTCGCCGAGGCGCTCGCGCGCGCCGACGAGTCGCTCGCGGACGCCCGCCGGGTCGCCGGGCGAACCCCCTACGACTACCTGCTCGACTGAGACTCGCCGCCTGAGGTACACCTTTGTCGCCGGGCCGTCACGTGCTCCCATGGCAGACAACGACGTTCACGGCGAGCAGTTCGGCGTGAAGCACATCCGCGAGGTGTACCGGAAGGGGATGTTCGAGGGCGAGACGCCCGACTTCCCCGTGTCGTACCCGGAGATGCGCGAGGAGGCGTTCGAGCGCATGTCGTGGCAGGCGAAGGCGTACGTCCACGGCGGCGCCGGCTCCGAGGAGACGTTCGAGCGCAACAAGGACTTCTCGCGGTGGCGCATCGTCCCCCGGATGCTCCGGGGGGTCGCGGACCGCGACCTCTCGGTGGATATCTTCGGCGAGACGCACGCGTACCCGCTGATGATAACCCCGCTCGGCGTCCAGACCCTCCTCCACGAGGAGGGGGAGGCCGCGACGGCCCGCGCCTGCGCGGAGATGGACGTCCCCTTCGTCCTCTCGTCGCTCTCCTCCACGTCGATGGAGGAGGTCTCCGAGGCGCTCGGCGACACCCCGAAGTGGTTCCAGTTCTACTGGTCCTCCGACCGCGACGTGGCGGAGTCGTTCCTCGACCGCGCGGAGGCGGCGGACTACGACGCCATCGTCGTCACCGTGGACGCCCCGACGCTCGGCTGGCGCGAACGCCTGCTCGAGAAGGGCTACTACCCGTTCCTCGACGGCGAGGGGATGGCGAACTACTTCTCGGACCCCGCGTTCCGCGACTCGCTCGACGCGCCCCCCGAGGAGGACCCCGAGGCCGCCGTGGACCACTTCCTCTCCGTGTTCGGCGACGCCTCGCTCACCTGGGACGACCTCGACTTCGTCTTCGAGCGCACCGACCTCCCGGTCATCGTGAAGGGGATTCTCCACCCCGACGACGCCCGGAAGGCCGTCGAGGCCGGCGCCGACGGCGTGCAGGTCTCGACCCACGGCGGCCGGCAGATCGGCGCCTCCATCTCCGCCATCGAGGCACTCCCCGAAATAGCCGACGAGGTCGGCGACGACGCCGCGGTGTTCTTCGATTCCGGCGTCCGCCGCGGCGAGGACGCGTTCAAGGCGCTCGCGCTCGGCGCCGATTCCGTCATGCTCGGCCGTCCGTTCGCCTACGGCCTCGCCCACTCGGGCCAGTCCGGCGTCGAGAACGTCCTGCGGAACATGTTATCACAAATCGACCTCACGATGGGGCTCGCCGGTATCGACGACGCCGAGAACATCGGGCGGGAGGCCGTGCGCGACGAGAAGACGCTGTAGGTCCGTTTCTCTTCTTTCCCGGGGAGTGCTGACGGCAGAGATACCTCCGAAGCCCTCTCCGTCTCGCGCTACTGCACGCCGAACGATACCTCCGAAGCCCTCGCGGCGCGGCGCTCGGTGCGCCCGCTGCGCTCCTCGTGGTCGCCCACGGCGACCAACTGCGGTGCTTGTCGATGCGCGCCGTCGCGCCGACTCACGGGTCGCTTCGCTCCCCGTTCGTGTCACGGCCCGGACTCCCTCCGGTCGCCCGCGCCGCGCCTTGCTCGCCCTTCGAGTCCACCAGGCGACCGCACCACAGCCTACCCTCCCCGAGTCGTCCGGCCTCGCTCCGCTCGGCACGGACGACAGCCACCGGCCTGCCGAACGGCCGAGACCGACCGCTCCGCCTCGGGGCTTTCGAGGTGTTCGCCCTTCCTCGCCAGTCGGGCGGAGCTTTCGAAGTGTTCACAGGGGCTCCGGAAGCACAGTAACGAACGTTCCACCACACCAGCCGTTGCCGTTACCGACAGCCCGAGGGAGAGGCCCACTCAAGGACGAACAACCAATGCTCGGTATCGAACTGACGCCCGAACACCCCGTGGCGCGCGTCGGCGAGCTGGGCGCGCGCGCCGAGGCGGCGGGCTTCGACACCGTGTTCTGCTCGTCGCACTACAACAACCGCGACCCGTTCGTGGCGCTCGACCGGGTGGCGACGGCCACCGAGGAAGTCCGCGTCGGGCCGGGCGTCGCCAACCCCTACGACACCCACCCCGTCGCGCTCGCGGGAAAGGTGGCGACGCTGGACGAGGCGTCGGGCGGGCGCGCCGTGTTCGGCATCGGACCGGGCGACCCCTCGACGCTCCGGAACCTCGGCGTCGAGCGCGAGCGCGGGCTCTCCGCGACGCTGCAGTGTTTCAAGGACGCGCAGGCGCTGTGGCGCGGCGAGCGCGTGACGCGCGACGGCGTCCACACCGCCGAGAGCGCGGGACTGAACTTCGAGCCGCCGCAGGGCGACGCGATTCCCGTCCTCGTCGGCGGCGAGGGACCGCACATGTGCCGGATGGCGGGCAAGCACGCCGACGGCCTGCTGTTCAACGGCTCGCACCCGGACGACCTCGCGTGGGCGCGCGACCGCGTCGAGGAGGGGAAATCGGAGCGACCCGACGAGCGCGGCGCGTTCACGCTCGCTGCGTACGCGTCGGTGTCGGTCGCCGAGGACGCCGAGGCCGCGCGTGAGGCCGCCCGGCCGCCGGTGGCGTTCATCGCGTCGGGCGCGGCACCGCCCGTGCTAGAGCGACACGGCATCGACGCGGAGCGCGCGGGCGACATCGGCGACGCCATCTCGGCGGGGGCGTTCGAGGAGGCGTTCGGGCTGGTGACGGAGCCGATGCTGGAGGCGTTCTGTATCGCGGGCACGCCCGCCGAGGTGCGGGAACGCGCCGGGAAGGTGCTCGACCACGCCGACGCGCTCGTCGCCGGGTCGCCGCTCGGGCCGGACCTCGACGCCGCCGTCGAGCTGGCGGGCGAGGCGTTCGCCGGGCTCTAGTCGTCGCGCTCGTCCGGCGGGCCGCCCGCCGGGAGCGCGCGCCCGATGCTCGCGACGATGCCGCCGACCGCGCCGACGCCGAAGACGACCGACGCCACGCCGACCGTGAGCGCGCCGAGCGCCAGGAGAACGGCCTGCTCGGGGCTCTGGACGGCGATGTCCGCGAACCGCCCGGGCATCTCCAGGATACTTTCGATGAGTCCGCCGCTCGCGCTTGCCATACTCGCTCCTTCGGCGCGGGCTACTTGCTACTTCCGGGTCCGGCACGCTCTTGCCGCGGGCCGCCGCCTCACGGGTATGACCGACGACCGCTCGCTCGACGACTTCCTCGGCGGGGACGACGCGGCGAGCGACACGGACGCGGCGGGGGCGGAAAGCCCCCCGACCGACGACGAGGCCGACCCGGAACCCGAGGACGGCACCGAGAACGGACACGACGACCCCGAACCGGCCCGCGCGACCGCCGCCTTCGACCCCGACGGCGCCGCCTGCGAGGCGTGCGGCGAGTCGGTGCCCCGGCGCTGGCGCGACGACGGGGCGTGGGTGTGTGCCGAGTGCAAGGCCTGGTAGCGGCGCGGTTCGCCATCCCTCGGGAGCGCTCTATACCCGCGGGAGTCAGCCTTACGTCGCCGCGGCCCCACGCGTGAGGTAATGACACGCCTGCTGCCGGGCGGGGAGCGCAGTCACGAGCCGATCGCGACCGCGGGGGACCGATGAGCGACGCCGAGAACACGGCGGCCGGCGAGGAGGCCGTCCGGGAGGCCGGGACGACGGCGCGCCGCGTCGTCGCCAACATCGGCGAGGTCATCGTCGGCAACGAGGAGACCATCGAGCACCTCGTCGTCGCGCTGCTCGGCCGCGGGCACGTCCTGCTGGAGGACGTGCCGGGCGTCGGCAAGACGATGCTCGCGCGCGCGCTCGCCACCTCCTTCGAGTGCGACTTCAAGCGCGTGCAGTTCACGCCCGACCTGCTCCCCTCCGACATCACCGGGGTCAACGTCTTCGACCAGGCGAGCCGGGAGTTCGAGTTCCGGCGCGGCCCGGTGTTCGCGAACGTCGTCCTCGCCGACGAGATAAACCGCGCGCCGCCGAAGACGCAGTCCGCCCTCCTCGAGGCGATGGAGGAGGAGACCGTGACCGTGGACGGGGACACCCGGCCCGTCCCGGACCCGTTCTTCGTCGTGGCGACGCAGAACAGCGTCGAGCGCGACCGCACCTACGAGCTCCCGGCCGCGGAGCTCGACCGCTTCGGCATGAAGCTCTCGCTCGGCTACCCGAACGAGGAGGAGGAGCGGGAGGTGCTCGGCCGCGTCGTCGGGAACCACCCCATCGAGGCGCTCGACCCCGTGGCGACGACCGCGGAACTGCGCGAGGCGCGCGCCGCCACCGCCGAGGTGACGGTGAGCGAGGCGGTCCGCGCGTACGTCACGCGGCTCGCACGCTACACCCGCGAGAACGCCCAGCTGGGCGTCTCGCCCCGAGGGTCGGTCGCGCTGTCGCGGGCCGCACAGGGCCGGGCCGTCCTGGAGGGCCGCGACTACGTCGTCCCCGACGACGTCCAGCAGGAGGCGGTGCCGGCGCTCGCCCACCGGGTCCGCGTGGGGCGCGGCGAGGGGAGCGCGCGCGAACTCGTCCGCGAGGCGCTCGACGCCGTCGCCGTGGAGTGATGCGCCCGACACGACGCGGCTGGGGCGCGGTCGCCGTCGTCGCGCTCGCCGTCGGCTTCGCCGCCCAGTCCGGCCCCCGGTCGCTCAACGCCGTCGCCGCCCCCGCGCTGCTGGCGCTCGCGTTCGGGTACGTCACCCTCCACCGGCGCGACGCGCCGACCGTCGAGCGGCGCAAGCCCGCGCCCGGCTTCCCGGGCGAGACGCGGGACGTGATCCTCCGGGTCGACGCCGCGGGGCGCGCGAGCGTGAGCGACGCCAGCGACGGCGGTGTCGCGCGCGTCGCCGACACCGCGAACGGCTACCGCGTCGAACTGACCGACCGCGGCGAGTGGACGCTCGGCCCCGCGACCGTCGCCGAGACGGACGCGTTCGGCCTCCTGCGCCGGCGGACGGTCGCGGGCGGCGAGACCGAGGCGCTCGTCTACCCGCCCGTCGAGCCGCTCGCGCCGAACCGCGCGTTCCGCGGGCTGGTCGAGCGGGCCGGGTCGCCCGACCGCGACGCGTTCGACGCGCTCCGCGAGTACGTCCCCGGGGACCCGCTCCGCGACGTCCACTGGAAGACCTCCGCGAAGCGGCCGCCCGGCGACCTCGTCGTCGCGGAGTTCGCCACGCAGGACGAGGGCGGCGTCACCGTCGTCGCGGAATCGACGCCCGGGCGGGCGGACGCGATGGCCGCCGCGGCCGCGAGCGTCGCCGTCCACCTGCTCGAAGCCGACCTCTCGGTCGCCGTGGTCGCGCCGAACGGCCGCGTCGAGCGCGGGCGCGGGGACGACCACCGCGACGAGACGCTCGAACTGCTCGCCCGCACCCACGCGGGCGACGTGAACACTGCCGTCGAGGCCGACGTGCGCGTCCGGGCCGACCGCGACGGCGTGACCGTCCGCACCGAGGGCCGCGAGTTCCCCTTCTCGGACCTGCTCGGCGACGCCGACCCGGTCGAGGACGCCCGCGCGGGGGTGGCGCTCGCGTGAGCACCGTCACGCGGCGGCTCCCGGCCGTGAACGTCGATACCGCCCGCGTGCTCGCGACCGCCTCGGTCGGCGTCACGATGGTGGCGTACCTGACCGTCCTCCGGTACATCGTCACCGTCGCGGGCGAGCCGCCGCTGTTCTACGGCGCGGTCGCGGCGTCGCTCGCGGCCGCGGCCCTGCTCGCGGCGCTCGTCCGCCCGCGGACGGCCGCGCTCGTGACCGCCGGCCTGCTCGCCGCGGGCACGTACTACTACGTCGTCACGCTGCCGCCGTCGTTCGACCTCGCCGAGGCGCTCGGGCCGATGGTCGCGGACGCGTGGTCGATGCTGTCGGGCCTCTCCATCCTGCGTATCATCAACGCCGGGACGTGGGCGCTCGCCATCACGCCCGCGCCGACGCTGTTCGCCGCCTACCTCGCCTTCCGCCGGCACTACCTCGCCGGGGCGGCCGTCGCGGGCGGGACCCTCGGCCTGTTCGTCCTGACGGGCAACGCCGACGCCGCGACGACGCTCATCGGCGCGGTCGGGGTCGCGGGCGCGGCCGGCTTCGGCGACCTCGCGGGCGGCACGACCGAGGTCGCGGTGGACGAGGGGCGCCGGGACGTGCTGTTCGGGCTCGGCGGCATCGTCGCCGTCGCGAGCGTCGTCGACGTGGTGCCGGAGGAACTCGTCGGCGAGGGCGGGGGCGGGTTCGGCGGGCTCGGCGGCGGCGGGACGACCGAGGCGAACCTCCTCGGCAGCGCCGACAGCGTCGAACTCGCCGGCTCCATCTCGCTGTCGCCGGACGTCCGCTTCGCCGTCGAGGCGGACGAGCCGGGCTACTGGCGCGTCGGCGGCTTCGACCGCTTCACCGGCGACGGCTGGGTCCGCACGGGACAGGCCCGGGCGTACGACGGCGACCGGCTGGCGACGCCGCCCGGCCCGGACCGCGCCGTCGAGCAGACGTACACGATGGAGGGCCGGATGGGCAACATGCCGGCGCTGTGGAAGCCGCGGAGCGTCGAGCGCAGCGACACCGGCGCGGACGTGCTCCCCGACGGGAGCCTCCGCCCGGTCCGCGCGTTCCGCGAGGACGAGTCGTACACCGTCGTCTCGCGCGTGCCGACGGCCGTTCCGACGGAGCTCCGGTCGGCCGGCACCGACTACCCCGAGGACGTGGTCGACCGCTACACCGCCCTCCCCGGGAACCTCCCGGACCGGGTCGAGGCGCGGACGAGCCGCATCACGGGCAACGCGACGAACCCCTACGACACCGCCCGCGTCGTCGAGCAGTGGCTCTCGAACAACCGCGGCTACTCGCTCGACGTCGACCGCCCATCGGGCAACGTCGCCGACGCGTTCCTCTTCGAGATGGAGGAGGGGTACTGCACCTACTTCGCGACGACGATGGCCGTGATGCTCCGCACGCAGGGGATTCCGGCGCGCTTCGCGGTCGGCTACACCGCGGGCGAGCGGGTCGCCGCGGACCGCTGGGTCGCCCGCGGGCTCAACGCCCACGCGTGGGTGGAGGTGTTCTTCCCCGAACAGGGGTGGATACGGTTCGACCCGACGCCCGCCGGCCCCCGCGTCGCGGCCGAGCAGGAGCGCATCGACGACGCCCGGTCGGAGGGCCTCGACTCCGTGGACACGAACGAGACGGGGCCGGGCGAGTGGACGCCGACGCCCGAGCCGGGCACCGACTCCGACCCGAACGAGATCACGGCCGTCTCGCCGAACTCGACGCCGAGCCTGCGCCAGCTCGCCGAGGGGGCCAACGAGACGGCCACCGTCCCCGGCGCGGACGGCTCCGGCGGGGGCGGGACGGCCGGCGGGGGCTTCGAGCTCCCGGAGATACCGCCGCGCGAACAGCTCGCGCTCGGGGCCGTCGTCGCGCTCGGCGCGGCCGCCGGCGCGCGCAAGTCCGGGCTGACCGGGCGGGCCTACCGGGCGTTCTGGCTCCGGTACCAGCCGCGCTCCGACCCCGCGGCGGACACGCGCGGCGCCTACGAGCGTATCGAGTACGTGCTCTCGCGACAGGGCCGCCCCCGCGCCGAGGGGGAGACCGTGCGCCAGTACGCCGAGGCCGTGGGCGACCGCCGGGCGCGCCGGGCCGCCCGGCTCTACGAGCAGGCCGTGTACGGCGGCGGTGTCTCGGAGGCCGAGGCCGACGAGGCCGTCTCGCTCGCCGATTCGGTCGTCTCGAACCGCGGCGGCCCCGCCTGAGGCGGTGGCCCCTCCCGACAGTGTTTAATACGGCGACTCTGTAGCTTTCGGCGTAATGTCGGAAGTCTGCTCGACGTGCGGATTGCCCCAGGAACTCTGCGTCTGCGAGGACGTCGCCAAGGAGTCCCAGGAGATCAGCATCCGCATCGACGAGCGCCGATACGGGAAGGAGGTAACGGTCATCGAGGGGTTCGACCCGAAGGACGTGGACATGGACTCGCTGTCCTCGGACCTCAAGTCGAAGTTCGCCTGCGGCGGCACCGTCGAGGACGGCGCCATCGAGCTCCAGGGGAACCACACGGGTCGCGTGGAGGACTTCCTCCGCGACAAGGGCTTCAACGTCGCCTGACCTTTTCTCCCCCTCCCGTTCTCGCGACGCCCCGGAGCCGCGCGGCCGCCGAAAAGGTGATACCGCGCGCGCCGGAGCGACGACCATGGTCCCCGATACGAGTCGCGACGCCGACCGCGGCGACCCCGACGACCTCGACCGCGTCGTCAGGCGAGCCGTTCGCGAGGCGCTGTGGGACGTGTTCGGCACCGTCGCGTACACGCTGTTCCTCGTCCTGCTCGGCGCGGTCGGCGTCGGGTTCGTCGCGGCGGCGACGGGTGCGGCGAACGGGCTCGGAATCGCGTTCGCGGCGCTCGGCGGCGTGCTTCTCCTCGCGTCGGGCGTCGGCCTCTACCGCACGGCGACCGGCCGTTAGAACGGGGCGTCCGGCCCCTCGTCGGTCGGGGCGGCCTCGCTCTCCCACGCGTGGTCCCCCGCTCGCCACCCCTCGATACCCTCGGCGAGCGACTCGACGCGCCCCGTCGAGCCCTGATACGAGCCGACCAGCCGCGCGGCCTGCACCGAGGCCTGGCCGTGGGGACACACCGTCACGATTCGCTCCGCGCCGGTGAGCTCCTCGACCCGCTGGGGGAGCTCCGCGAAGGGGATGTTGACGCTGTCGGGGATGTGGCCGCGGGCGAACGCCGCGGGCGACCGGATGTCCACGACCCGCACGTCCGCGTTCGCGTCGATGAGGTCGGCCAGCTCGGCGGCCGATATCTCGCCGTCCATGGCCGTTCCAGTGGAGCCGCGGGATTAAGTCGTCCGGTAGAAGGGTTACGCGCCGGCCTCCTCCAGCGCGGCCTCGATGTCGTCGCGCTGGGTGACGCCCACGAACCGCTCGACGATGCCGTCGTCGTTCTCGATGATGAGCGTCGGGAGCGAGCGAACCTGGTACTCGTTGGCCACGTCCTGCTCCTCGTCGACGTTCACCTTCACGAGGTCGAAGCGGTCGCCGTACTCCTCCTTCAGCTCGTCCAGGATGGGGTCCTGGGTCTTACACGGCCCACACCAGTCGGCGTGGAAGTCCTTCAGACTGACACTCATACCGACCGCGGGTAGTCGAGCCGCGCGGTAAAACCTTTCCCACGTCTCGGGGTGCGCCCGCGTGCCGGAAGGCTTACGGTCGCCAGCCCGGAACTGCGGGTATGAGCAGTGGACAGAACTCCGGCGGGCTGATGTCCTCCGCCGGGCTGGTCCGGTACTTCGACAGCGAGGACCGCAACGCCCCGACCATCGACCCCCGCACCGTCGTCGCGTTCGGCCTCCTGTTCGGCGCGTTCGTGATGGTGCTCAACGCCGTCGCGTAGTCGCGAACGACCGTCCGTCGTCCTTTTCGCCGTCCGTCCCGTATCCCGGATATGACAGTCACAGCCGGCGTCGTCGCCGTCCAGGGCGACGTCTCCGAACACGCCGACGCCGTCCGGCGCGCCGCCGAGCGGTACGGCGCCGCCGTCGAGGTGGTCGAGATACGCGACGGCGGCCTCGTCCCCGACTGCGACGTGTTGCTCCTGCCCGGCGGGGAGTCGACGACCATCTCCGCGCTGCTCGCGGAGGAGGGCATCGACGACGAGATACGCGACCACGTCGCCGCGGGCAAGCCCGTCCTCGCCACCTGTGCCGGCCTCATCGTCGCCGCGACGGACGCGAAGGACGACCGCGTGGCGACGCTCGACGTGCTCGACGTCACCGTCGACAGGAACGCCTTCGGGCGGCAGGCCGACTCCTTCGAGGCCCCCCTCGACGTCGAGGGGCTGGACGAGCCGTTCCCGGCCGTGTTCATCCGCGCGCCGGTCATCGACGAGGTGGGCGGGGGCGTCGAGGTGCTCGCCGAGTGGGACGGCCGCCCCGTCGCCGTGAAGCAGGGCCCCGTCGTCGCGCTCGCGTTCCACCCCGAACTCACCGACGACCCGCGGATACACGAACTCGCCTTCTTCCGGCAGGCCGCGGCCGACGCGGAGGCGTAACCGCCTTCCCTGCCGGCCCCGTCGCTCGGCCATGGACGCCTTCATCGACGGCGTGAAAGTGGCGAACACGCCATCCGGCACCGTCCCCGTGGTGCTCGTGGGCGTCGAGGACGACGACGACCTGCTCCCGGTGTTCGTCGGCTTCGACGAGGCGATGGCCATCCGCCGCGGGCTGGACGCCGAGGACATCGGCCGGCCGCTCACCCACGACCTGCTGCTCGACGTGATGGAGGAACTCGGCGGCCGCGTCGAGCGCGTCGAGATAACGGAGCTCCGCGAGGGGACCTACATCGCGGACCTGCACCTCGACACCCCCCGCGAGGCGACGGTCGTGGACGCCCGGCCCTCCGACGCGCTGGCGCTCGCGGCCCGGACGAACGCCCCCATCTCGGTCGCGCGCGAGGTGTACGAGGCCGGCAAGGAGCTCCCCGACGAGTTCGAGGAACTGTACGACATCCGGGAGGTCGTGACCGATGAGTGAGGAGTCCGAGGACGTGCTCGCGGAGCTGTTCGCGGTCGTGGAGTCGCGCAAGGCCGACCTCCCCGACGACTCCTACACGACGACGCTGTTCACCCACGAGAAGGGCGAGAACTACGTGCTGGAGAAGCTCGGCGAGGAGGCGACCGAGACGATTCTCGCCGCGAAGGACGGGAACCGCGAGGAACTGGCCGCCGAGAGCGCCGACCTCGTCTACCACCTGCTCGTGCTGCTGTCGATGAAGGACATGGACCTCGACGACCTGCTCGCGGAACTCGCCGAGCGGCGCGGGTAGGTCGGGGCCGACCTAGGCGGACACCCGCTCGAACCGGTACGTCAGCACGTCGGCGTCGTCGTCCCACTCGAAGCCGCCGGGGTGGGCGCGCTTCATCCGGGCCTTGTACGCGTCGAGCGAGGGCGACCCCTCGCGCTCGGCGTCGCCGTCGGTCATGTCCCCGAGCTTCCGCTCCTCCACCTCCGTCACCTCGAAGGTGTCGCCGTCGAGCGCGAACGTGTCGCCGGCCTCGGCGTAGCGGTTCGAGGCGCCGCGTGTCAGCTGCGTGACGCGGCCCTCGGCCACGGCCTCCGTCACGCGGTCGTTCGGCAACAGGTCGTCGGGAGCTATCTCCGTCATGGCGGGTCGTTCGGCCGGACGGAACAAAAACCTCTCCGACCGTGAAACGCCGACACACGGCGGCTCACGACCGGACGGACGGGCTTTTACGCCTCGGCGGACAAGCCGGGGTAATGACTATCTTCGAGTCGCTCCCCACGACCCCCCGGTCGGAGGAGCTCGTCGACAAGGCGTTCTCGCGGGCCGCCCGCGCGGGCCGCGCCAAGCAGGGCGTGGAGGCCCAGGAGTCGATGCTGCAGACCGCCGGCAACATCCTCTCGGACAACCTCGGCAACGTCGTCACCTCGTGGCCCGACTTCGACGAGGTGGACCCCTTCTACCGCGAGCTCGCGGACGCCATCGTGCGCCGCGAGGACCTGAACGTGGACACGCTCCGCCAGCACCTCAACGAGGTGATGTGGGCCTCCCGCCAGGTCGAGTCCATCAAGAAGGAGTACCACGGCCGGATACGCAACGCAGACCCCGACACCGCCCGGAAGCTCCGCAAGCAGGCGTTCGCGCGCTACGCCGACATCACCGAGTCCGTCGCCGACGACCTGCTCGCCATCGCGGACGCCCGCGAGGAGCTGAAGACGCTGCCCGACATCCGCGCCGACGAACCGACCATCGTCGTCGCGGGCTACCCGAACGTCGGGAAGTCCTCGTTCGTGAACCGCGTCACGCGCGCCTCGAACGAGGTGGCGACGTACCCGTTCACGACCAAGCAGCTGCGCGTCGGCCACTTCGAGCGCGAGCGCATCCGCTACCAGCTCGTGGACACCCCGGGCGTGCTCGACCGCCCCGCCGAGGAGCGCAACGCCATCGAATCGCAGGCCGTCTCGGCGCTGACGCACCTCGCGGACGCCGTCCTCTTCCTCCTCGACGCGAGCGGCGACTGCGGCTACCCGCTCGACTCCCAGCTCGAACTCCGCGACGAGGTGGTCGAGCTGTTCGGCGACCGCGACGTGCCCGTCATCACCGTCTGCAACAAGGCCGACCGCTCGCGGGACGTCGAGGCCGACCGCTACATGAGCGTCGAGACGGGCGAGGGCGTCGACGAGGCGCTCGACGCGGCCGTCGAGGCCGTCGGCTACGAGCTCGAACTCCCGTTCGACGACTCCTGACGCGGGAGCAGGGCGTCGACGGTCACGAGCGCGAGGACGGCGACGACGACGATGCCGGCCTCGACGGGCGTCGCGAGCAGGCCGAGCGCGACGATGAGCGTCGTCGCACACGCCGGGGCGTGCCGGAGGTCGGTCGCCAGCATCCCGGCGGTCGTGAGCGCGACGGCGGCGAGCGACGAGAGCGCCAGCCCCGCGCCGGCGGCCGACAGCGGCGCGAGCGACTCGGTGAGGACCGCGCCGCCCGCGAGCGCGTGGTAGGCGAGGAAGCCGGCCGCGACGCCGATAGCGTGGCCCCCGAGCACGCGCCGGGGCGTGTTCGTCGCCGCGTCGGGGTTCACGGCGAGCGCGTACGCCGAGGGGCCGAGGCTCGGGAAGACGAACGGCCGGCCCGTGGCCCACGCGACGGCCGCGAGCCCGGAGAGAAGGGCGACGACGCGCGCCGTCGCGGGAAGCGTCCGTGACACGGATAGGGGCAGAAGGGAGGAGAAGGAAAGCGCCGCGGTTTCCCGGGGCTACTGGAACTTCACGCCGAGGTCGTGGAGGCCGTCGTTCTCGCTCGCGAGGTTTATCAGGAGCGGCGTGAGCGACTCCACCTCGGCGGCGTTGGCGAGGCCGCCGGCGTCGAGCGGGCGCAGCCCCTCGATGTCCTCGGTCAGACGGACGACCGTCTCCTTGGCGTCCTCGTCGTCGCCGAAGACGGGCGTGTCCCAGTCGAGGTCAGTTTCGAGGTCGGCCAGCCGCCCGGCCGCGAGGTTGTGGTACGCGCCGACCACCGGGACGCCCTCGGGGGCGGCCTCGGCCGCCAGCGCCGCGACGGAGCCGCCCGGCGGGGGGTTGTAGTGGAAGCCGTCGTCGTCGCGCTTCATTCCGACCGCGGGCGTGACGAGGACGGTGTTCTCGTCCAAGCCGTCCGCGACGGCCTCGACCGTGTCCGTGAGGTGGTAGGCGGGGACGGCGAGGACGACCACGTCGGCGCGGTCCGCGGCCATCCCGTTGGCGAAGCCGGTGACCTTCCGCTCGCGGCCGAGCGAGGCGAGTTCCGTCTCGTACTCCTCGGCCTTCTCCCGCGCGCGTTCCGGGTCGCGCGAGCCGAGGACGACCTCGTGGTCCGAGTCGTGGGCCCACCGGAGCGCGAGCCCCTGTCCGATGTCGCCGGTGCCGCCGAGCAACGCGATTCGCATACTCGTGGGTCGGTCGGGGCCGCCATGAGGGTTGCGCGACCGGAGGGGCTTGCCGCTCAGCGCCGGGCGACCCGCCAGCCGTCGTCGTACTCGGCGACGGCGTCGAACGGCGAGCGGAGCGTCGAGACGACCTTGTCGTCCTGCGTCGCCGGGTCGAGGTGGAAGTGCGCCCGCGCGCCCGCCCCGGCGAGCCGCGTCGAGATGATGTGGAGGAACCGGTAGACGTTCTGCGGCTCCTCGTACTGGAGCAGCGCCGTGAGCGAGTCGAAACACAGCACCACCTCGTCGGCCCCGTGCCACCGTTCGAGGTACTTGCTGACGACCATCCCGACGCCGGTGAGGTCACCGGGTGTCGAGATACCCTCCACCGCGAGCGGCCACGGGTAGTCGTCGGCGTCGATGCCCGCGGGGTTCGTCGTGACGAGAACGAGGCCGGCCGGGTCGGCCCCGGTCGCGGCGTAGCGGTCGAGCCACGTCGACGGCGTCGGCGAGAAGTTCACCGCGATGACGTAGGTGCCGGAGGCGGCCGGGAGCAGGTCGCGGCAGGCCGCGTCCACGTCGTCGTTTACCGACGGGCCGAGTAACAGGACGTTGCGCGCGTCCGCGACCTCCGTGACCGGCGTACCCCCGCTCATGGTCCGTCTATCCCCGTCGCCGGGCATATACCCTTGGACCCCGGCGACGGGCTTTTGCCCCCAGTGGGTATGGGTGGCGTATGCCACTCACGGGAGCCTCGACGCTCGTCTCGTTCGACGGCGACGCGGCGACGGCGGCGGTGCGCGAGGCGGCCGGCGACGGGGTCGCCTCCGTCTCGGCGTTCACGACCGACGACTTCGAGATACTGTACGTCTCCGACGACGTACTCGCGCTCTACCGCGACGAGGCCCACCTCCGGGAGCACTACGACGAGGTGCTGTCGCACCTCAACATGGACATCCTCGAGAAGGAGGTGTACGAGGGGACGCTGTTGCCCAACGCGGGCCGCGTCCGCGCCAGCGTCACGTACATGGACGACCTGACGCTGCTCCGCGTCGTCGTCGAGGAGGAGGGCCTCTACATCGCGCTCCAGCCGGACGCGCCCGTCAGGACCGTCGTTGACGCCGTCGAGCCGGTGTTGTTCGACTAGTCACTCGACGAGGTCGGGGAGGTCGTTCACCGAGTCGATGACCGCGGTCGCGCCCGCCGCCTCGTACTTCTCACGGCCCGACGCGCCCGTCAGCCCGCCCGTCAGGACCCCGACCCCGTGGTAGTCGCGTTCCGGGTCGGCCTCGGCGGCGTTGACCGCCGTCTCGATGTCGTCGAGGGTGTCCCCGACGAAGACGACCGAGTCCGCGCCGAACCGCTCGGCGAGCGTCACGAGCGCGCGGGGGTGGGGCTTCCCCTCCTCCCAGTCGTCCATCGTGAAGCGGCGCTCGTCGGGGAGGTCGAGCCCGACGCGGTCGAGCGCGATGTCGGCCTCGGCGGCGGGCCGGCCCGTGACGACGCCCACGTCGAAGCGCGCGAGCAGGTCGTCGCGGGCGTCGGGGTCGAGCAGCAGCGGCTCGTCCTCGATGTAGCCGTCCGCGTCGATGTCCGGCTCCGCGCCCTCCAGGTCGCGGTAGCGGTCGCTCCCGAGGTAGAGCTGCTGGAACACCGCGTGCAGGCGCTCGCGGTCCCACGCGTCGTACACCGTCTCGCGGTCGTGGGGGTCGAGGTGGTCCGCGACGACGGTCTCGGCGCCCGCGAGCCCCCCGCCGGAGGCCCCGACCTTGTCCGTGAAGGTGTCGAGCGAGAGCGGGAAGCCGACGCGGCGCGCGAGCACGTACAGCGCGGCCGCGTAGGTGAGCTCCCAGTCGTTGTTGAAGCCGCCGGCGTCCTTGAACGCCTGCACGTCGTCGCGCTCGATGGTGTCGCCGTGAACGCGCTCGACGGCGTCCACGATGGCCCGCCGGTAGGAGTCGGCCACGTCCACGAGCACGCCGTCGATGTCGAGCACCACGGCGTCGGCCCGGATGGTCATACGCGGGGTACCCGGTCGGGGACCGTAAACAGCGTGTCTCCCGGCAGGGTTCGCGGCGCGGCCTCGACCACGGCCGGGTCGGCCCCGAGGGTCGTGAACGCCCACGCCGCGCCGGCGCGCTCGGCTATCGCGACGAGCGGGCGCTGGAGCTCCGGCGGACAGTTCAGCGCGTACACGAGGTCGGCCTCCGCGTAGACGGCCGGGTCGGGGTCGGTGGCGTCGTCGCGGACGAACGCGACCCCCTCTGGCACGTCGCGCGCGACCACGTCCGTCGCGGTCACGGCGCGCCCCCGCTCGGCGAGGGCCGCGGCCACGTCCGGCCGGCGACCCACCCCCACCTCGACGGCGCGTTCGGGGGCTAAGGCGGCGAGGGCGTCGGCGAGCGCCCGGCGACGGTCGGTCACGGCGGAACCCTTACCACCCGCCTCGCCTAACGGTTTCGTATGCACGTCGATATCGTTCCGGTGGGCGACGTCCCCGCCGTGGTAAAGCGGGAGGCGTCGTCGGGGCTGCGGTCGGTCTACGACTGCGAGGTGACGATACACGAGGCACAGGAGGTCCCCGAGAACGCCTACGACGCCTCGCGCAAGCAGTACCGCGCGGAGGAGTTCATCGAGCTCGCCTCCCGCGTCGGCTCCGGCGAGAAGAACATCGCCGTCACGCCGAACGACCTCTACTACCGCCGCCGGAACTACGTCTTCGGGCTCGCGTACCTGTCTGGCAACGGCTCCGTCGTCTCCACCCACCGCCTCCAGACCTCCTCGGACGGCGGTATCGCCAACAAGTCCGCGGCCGACGTGTTCGCCGACCGCGTCCGCAAGGAGGTCGTCCACGAGATCGGCCACACCGTCGGGCTGGAACACTGCGACAACAACCGCTGCGTGATGAACTTCTCGCCGACCGTCCGCGAGGTGGACGTGAAGGAGCAGAACCTCTGCGGCTCCTGCCAGCGGCAGGTGCTCTAGAACACCCACTTTTTCCTCGGAGGTTCACGCCCTACGGGCGTTCACCCCCGGCAAAACCTGGTGGAAAATATGCGGGCGTACTCCCTCCGCGCGCCTCCGGCGCGCTCCCGTCCGTGCGCCCTACGGCTCGCCCGAGGCGAGCCGTGAACCGCTCGCTCCGCTCGCGGCTGCTTCTGTCAGTACGGTCGGTCCTCGGCGTACGCCTTCAGTTCCTCGTTGAACGTGTCGCCGTCGGCACCGTGGTGGCGTCGGCGGTGACAGTTCGGGCACAGCGCGACGACGTTTCCCGGGTCGTCCGCGCCCCCGTCAGCCCGCCGGTGGAGGTGGTGGACCTCCAGATACGGCTCGCCGTCCCCGTCGCGGAAGGGGGCCGGCTCGTCACATCCCTCACACACCCCGTCGGCGTAGGCGCGGGCGAACTCGCGGACCGACTCGGATCGAGCGTAGCTAGTGCTCCGCGTGGTCGTCGGCCCGCCGGTCGTTTCGCCACCCGTGGCGTGCTCGTACAGGTCCGTCAGGTCCGCGTCGTCGAACTCCGGCGCGTCGTCGGGAACCCCCGACGCGCCCGCGGGGACGAGTTCGAAGCGAACGGCCTCGCGTCGGTCGCCGTTCGCGTCGTCCATCTCCTGCCGGAAGTGGTCGCCGTACTCGTACTCGCCGACGAACGTCACCTCGCCGCCGTCGGCGTTCTCGAACAGGTAGAGCCGTCGCCCGTCCTCGGCGTGATCGCGCACCACGCGGTTGCCGTGCGTCATCTCCATGTCGCCGACCTGTCCCTCCCCGGTGTAGACGAAGGTGTCCCCGCGGAAGCCGTCGTCGTAGCCGTACTGCTCGCCCGCCGCGCCGTAGAAGAGAAACACGAACGGGTAGTCGGCCGAGGGGGCGATGCCGGACTGGCGCATCCCGCCGTACGCGTCGTGGAGTCGGCTCCGGGTGTACGTCGTGCCGCGCTCGAACGGCGCGGCGAGCTCCGTGATCGCGTACTCGCCGTCGCCGCGGAACTCGATCTCGTCGCGGTCGCGGAGTTCCTGAAGCGTCCGGCTTAGGCTCTGTTCCGGCGTCTCCGAGCCGGGAAACCGCGCTTCGAGGTCGTCCAACGACTGTCGGAGCAGTTCGCCCCTCGTCACGGTGTCGCGGCCGGTTCGCGCCCGGAAGCGCGATAGTTCGGCACGGACGGCCTCCCGCCAGACACTCATCGTCGGTCCGTGTCCCGGTTCGATCTTAGCTCTTCGGCCGCCGCGCACGCAAAGTTTCTTATCGCAGTCGCGACACCACCCGGTAACTGTGACCGAGTCCGGGGGGCGGTGTGACGGGGGGACGGCGGCCGCGCCGGGCGACCCGTGAGCGAGGAGTCGCCGTTCGGGTCGACCGGCGGGCGCGAGTACGGGCGCGTCCTCCTGACCGTCGCCTGTATCGTCGCGCTCGTCGTCGCCGCGGCGATGGTGCCGCTGCTGTCGAGCGGCGGCCTCGGGGAGTCGCCCGCCGGCGGCCTCGTGCCGATTCCGGGGTTCGCGGGCGACGCCGAAGGTGCACGGGGGGCTCCCGGCTCGACCGGAAGCGGCGGGGCGAGCGGCCCGACGAGCGGGAGCGGCCTCGGGGCGCTCAACCCCGGCGCGTCCACGGGCGTCGGGGGGTCGCTCGCGGAGGAGAACGCGACGAACCCCTTCCGGACGCTCGGTAGCGAGACGCACTTCGTCGTGGAGGCGTCGCGGACGACGTACTGGCGCACCGGCGCGTACGCCGAGTACACCGGCGAGGGCTGGGAGCGCATCGGCGACGCCGAGCCGTACGACCCGCCGATAGAGGAGCCGGGGCTCCCCGGCAGGGAACTGGAGTACCGGGTGACGCTCCGGCAGTCGGCGAGCGCGGTGCCGACGGCGTGGCGACCCCGGAGCGTCTCGTTCGTCGCGCGCGACCCCGACCTCACGGTGCGGTCGGGCGCGGTTCGCGCCGAGCGCCGACTCCAGGCCGGCACGACGTTCGCGGGCGTTAGCGTCGTCCCCGATCGCCGGCCCGAGGTGTTGCGGAGCGCGGGGCGCGACTACCCCGACGCGATCGCCGAGCGCTACACCCAACTGCCGGAGGATACCTCCGACCGACTCGGCGCGTTCACCGCGAACCTCACGTCGAACGCCTCGTCGCCGTACGAGACGGCTGTCGCGATAGAGGCGTGGCTCGAACGGAACAAGGAATACTCGCTGAACGTCGAGTCCCCGCCGAACGACGACGTCGCCTCGCAGTTCGTCCTCGAGATGGACGAGGGCTACTGCGAGTACTTCGCCACGTCCATGACCGCGATGCTCCGGACGCAGGACATCCCCGCACGCTACGTCGTCGGCTACACCGGCGGCGAGCGCACCGGGGAGAACGAGTACACGGTTCGGGGGATGAACGCCCACGCGTGGGTCGAGGTGTACTTCCCCGACGTCGGCTGGGTCCGCTTCGACCCGACACCCGCGAGCGAACGGATAGCGGCCGAGTCCGCGGCGCTCGGCGGGGGGAGCGGCGACGGGAGCGGCGGTGAAGGCGGCGACGGCGGCCCCACACCGACGCCCGGTCTCGGTGGGGCCGGTGACGTCACGGCGACGGCGACACCCGGCGGAACCGCGACACCGGACGGCGGCGGTGACGGAACGGCAACACCGGACGGCGGTGACGGAACGACGACACCCGACAACGGCGGTGACGGAACGGCAACGCCGGACGGCAGCGGTGACGGAACCGCGACACCCGACAACGGCGGTGACAGCGACGGGACGACCGGTGAACTCGGGGCACTCAACCCCGGCGCGTCCACGGACGTCGGCGGGTCGCTCGCGGAGGAGAACGCGACGAACCCGTTCCAGACGCTCGGCGGGGATACGCACTTCGTCGTCGAGGCGTCGCGGACGACGTACTGGCGCACCGGCGCGTACGGCGGATACACCGGCGAGGGCTGGGAACAGGTCGAAGGGGCCGAGCCGTACGACCCGCCGCTGGACCGGCCGGCGCGCGCCGGCGAGGAACTGGAGTACCGGGTCACCCTCCGACAGTCAACCACGGGCGTACCGACCGCGTGGCGACCCCGGAGCGTCTCGTTCGTCGCGCGCGACCCCGACCTCACGGTGCGGTCGGGCGCGGTTCGCGCCGAACAGCAACTCCCCTCGGGGACGACGTTCACGGGCGTCAGCGTCGTCCCGGAGAGCCGCCCAGAGGTGTTGCGGAGCGCCGGGCGCGACTACCCCGACGCGGTCGCCGAGCGCTACACTCAGCTACCCGACGACACGCGCGAGCGGCTGGGCGCGTTCACCGCGAACCTCACGGCCGACGCCGACTCGCCGTACGAGACGGCTGTCGCGATAGAGGCGTGGCTCGAACGGAACAAGGAGTACTCGCTGAACGTCGAATCCCCGCCGAGCGACGACGTCGCCTCGCAGTTCGTCCTCGACATGGAGGCCGGCTACTGCGAGTACTTCGCCACGTCCATGACCGCGATGCTCCGGACGCAGGACATCCCCGCACGCTACGTCGTCGGCTACACCGGCGGGGAAGCGACGGGGGACGGGGAGTACACCGTCCGGGGGATGAACGCCCACGCGTGGGTCGAGGTGTACTTCCCCGACGTCGGCTGGGTCCGCTTCGACCCGACGCCCGCGAGCGAACGACTGGCGGCCGAGTCCGCGGCGCTCGCCGAAGAAACCGACGGCACCGCGACCCCGACGCCGACGGACGCGCCGGACGACGGAACGAGTACGCCGACACCGACACCCACCCCGACGCCGACACCCACCCCGACACCCACGCCCACACCGACCGACACGCCCGACGACGACACGAGCACGCCGACGCCGACAGCGACCCCGACACCCACACCCACGCCGACACCCACGCCCCGTCCGCCGGTCGAGGTGTCGCTCAATCGGAGCGCGGTGCCGGGAACGACGGTCACCGTGACCGTGACGCGCGGCGGGAGTCCCGTGCCGGACGCGCGCGTCCTGTTCGACGGCGAGCCGGTCGGGCGGACCGACGCCGACGGCGAGGTGGTGGCGGAGGTGCCGTACACCCGGACGCTGGAGATAACGGTCGTCGTGGACGGCGAGCGGGTGGCCGCGGAGTCGATACCGCCGCCCGACGGCGACCGGCAGCGGTCGGTGCCGCCGCCCCGGTTCGCACAGGAGAACACGACGACGACGGTGGCGGTGAACGGGACGCTCGCGGTCGCCGTCTCCGGGGAGGAGCGCACGACGGCCGAGGTGGTGTTCACGGCGACGATAGAGGGCGTTCCCGTCCGGAACGCGACCGTCTCGCGCAACGGCACGGCGGTGGCGACGACCGGAACGAACGGTCGCGCGGCGGTGACGCTGCCCGCGGAACCCGGCACCGTCACGTACACCGTCCGGCGCGGGGAGTTCGCGGCGAACGCGACGCTCGACCTGCCGCGGCTCCGGGTCGAGGCCGAGCCGGTGTGGCCGCTCGCGCTGCCCTTCTCGCCGGTCCGGACGACGGCGCGACTCGGCGACGACCCGGCCGCGGGCGTCCCCGTCACGGTCGGCGGCGCGACGGTCCGGACCGGTCCCGACGGCAACGCCACGCTGACGCTCCCGCTCGGGAGCGAGGCGACGGCCGTCGCCGAGCGGTACGGCCAGCGCGCGACCGTCACGGTGACGAACCTCTACCGGAACACCGCGCTCGTCGCCGCCGGCGCGGCCCTCGTCGTCGCCGGCCTCGCCGTCGCCGCCCGCCGCACCGGGACGGGCCCGCGGAGCCTGCTCGCGCGCCTCCGGGCCGCCCTCGGGTGGGTCGTCCGGACCGTCGCGGGCGTCGTCGTCGGCATCGGCACGGCGCTTGCGGCGGCGTGGCGGCGCGTCGTCGCCGCGGCGCGCGACCTCCGGGCGGCGCTCGCCGACCTGCTCGAACGCCGGCGGACCCTTCCCGAACTGCTCGCCGCGTTCGTCGCCCGTCTGCGCGCGTGGTTCGTCGGCCTCCGCACCCGCGCCGAGGACCGCTACGCGGCCGTGACGGGCGACGGGGCCGCGACGGCCGCGGGCGCCGCCGAACCGACCCCCGAGAGCCAACTCACCCTGCGGGAGGTGTGGGGCCGCTTCGTCGCGCTGACGACCGTTCGCCGGCCCGAGACCCGCACGCCCGGCGAGATCGCGACGCACGCCGTGGAGACCGACGGCCTCCCCGCCGACCACGTCCGCACGCTCCGGGACGCCTTCCGGGCCGTGGAGTACGGGTCGCTCGACCCGGACGAGCACCTCGCGCGGGCCGACGAGGCGCTCGCCGCGCTGGAGGCCGCGCTCGCCGAACCGGACGGCGAGGACCGCGAGGACCGCGACGGCGCGCCCGACGGCCCCGCGCCCGCGGGGGGTGACGACTGATGGCCCTGAGCCGGTGGCAACAGGTCGTCGGGGGGCTCGTCGTCGCGGCGCTCGCCGGGACGGTCGTACTCGTCGCCCGCCCCGAACTCGCCGCGGCGCTCCCCACCGGGAGCGAGCTGGTCGAGGCGGCCGCGACCCTCGACCCGACGACCGTGGGCGTCGGGGCGGCGGTCGCGCTCGGCGCCCTGCTCGCGCTGCTGGTCGCGTTCACCCGGAGCGCCGCGACCGACGACGACCGGTTCGACCGCCTGCGCGAGCGGCCGCCGGAGGCCGTCACCGCCGACGAGGCGACCAGGACCGGCTCGGGGTTCGACGAGGACCTCGACAGGGCGGAGCGGGGCGTCGAACGGGGTATCGAGGCGACGCGCGACCGCCTCGCGGAACTGGCGGCGCGCGTCCACGCCGCGGAGACGGGCGACCCGGTGCCGGCGGCCCGCGAGGCCGTGACCGCCGGCGCGTGGACCGACGACCGGACCGCGGCCGCCTTCCTCGGCGGCCCGGAACTCACCTACTCGGTGGTTGCGCGGCTCCGGCTGTGGCTCGACCCCGAGACCGAGCGCCGCCGGCGGGTGGCCGCGACGGTCGCGGCCGTCCGCGAGCGCGCCGACGGGGGTGCGCCGTGACCCGCCGCGTGGCGCTCGCGTCGGTGCTACTGTTCGCCGGCGTCGGCGTCCTGTTCGCCTCGCCGACCGCGCTCGTCGCCGCCGTCGTCCCGCTCGCGTACGTCGTCGCGGACGCCGCGAGCGCGGTGCCGGCCTCGCCCGCGATAGCCGTCGAGCGGTCGCTGTCGCCCGCCTCCCCGACACCCGGCGACCGCGTGACGGTGACGCTCTCGCTTTCGAACGAGGGGGAGAGCGCGCTCGCCGACGTGCGGGTCGTCGACGGCGTCCCCGACGCGCTCGCGGTGGTCGAGGGCTCCCCCCGGGCCGCGGTCGCGCTCCCGGTCGACGGGAGCGCCGAGGTGTCCTACGAGGTGGTCGCGAAGCGGGGCGACTTCGCGTTCGGCGACCCGACCGTGCGCCTGCGCCCGACCGTCGGCGACGACCCGGCGACGGCGACCCTGCCGGTCGCGGGCGCGACGGCGCTCGAATCGCGGGGGACGGCCGCGCCGCCCCGGCCGGAGGCCGCGCGCCTGCAGGCCGGCACGCTGACGACGGACCGGAGCGGGCAGGGCATCGAGTTCCGCTCCGTCCGCGAGTACCGCCACGGCGACGCGCTCTCGCGGCTGGACTGGCGGCGGCTGGCGAAGACGGGCGAACTCGCCACCGTCGAGTACCGCGAGGAGCACGCGCTGCGACTGCTCGTCCTCGTGGACGCGCGCCCGGAGACGCGGACCGTCCCCGAACCGGGCTACCCGACGGGCGGGGAGGCCGCGGCGTACGCCGGGCGGGTGCTGTACGACGCGCTCCGGAGCGGGGGCCACGTCGCGGGCGCGGCCGCCGTCGGCCTCCCGAACGGGTACCTCCCCGAGGGCCACGCCGGCGACGGGCTGGCGTGGGTGGACGACCGCGACCCGCGCGACCCGACCGCCGTCTTCGAGCGGGCCGAGGCCGCGGGTGCGGCCACCGACACGACGGCCCAGCGGGCGATACGCGACGACGCGGCGGTCGGGCGCGTACTCGGCCGCCTGCGCCCGAACACCCACGTCGTGTTCGTCACGCCGCTCGCGGACGACTGGCCGACGACGCTGGCCCGGCGGCTGACCGTCGCGGGCCACCCGCTCACCGTCGTCAGTCCGGACGGCACCGGCGACTCGACGCCGGGCGGCGAGGTGGCGGCGCTCGAACGCCGCCTCCGCCTGCGCGCGGTGCGCCTGCTCGGGGCCGACACGGTGGACTGGGACCGCGACCGACCGCTGCGGGCCAGCCTCGAAACCTCGGTTCGCGAGGTGTTGAGCCGATGAGCGCCGGGGACGGTCCCCCGAGCCGGAACTGGGAGCCGCCGCGGCTGACGACGGCGCTCGTCGCGCTCGTCGCCGTCGCCGCGGTCGCCGTGCTGGCCGCGGCCGCGGACCTCCTGGCCCCGGCGGCCGTCGGCGTCGTCGGCGCGGCGTCGTTCGCCGGCGCGCTGTGGGCCGTCGGGCGCGAACGCTACCGGGTCGTCGGGGCCCTCGTCGGGAGCGTGCTGTTCGTCCCCGTCGGCCTCTGTCTCGCGGGCGCGCTCGCCGCGACGGTACTGGTCCAGTACGCGACGGCGTTCCCGGCGCCGACCCCCGCCGACATCGTGACGCCGACGCTCCGCATCGCGGCGACGACGGCGCTCGTCGGCTGCGGCTTCCTCGCCGTCCTCGGCGCGTGTGCGCAGGGCCGGCCGCTGGAGACGGGGAACGTCCGCCGCTCGGTCGGCGTCACCGGGAAGCTCGCGGCCGTTCCGCTCGCCGTCGGGCTGGGCGGCGCGGCGCTCGCGGTGCTCGCCTCGCCGGAGGTACAGCCGACGTTCGACCCGTTCACGCTCGTCGCGGCCGGCCTCGACGCGGCGGCCACCGTGCTGCTCTCGCCGCCGGACCCGGTCGCCGCGACGGAGGGTGTCGGGCGGCTGGCCGGCGAGGTCGCGCTCGCCACGTTCGCCCTGGTGGCGACGCTCGCCGTCGCCGCGGCCCGCAGCATCGTCCGCTCGCTTCCGATAACGGAACTCGCGGCCGGGCCCGAGACGGAGCGGCTCCGCGCAACGGTCGACCGCGTCGAGCGGCTGTTGGGACAGGTCCTCCTCGGGGCCGTGTTCGCCCTCTTCCCGCTCGTGGCCGTCGCCGACATCGCGCTGTCGCGGCGGGCGCTCGCGGACCTCGCCGGCCCCGCGACGACCGACCTCGCGTACGCCGCGGCGCTGAGCGGTCCCCTCCGCGCGCTCGCCGTCGGCCTCGTCGCGCTCGCCGTCGTCGTCCGGCTGGTCGTCGCCGGCCTGCGCCGCGTCGTGCGCGGGAGGTCGGGCGAGGCGTTCCTGCCCGCCGTGCCGTGGCTCGTCGGCCTCGGTGCCGTCCCGGTCGCTTCGGCGGTCGCCGGCCCCGCGCTCGACGCGGCGATACCCGCGGTGGCGACGCGGCTCTCGGGGTTCGAGGACGTCTTCACGGAGCTCGCGACGGGCGTCGTCGCCTTCTACGGCCCCGGCATCGTCGCCACGCTGCTCGTCGGCGTCGCGTTCGTCGCCACGGCGACCGTCGCGACCGGGGTGTACTTCCTCCTGCGCACGGGCCTGCTCGCGTCCGCGACGGCCGGCAGCACGCTCGCCGGGGCGGGTGTCGTCGGCGCCGCGGCGTTCGGGGCCGCCGTGGACCTGCCGCTCGCGCTCGTCGTCGGGGCGACGGGCGCGGGCCTCGCCGTCGCGGACCTCGGCCGACACGCCCGGACGCTCGGGCGCGAGGTCGGCCGCGCCGGGACGACCTACCCCGTGGAACTGGTGCGCGGCGGGGCGGCCGCAGTCGTCGCGGTGCTGGCGGCGGGTGCGGCGCTGGCGGCGAGCCGCGTCGCGCTCGGGGGCGTCGTCACGGCGCTCCCGGCGGCGATGCCGCTGACGCTGACGCTCGGCTGTGCGGGGACGCTGGTGCTGCTGTTGTGGGCGCGGTGACTACTCGGCCCCGGGCGGGACGGTCACCCGGTCGAGGACCGCCTCGGCCACGTCGTGCGGGTCGACGTCGCCGACCGACGCCTCCGTGGTGAGGACGAGCCGGTGGGCGAACACCGGGCGGACGACCCGCTTCACGTCGTCCGGAACGGCGTAGTCGCGGCCCGCGAGGACCGCGGCGGCCCGGACCGCCTCGAACGTCCGCTGGATGCCGCGCGGCGAGACGCCGACGCGGACGCGGGAGTCCTCGCGGGTGGCGCGCGCGAGGTCCACGATGTAGTCGCGGAGCTTCCCCTCGACGTCGACCGTCTCGACGGCCGCCTGCATCCCCGAGACGGTGCCCTCGTCGAGCACGCGGCCGACCGAGGGCGCGGAGACGGTGCGGTCGGCCCGCAGGTCGAGCAGGCGGCGCTCGCCGGCCCGGTCCGGATAGCCCATCTCGGTCTTGAACATGAAGCGGTCGCGCTGGGCCTCCGGCAGCCGGAAGGTCCCCTCCTGCTCGACGGGGTTCTGCGTCGCGATGACGAAGAACGGGTCGGGCAGGTCGTACGTCTCGCGGTCCACCGTCACCTGTCCCTCCCCCATCGCTTCGAGGAGAGCCGCCTGCGTCTTCGGCGGCGCGCGGTTTATCTCGTCGGCGAGCACCACGTTCGCGAATATCGGCCCGCGCTGGAAGGTGAACCCCCCCGTGGACTCGTCGTAGATGGTCGAGCCGGTGATGTCGGCGGGCAGGAGGTCGGGCGTGAACTGGATACGGCGGAAGTCGAGGCCGAGCGCGTCGGCGAACGAGCGGGCCGTGAGCGTCTTGCCCGTCCCCGGCACGTCCTCCAGCAGCACGTGGCCGTCCGCGAGCACCCCCGCGAGGACGGTTTCGAGGAACTCGTCGTCCGCGATGACTGCGCTCCCCACTTCCCCCAGTACCCGACCACACGCGTCGGTCGCGTCCGTGACCTTCATCGTCCGTTCCCCTCGGGGACGCGGGAAAACGGTTCCGGCGAGCGGACCCGGGGCCGGCCTCAGTCCGCGCCGAACGCGCCCGCGAGGTCACCGGCGAGATCGGCGAGCGCCTCGTCGGCGCGGTCGACGCCGGGCATCGTGGCGAACCCGTGGACCATGTCGTCGTAGTTCACGTAGCGCGTCCCGACGCCGTCCGCGACGAGCTTCTCGGCGTACGCCTTGCCCCCGTCGTGGAGCGGGTCGAAGCCCGCCGTGACGACCGTCGCCGGCGCGACCCCCGAGAGGTCGGCCGCGTTCGTCGGGTCGGCGTAGGGGTTGCGCGTGTGCACGTCGCTCCCGTAGTAGCACTCGCGGAACCACGCGAGGTCCGCGCGCGTGAGGACGATACCGTCGTTCTCGCGGACGGAGTCCTGTTCGGGGTCGACGCCGACGCCGGGGTAGAGGAGCGCCTGATACGCGAGGTCGGGGCCGTCCCGCTCGGCGGCCATCAGCGCCGCGACGGCCGCGAGGGTGCCGCCGGCCGAGTCGCCCGCGACGGCGAGGTCGCCGGTCCCCGCCACCGCCTCGGGGGTCGCGGCCGCCCACTCGACTGCCGCGTACGCGTCCTCGACCGCGGCGGGGAACGGGTGTTCGGGCGCGAGCCGGTAGTCGACCGAGAGGACGCCGCAGCCGCTCTCCCGGGTCAACACGCGGCACAGCCGGTCGTGGGTGTCGAGGCTCCCGAGGACGAAGCCGCCGCCGTGGAAGAAGACGACCGTCGGTAACGGTCCATCCCCCTCGGGGAGATACAGGCGGGCGGGCCGGTCGCCCGCGGGCGTGGGTATCGAGAGGGCGCGCGTCTCGCCGACCGCGGGCGGGTTCCGGTTCCGCAGCCACATCGCCGGTCGGGTGAGCAGCCGCGAGAGCTTCAGGCCGAGCCGGCTGTGCGGGATGGGGAACCGCTCCTGTCGTTCGAGGGCCGCCGTCGCCTGCGGGTGTATCTCGTCTGCGCGCACGACCGAACGTTCGTTCAGTCGCGATATATGGCTTGTGTCGCCGGGGCGCGGCGCGGACGGGGCGTTCGGGTCTCGCCCGGCGGGACTTCGTGTATCCCGTAAATAGCTTGGTGCAGTGTGAAGCGACCGTTACCGGTTGGACAACTTTAACACTCCAAAGAGACAACCTTCCGGGTATGTCCAAGACGAACGAGGAGTGGTGGCCACAGCAGCTCCGACTGGACCCGCTCGACCAGAACGCGGGGGAGACGGACCCGATGGGCGAGGAGTTCGACTACGGCGAGGCGTTCGAGTCGCTCGACCTCGACGCGGTGAAGGAGGACATCGAGGACGTGCTGACCACCTCGCAGGACTGGTGGCCCGCCGACTACGGCCACTACGGCCCGCTGATGATACGGATGGCGTGGCACAGCGCCGGCACGTACCGGACCGTGGACGGCCGCGGCGGCGCGGGCGGCGGCCGCCAGCGCTTCGCCCCGCTCAACAGCTGGCCGGACAACGCGAACCTCGACAAGGCGCGGCGCCTCCTGTGGCCCGTCAAGAAGAAGTACGGGCGCAAGCTCTCGTGGGCGGACCTGATGGTGCTCACGGGTAACGTCGCGCTGGAGTCGATGGGCTTCGAGACGTTCGGCTTCGCCGGCGGCCGCGAGGACGCCTACGCGCCCGACGAGGCCGTCGACTGGGGTCCCGAGGAGGAGATGGAGACGTGGGACCGCTTCGACGAGGACGACCGGCTCGAACCGCCGCTCGGCGCCTCCGTCATGGGGCTCATCTACGTCAACCCCGAGGGCCCGGAGGGGAACCCGGACCCCGAGTGGTCGGCCGACCGCATCCGGCAGACGTTCGACCGGATGGCGATGAACGACGAGGAGACCGCGGCGCTCATCGCCGGCGGCCACACCTTCGGCAAGGTCCACGGCGCGGGCGACCCGGAGAACCTCGGCCCCGAGCCGGAGGCCGCGCCGATGGAGTCGCAGGGCTTCGGCTGGGAGCGCGAGGACACCGACGGCCCGGTGAAGGGCGGCGAGATGATCACGAGCGGTATCGAGGGGCCGTGGACGCAGTCCCCGACCGAGTGGGACATGGGCTACCTGAGCAACCTCCTCGACTACGAGTGGGAGGCGCACAAGGGGCCCGGCGGCGCGTGGCAGTGGAAGCCGACCGACGAGTCGCTGGAGGGAAGCGCGGAGCCGGCCCACGGCGACGAGGGCGCCACCCCGATGATGCTCACCACCGACGTGGCGCTGAAGCGCGACCCCGACTACCGCGAGATAATCGAGGGGTTCCGCGACAACCCGATGCGGTTCGGCATCGCGTTCGCGAAGGCGTGGTACAAGCTCACGCACCGTGACATGGGCCCGCCGGAGCGGTTCCTCGGCCCCGAGGTGCCGGACGAGGTCATGGACTGGCAGGACCCCGTCCCCGCCGTGGACCACGACCTCGTCGGCGACGAGGAGATAGCCGAGCTGAAGGAGACGATACTCGCGACGGACCTGACCCGCACCGAGCTCGTGGAGACGGCGTGGGCCTCGGCCTCGACGTTCCGCGGGAGCGACAAGCGCGGCGGCGCGAACGGCGCGCGCGTCCGGCTCCGCCCCCAGCGCGACTGGGAGGTCAACAAGCCCGAACAGCTCGCGCGCGTGCTGGACACGTACCGCGAGGTCAAGGAGGAGTTCGACGCCTCGCGCGACGACGACGTGCGCGTCTCGCTCGCGGATCTCATCGTGCTCGGCGGCAACGCGGCCGTCGAGGCGGCGGCCGCCGACGCCGGCTACGACGTCGAGGTCCCCTTCGAGCCGGGCCGCACCGACGCCACGCAGGAGCAGACGGACGCCGACTCCTTCGAGGCGCTAAAGCCCCGCTCCGACGGCTTCCGCAACTACGAGGGCGACGCCGACGACCGCCCCGCCGAGGAGGCGCTCGTCGACAAGGCCGACCTGCTCGACCTCACGCCCGACGAGATGACGGTGCTCGTCGGCGGCCTGCGCGTGCTCGACGCGAACTACGACGACTCCGAGCACGGCGTGTTCACGGACGAGCCGGGGACGCTCACGAACGACTTCTTCGCGAACCTCGTCGGCATGGAGACCGAGTGGGAGGCCGTCGACGACGAGGGCACCCGCTTCGAGGGCCGCGACCGCGAGACGGGCGAGGTGACGTGGACCGGCACCCGCGCCGACCTCGTCTTCGGCTCGCACTCCCGGCTCCGCGCCATCGCCGAGGTGTACGCCGCGGACGACGCCGAGGAGCAGTTCGTCGAGGACTTCGTCGAGGCGTGGCACAAGGTCATGGCCGCCGACCGGTTCGACCTGCAGTAACGCCGCACGACCTCTCTCTCTCTCTCCCGTTCTTTCACGCCGGCGAGCGGCCGCGCCGGGCCGGGGGTCGTCCGAGCGGCGACCGGGACCGGCGACCCGCCGGGAACCGTCAACACGTAGCCGTCGGTCTCCGCCGAACGAGTCGAGAACCCGACCCGGCGTCCGCCGACGGTCGCCCGCGACGGGTCGGACGGGAACGCATGCCACCGACGAGCGACACCGACGGGGACGCGCCGCTGCTGTTCGTCTTCCCCCGCCTCGGGACGCTCCCGGCGCTCGTCGCCGCCCTGCTGGTCAGCGGCTTCGCGATCCGGCTGACGCTCGGGCTGTCGTTCACCTACGTCCGCGAGGTGGTCGACCCGCGCGTGGTCGCGACCGCCGTCGCGTTCCGGACCGCCGTCGGGCTGGCGGGCGCGTTCGTCGCCCCGATACTCGGCGGGTCCGTCGTCGACGCGGCCGGCTTCGAGACGGGGTTCGTCGTCGACGCGGCGCTCGGCTGTCTCGGGGTGCTGTTCGCGTGGCGCGCCCCGGAGCCGAGGTGACGACAGGGTCGAGTCGGGCCGTGACCGGCCATCCGCGGGAAGGTGTTTCCACGCGGTCGCTCACGGTGGCGTCGCGACGACGCCGGTGAACGGCGGCACTCGCCACCGACGCCTCTCCTCGACCCGCAACGCCGACTCCTCGACGACCGCCGCGGGGTCGTCGTACAGCCGGCACCCCACCCGGTGGTACTCGTCGTCCGCCCCCCGTTCCTGCAGTTCGCCGAACGGCCACCGCTGCCACTTGTGGTGTTCGAGCAGTCGTATCTCCCCGTCCGGTCGGCACACCCGTCCCATCTCCGCGAGCGCGACGAGCGGGTCGGGAAACGTACACGTCGACAGCGAGGAGACGACCGTGTCGAACGAGTCGTCCGCGAAGGAGAGCCGCTGGGCGTCCATCTGTTTCAGCTCGACGTCGCGGCCGAGTTCCGTCGCTTTCTCCCGGGCCCGAGCGAGCATATCGGCACTGAGGTCGATTCCCACGAGCCGCGCCGTGTCGGGGACGTACCGAAAGGTCCGGCCCGTGCCACACGCGACGTCGAGCACACGCCCGTCGACGTCGCCGAACTGCTTCCGCCGCGGGCGTGCGGCCAGTCGGCGCTTCACCCACGACATCTCGTCGTATTCGGTCGCCTCCTCGTCGTCGTACGCCGCTTTGATTTCGTCGGCCCCTTTCCCCGGTCGTCGGCGGAGTTCCTCCGGTAGCTCCCCCATGGCGGCCGTCTCGGAGCCGGCCCACTACAAGTTTCGGCCCGCTAACAGCTGTGCGACCCGCCCGTTCGTCCGCCGGCCCGGGTCGGTTTTAATAAACGGGGCCGAGTCCCTGCGGGTAGCTGATGTGTGAATGACTAACAGCCGCCGCACAGCGCGATACGGAACGTGGCCGTCGCCGGTCACCGCCGAGATGGTTGCCGGCGCCGGTGTCGACTTCGGACACCTCGCCGTGGCCGGCGACACCGTCTACTGGCGCGAGCAACGCCCCGACGAGGACGGGCGCGGCGTCGTCGTCCGCCACGACGGCGGGTCCCCCGAGGACCACACGCCGGCCGACGTCGACGTCCGGACGCTCGTCCACCAGTACGGCGGCGGCGACTTCGCCGTCCGCGAGGGGACCGTCTTCTTCGCACGGCTCGGCGACCAACGTGTCTACCGGCAGCCCCGCGACGGCGAGCCCGAGGCCATCACGCCCGAGCCGGGGACGGAGGGCGGATTGCGGTACGCGGACTTCGAAGTCGGCCCCGACGGGACCCACGTCTACTGCGTCCGCGAGGACCACGACGCGCCCGCCACCGACGACGCCGTCGACGAGCCGGTGACGACGCTCGTCCGGCTCGCCGCCGACGGGAGCGAGTCCCCCGAGGTGGTGGCCTCGGGTCACGACTTCTACGCCGCTCCGCGGCTCTCGCCGGACGGCACGCGGCTCGCGTGGCTCACGTGGGACCACCCGCGGATGCCGTGGGACGGCACCCACCTGCGGCTCGCGGACGTCGACGACGACGGCGCGCTGTCGAACGAGCGAGTCGTCATGGGCGGCCCCGAGGAGTCCGTCTTCCAGCCCGCGTGGCGCGGCGACGGCACGCTGCACGCGGTGTCCGACCGCACCGGCTGGTGGAACCTGTATCGGCGTGCCGACGACGACTGGGCGGCGTATCGCGAGGAGGCCGCCGAGTACGGCGTCCCACAGTGGCAGTTCGGCTTCGCCACCTACGGCTTCCTCGACGACGGGCGCGTCGCGACGGTCGTCACCCGCGAGGGTGAACAGTCGCTCGAACTCCTCGCGCCCGACGGGACGCGAAGCGTCCCCGACGTGTCGTTCGGGGCCATAAACCCGCGGCTCCGGACGGACGGCGAGTCCGTCTACGTCGTCGTCAGCGACCCGACGACGCCGGCGCGGGTCGTCCGGTGGACGCCGGACGAGGGCGTCACGACGCTGCGGTCCGGTAGCGACGTCGACCTCGACGACGCGTACGTCTCCACGCCGGAGCACGTCACCGTCCCCACGCGCGACGGGGCCGCCGCCCACGCGTTCGTCTACCCGCCGACCAACCCGGACGTCGACCCGCCCGGGGACGAACGCCCCCCGGCCGTCGTGTTCGCGCACGGCGGGCCGACGAGCGCCACCGGGCCCGCCTTCGACCTCGGGAAGCAGTTCTTCACGTCGCGCGGCGTCGCCGTCGTGGACGTGAACTACCGCGGCTCGACCGGGTACGGGCGCGACTACCGCGAGGCGCTGTACGGGAACTGGGGGGTGACCGACGTCGAGGACTGTATCGACGCCGCCACCCACCTCGCCGAGGGCGGCCGTATCGACCCCGACCGCGTGGCGGTCAGGGGCGGGAGCGCCGGCGGGTTCGTCGCGCTGTCGACGCTCGCGTTCCACGACGCCGTGGCCGCGGGGACGAGCTACTACGGGGTCGCCGACCTCGGGCGGCTCGCCGAGCTGACCCACAAGTTCGAGTCGCGGTACCTCGACACCCTCGTCGGGCCGTATCCCGAAGCCGCGGACACCTACGACGCCCGGTCGCCCGTGAACCACGCCGACGAGATCGACGCGCCGGCGCTGTTGCTCCAGGGCGAGGACGACCGGGTCGTGCCGCTGTCACAGGCCGAGGAGATGGTCGAGGCGCTGACCGCGAGCGACGTGCCCCACGAGCTCGTGGTGTTCGACGGCGAGCGACACGGGTTCCGGCGGGCGCGGTCCCGCCGCCGCGCCCACGAGCTGGAGCTCGCCTTCTACGGCGAGGTGTTCGGCTTCGAGCCGGCGGACGAGGTGCCCGACGTCGACCTGTCCGCGGGCGGCGAGTTCTAGACGCTCGGTCGTCGGGAGGGCGCGCCCGTCACCGCGCGGCCGCCGTCACTCCTCGACGGCGGTCTTCACGACGGTCGTCGGGCGGGTCGTCAGCCTGAGCACGCGGTCGGTGACGCTCCCGAGCAGGGCGCGGTACTCGTCCGGGCGGTGTTTGGTCCCGAGCACGAGCAGGTCCGCGTCGTGGTCGTCGGCGTAGCGGACGATGGCCTCGTCGGGGCGACCGTGTCGCATCGCCGTCTCGACGTCGACGCCGGCGGCCGCCGCCCGGTCCCGGAGCGCGCCGAGCGCCTCCTCCCCGAGTTCCTCCAGGCCGTGTTCCGGCCCCTCGGCCTCGTCGACGTACTCGTCGCCGCTGTAGGCCGTCACGACGGCCTCGTCCACGACGTAGAGGACGTGGAGTACGGCGTCGTGTGCGGCGGCGAGGTCGAGCGCGTGCGCCTCGGCGCGTTCGGAGGCGACGGTGCCGTCCGTCGAAAGCAGGATGCTGTCGTACATACGTCCCGAGTAACGCGTCGGGCGGCATAAACTCGGACGCCGAGTCCCGGTTTCGGAGAACGGGACGAACCCGGTCGTTTCGGCGGTCGTGCCGACCCGCGAACGCGTTCGGGGGCGACCGTTCGTCGGAGAGTGACGGCTCGGAGTTAACGACTCGTCACACGGGGCTCGGAGGGGGTAACTGTCGTCATCGCCGTCGGGTGAACGCGACGACGGCGACGGGCAAAAGCCCTCCCACTCGCCCGGCCCGCGGGGAGTACCGCTACGGCGCCTCGACGAGGAAGGTGACGCCGAACGGCTGGAAGCGGTACTCGAACGACTCCTCGCCGTCCGCAGTCGTCGTCGTGCGGATGGTCGCGCTCTCGCCGGGCGGGATGCGCGCGACCAGTTCGTCGTTCCCCGCGAGCAGACCGTCCCACGAGTCGTCGTCCGGCAGCCGCCACTCGATAGCGCCGCGGAACGTGCCCGTGGCCTCCCCGGTGTTCGCGACGGTGAACGCGAGCGGCTGTTCGCCGTTCCCGTCGACGAAGGTGTCCGGGACGTCCACGTCCGTCAGCTCGAAGCTCGGGAACCGAACGTCCGACAGCCCGAGGTCCCAGACGGCGTCGGCGGCCGCGGTCGGCGAGTCGCGGTAGTGGTTCACGGCGGCGTCCGGGACCGCGTCGCGGGCGACGCGGAACAGCAGCCAGCCGGTCCGTCGGCTCCCCGGGTTCACGTTCGCGCCGGCGAGCGGCTCGCCGTCGAGCGTCGTCACCTCGGCGTCGGGCGACAGCGCCGCCGCCCCGGCGAAGTCGACCGCGTCCCCCTCGAACCGGGCCGCGGAGTTGCCCGTGTTCTCGACCGTCGCCTCCACGACCGCGAAGGTCTGGTCCGACAGAGTGGTGTAGAGGCCGTAGCGCTCGGCCGAGTTGAAGCCGCGGGAGATGGTCTCGGGGTGGTACAGCGCGTCCTCGAAGGCGACCCCGGAGACGCGCATCCGGAGGTCGCCGCCGAGCGGGAGCGTCTCGCCCGTGCTCCCGGTGTGGGGCGCGACGGCGAGGACGGCGGCGTCCTCGTCGGCCACGGGAAGCGTTCCGTCGTCGGTCCGCACGGTAGCGTCGTAGCCGCCCGCGAACAGCGGAGTCACCGTCTCGCTCGTCACCGTCACCGTTTGCCCCGACGGGACCTCCTCGTCGGGCAACGAGAGCTCCCCGACGAGCGGCTCCGCGACCGTGCTGACGCGGCTCTCGGCGGAGAGTTCGCCGCCGAGCCGTCCGGGCTCCCCGCCCCGGTTACCGACGGTCAGTTCGACCGGGCTCCCGGCGTCGACCGTGAGCGACTCGCCCTCGGCCCACGCGGCGTCGTAGACGGCGAATTCCGCGGGCCCCTCGGTGGTCTCTATCTCCGGTTCGGGGGTCGACGTGGCCGTCCCGGTGCCGGCCGCCGTCGCGGTCCCCGCGTCCCCGCCGGGGCGGTCGCCGTCCTCGTTCCCGTCGCCGCCCATGCAGCCGGCGAGTCCGGCGGCGCCGAGCGTTCCGACCGTCGTGACGAATACTCGTCTGTTCATCCGTACCGACCGCACCCGGCGGACGGTCGTTATCCCACCCCTCGGGGAACTTCGCCGCGGCGTGACCTGTTGCCCCTTCCCCACCTCCCGGGCGGTGTGAACGACACGAACACCGACACCGATTCGCTCGTGACGCGGCGAACGCTCGTCGGCTCCGCCGGGGCCGTCGGGGCCGCGCTGTTGGCCGGCTGTAGCTCCGACGGCGGAACCGCGAGCGGCGGGGGCGACGACCCGACCGGGACAGGGACCGCGACGGCGACGGACGCGAACGGAGCGACGGACGACCCCGGGACGGCGACCGCCGGGTCGCTGTCCGACACGGGGCGCATCGACTCCGCCGAGGACTTCGAGACGGTGTGGAACGACCCCGAGACGTGGCAGGGGCGGGAGATACGGGCGGAAGGGGAACACTCCGGCACGACCGAGACCGGCTACGACGCGTTCTGGCTGGTCGACGGGGACGGCCGCACGGACCGGCTGTTCCTCCTGCGGACGTACCGCGGGTTCTCGCCCGGCGACGCGATGTCCTTCGGGGGGACGGTCGAGAGCGCCGAGACCGTGCAGGACGTGCCGGTGCTCTACGTCGCCGACGCGGACGTGACCGGGGGCGAGCAGTTCGAGTCGCCCGGCGAGGACGGGCTGATAACGAACGGGAGCCAGTACCGGTACTTCGCGGAGAACCCGCACAAGACGACGGACGAGCCGGTCCGCGGGCGCGCGCTGACGGACGGCGAGCGCCGGTCCGGCTACACGCGCGCCGGACTGGTCACCCCGGAGGGCGACCTCGTCGGTGCGGGCGGCGCGACGGCGTGGCTCGAGACCGAGGAGTCGCTCGAACGGGGGGCGCGGTTCGACTTCGCCGGAACGGTCGAGCGGTACGAGTCGTCGAGCGGCCGGACGGCGATGTACGTCGCCGACGTGCGGGTCTCGAACGTCTCGACGCCGACCGAGTGACGCGGCGGCGCGCCGTCGCCGGAACCGCCGGCCCGAGCGGCGGCCGCGCCGGACGCCACAGCAATGTTCAAACCGGTCGCACCGGTAGCCGGTCCCATGACACGGGAGGGGGACGGCGACGGGCGCGACGGCGTGGACGCCGAGGCGTTCCGCGGGACCGTCGCCAAGCGCCGCGACGTGCTCGCCGCGCTCGCCGCGGAGCCGCGGTACAAGCGCGACCTCATCGACGACCTCGACCACTCCCGCTCGACGATAGACAGGGCCGTCGCGGAACTCCTCGACGCGGGGCTCGCGGAGCGGGCCGACGGCACCTACCGGGCCACGGCCGCGGGCGAACTCGGCCTCGAACGCCACGACGCGTACCGCGGCGAGATGCGCGACATCGCCGCGAGCGCCGACGTCCTCGACGCCGTCGCCGACGGCGCGCTCGACGCCTCGCTCGTCGCCGGGGCGACGCTCCACCGGACGGCGGGAAACGACCGCCAGGCGACGCTCTCGCTCCTCGAGGAGGAGATCCGCGGCGCGGAGCGGGTCGACGCCCTGCTCCCGCGGCTGTCGGACTCGCGCATCCTGGACGCGTACCGGACGCAGGCCCGCCGGGGCGGGACGACGAGCCGGCTGGTGTTCGCCCCGACGCTGCTCTCCACTCTGGAGGCGCGGTTCGCGGCCGACATCGGGGAACTCGCGGCCGCGGACGGCGTCCGGCTCTACGAGGCGGCGGTGTCGTCGGTCGGTCTCGTCCGGCTCCGCGGCGACGGCGACGCCGCCTACGTCGTCGCGTACACCGACGAGGGGGGCATCGCCGGGGTGTACGAACACACGGAACCGGAGTCGGTAGCGCGCATCGCCAGGCGTATCGACGGGCGGGTGGCCGACTCGACGGACCGGACCGACGACCTCGCGGCGCTGCGCGACGAGCGGCGGGCGCGACCGCCCGAACGCGACGGCGAACTCCCCGCGGCCGTCGAGGCCGAGGGGTTCGTCGAGCTCGACGACGGCCTCGTCGAGCGGCGCGGGCACGCGCCGATGCTGGTCTCGTGGCGGACCGGCGTCTCGCTGAGCGGGGTCCGACACGGGAACGACGTGGTGCGCTCGCGGTACCGGGACGACGGGAGCCGGGTCGAACTCGCCGCGGAACTCGCGGAGCGGCTCCGGGAGGGCCGCGACACCGTCGTCGTCGGGGAGCCCGGCAGCGGCAAGAGCACGCTGTGCAAGCGGGTCGCGGCAGACTGGCACGCGGCGGGCGACCCCGTGTTCTACCGGGCGTCCGGGACCGGCGACGCGTTCGCGTCGGTCGTCGAACTCAGGCGACACCTGACGAGGTGCGAGGGCCACGTGCTCGTGGTCGTCGAGGACGTCGTCGACCCCGGCGCGCGGCGGGCGGTCGACCTGCGGCGGGAGTTCGCGGGCGACGACCGGGTCACGTTCCTGTTCGACGCCCGCGAGCGCGAGTGGCGCGACGCGGCGGCGCGCGACGACGCCCCCGAGCGGGCGACGCTGGAGGAGTACGCGATGCCGTCGCTGAGCGTCGCCGACTGCGAGCGGCTGCTCGAACGGGCCGAGGCGGACGCCGGCACCGCGCTCGGCCTCGACGCGAGGGCGCTGTACGACGCGGTCCGGGACGCCGAGGGCGGGGACGTCGGGGCGTTCTACGTCGCGGTCCACCGGGTCGCCCGGCTCGCGGACCCGCTGAGCGTCGCCGACCCCGAGGCGACGACGACGCTGTCGGCGTCCGTGCGGGACACCTTCGAGCGGCTCCGGTCGCGGAGCCGGACGGCGATGGACGTCGCCGTGCTGGCGAACGTGCTCAACGTCTGCGGGATACCCGTCGCCCCCTCGCTCGTGTACGCCGTCGGCGACGAGGAACTCGTGACGGAGGCGGTGGACGTGCTCGCGGGGGCCGCGCTGTTCCCCGCGTCCGCGGCCCCCGGACTCGACGCCCCGCCGGAGACGGTCCACGAGGCGTGGTCGTACGCCTTCCTCGACCACGTCGTGGAGAGGCTGGGTCGCCGGGGGGCGCGCGAGACCGTCGCGCGGGTCCTCGGGACGGTGCTCGGGCTCGCGACCGCGCCCGACCGGCGGGCGGCGGCCCGCGAGCGGGCGACGGCCGACCCGGTCCTCGACCGTATCGACGACGACCCGGAGGGGTGGCAGGCCGAGTTCGTCGAGCGGCTCTTCGACGAACTCGGTCACCGGCCGCGGGTCGCCCCGCTCGTGAGCGACGGCGTCCTCGACGAGGTGCCGTCGCACGTCCAGCCCCTCCGACGGTACCGGTGGGCCGGGACGCTCGCGCTGGAGGCGGGCGCGCCCGAGCGGGCGACCCGGGTGTTCGAGCGGCTCCGCGCCGAGGCCGCCGAGCGCGGGAGCTTCACGTTCGAGAGCGAGGCGCTGATCGGGCTGGCGCGGGCGAAGAAGCTCGAGTCCGCGTACGACGAGGCGACCGAGCTACTGGTCGAGGCGCTCTCGATGGCCGTCCGGGACGACGACGACCGGCTGACGTTCGTGGGGCTGCTCCAGCTCGGCACCGTCGCGGAGAAGCGGGGCGAGTTCGCGCTCGCGGAGAAGCGCTACACCGCGGCGCGCCGCCACGCGACCGCCGTCGGGAACGACCTGTGGGTCGCGCGGGCGCTGCACAACCTCGGGGCGGTCGCCCAGAGCCGCGGCGAGTTCGAGACGGCCATCGGCCACGGGCGGGCGGCGCTGGAGCGGTACCGGGAACACGGCGAGCGGATGCAGGAGGCGAAGGTCCGGGCGAACATCGGCAACGGGCTGACGCGCCTCGGGGAGTTCGACGACGCCGAGGCGCAGTACCGGCGGGCGCTCGACATCGACACCGAGATCGGCCGCGACCCGGGCATCGCCGGGACGCTGACGAACCTCGGCGACCTCGAACGCGTCCGCGGGAACCAGGAGACGGCGTTGCAGTACCTCGAACGCGCGGAGTCGCTGTACCGGCGCATCGGCGACGAGTACCGCCGCTCCATCTGTCTGAACAACATCGGCACCGTCCACGAGAACCTCGGGGAGTTCGAGGCCGCGCGCGAGGTCCACGAGGAGGCGTACGACATCCGCCGGGCGGTGGGGAACGACCACGCGACCGGCATCAGCGAGCACAACCTCGCCGTCTGCGCGCTCGAACTCGGCGACGTGGCGGCCGCGGAGTCGTACGTCCGCGACTCGCTCGACCACCTCGAACGGGCCGGCGACGTCCGCTCGGTCGCGCTGACCCGAAACGTCCTCGCCGACGTCCACCGGCGGAAGGGGGAGACGGACGCGGCCGTCGCGGAACTCGAACGCGCGGTCCGGGAGCTGTCCGGGCGGGAGGACCCGGACACGCTCGAACACCTGCTCGACGAACTCGTGTCGCTGCTCGTCTCCGTCGGCGACCCCGACCGCGCACAGACGTTCGCCAGACGCCGACGCCGCCTGACCGCCGGCCCGCCCGAGAAGCCGACGGCGGGCGGGGAGTCGTCCGCCGCGGACGACTGAGACGACCCGGCGCCAGCCCTTTGGCCCGCCTCCCCGACGGTCGAGCCATGACAGAGGAGAGCGCCCCGCGGGTCGGCGTCGACGTGGGCGGCACCTTCACCGACGCGGTGCTGGTCGCGGGCGACGGGCGGGTGACGACGGCGAAGGTCCCCACGACGGCCGACCAGAGCGAGGGGGTGCTGGCCGGCATCGAGAAGGCCTGCGAGCGGGCGGGGGTCGCCCCCGACGAGGTTGGTGAGTTCGCCCACGCGATGACCGTCTCCGTGAACGCCGTCCTCGAACGGGCGGGCGCGGAGACGGCGCTCGTGACGACGGAGGGCTTTCGCGACGTGCTCGAGATCGGCCGACAGACCCGTCCGAGCCTCTACGACCTCGACGCCGAGAAGCCCGCGCCCCTCGTCCCGCGGCGGCGCCGCTTCGCGGTCGCGGAGCGGGCGACGCCAGACGGAATCGAGACGCCGGTCGACCCCGAGGAGATACGGGCGCTCGCCGCCGACCTGCGGGGCGAGGTGGAGAGCGTGGCCGTCGCCTTCCTCCACGCGTACGCCCACCCGGAGAACGAGGCGCGCGCGGCCGCGGTCCTCAGGGAGGAACTCGACGTGCCCGTGTCGGCGTCGTCGGAGGTGCTCGCGGAGTTCCGCGAGTTCGAGCGGACGGCGACGACCGTCGCGGACGCGTACGTCGCGCCGGCAATCGACGCCTACGTCGGGCGGCTGGCGGAGCGGGCGCGCGAGGCCGGCCTCCCCGCCCCGCGAGTGATGCAGTCGAACGGCGGCATCGCGGACGCCGACACCGTGCGGGCGCGCCCGGTGACGACGATGCTCTCCGGCCCGGCCGCGGGCGTCGTCGGGGCGAACCGGGCGGCGGGCGCCGCGGTCGCGGAGCGCGACCTCGCCGGCCTCGTCACCTTCGACATGGGGGGCACGTCGAGCGACGTGAGCCTCGTGCGCGACGGGAGCGCGGAGCGCTCGAC
Organism: Halosegnis marinus; assembly: GCF_029338355.1. Lineage (GTDB taxonomy): Archaea > Halobacteriota > Halobacteria > Halobacteriales > Haloarculaceae > Halosegnis > Halosegnis marinus. The sequence continues at coordinate 785,210 of NZ_CP119802.1, forward strand.
GGACACCGTCATCGACGGCGTCCCGGTCGCGGCCCCGATGGTTGACGTCCACACCATCGGCTCGGGCGGCGGGAGCGTCGCGTCGGTGGACGCCGGAGGGGCGCTCCGCGTCGGCCCCGAGTCCGCGGGGGCGGAGCCCGGCCCGGCGTGTTACGGGAAGGGCGGCGAGCGCGCGACGGTGACGGATGCGAACCTCGTGCTCGGCTACATCGGGGACGACGCGGCGCTGGGCGGCGAACTCGAACTCGACGCCGACGCCGCACGCGACGCGCTGGCGCGGCTGGCCGAGGAGGCGGGACTGGACTCGGCGCGCGAGGCCGCCGCCGGGGTGTACCGCGTCGCCAACGCGCGGATGACCCGCGCCGTCCGCGCGGTGACCGTCGAGCGGGGCCACGACCCCCGCGAGTTCGGCCTCGTCGCGTTCGGCGGCGCGGGGCCGATGCACGCCGCGCCGCTGGCCGGCGCGCTCGACATCGACAGCGTGGTCGTCCCGCCCGCCGAGGGCGTGCTCTCGGCGTACGGCCTGCTGGCCGCGGACGAGGAGTACGACGCCGCGCGGAGCCTGCTCGTGCCGCTTTCCGAGGCCGACTCCGGGGAGGTGGCGACCGTCCTCGACGACCTCGAAGCCGCGGCGCGGGCGGACGCGACCGCCGAGCCGACCGTCGCGCTGTCGGCCGACTGCCGCTACGACGGGCAGAGCTTCGAACTCGACGTGCCCGTCGAGCGGCCGTTCGACGCCGACGCCGTCCGCGAAGCGTTCGGCGACGCCCACGAGCGCGCCTACGGCTACCGGGCCGACGAGCCGGTCGAGCTGGTCACCCTGCGCGCGACGGCGCGCGTTCCCCGGGACGTGGCCGAGACGGCCGCGGACCCGTCGGGCGACCCCGAGCGCGGCACGCGGACCGCGTACTTCGACGGCGAGGCCCGCGGGACGCGGGTGTACGACCGCGACGCGCTCCCGCCGGGGTACGACCTCGCGGGGCCCGCCGTGCTGGAGGGGACCGAGAGCACGACGGTCGTGCCGCCGGGGTGGCGCGGGACCGTCCGGGCGAACGGCGCGGTCGTCCTCACGGAGGGGTCGGCGTGAGCGGCGTGGACGCGGTGACGCTGGAGGTCGTCCGCAATCGGCTGGAGGGAATCGCCGAGGAGATGGGGCAGGTGCTGATACGGGGGTCGTACTCGCCGAACATCAAGGAGCGGCGCGACTGCTCGACGGCGCTGTTCGACGCCGACGGCCGGATGGTCGCGCAGGCGGAACACATCCCGGTCCACCTCGGGGCGATGCCGGCGGCCGTGGAGGCGGTCCGCGACCGCGACGCCGCGCCGGGCGACGCCTTCCTCGTGAACGACCCGTTCGCGGGCGGCACCCACCTGCCGGACGTGACCATCGTCTCGCCCGTCGCCCCCGACGACGAGGTGGTCGGCTACGCAGTCACGCGCGCGCACCACGCGGACGTGGGCGGCACCGCTCCCGGGAGCATGCCCGCGGGCGCGACCGAGATATACCAGGAGGGGCTTCGCCTGCCGGCGGTTCGGCTCGTCGCGGGCGGCGACCCCGTCGAGGACGTGCGCGACCTCTTCCTCGCGAACGTTCGCAACCCCGACGAGCGGCGCGCGGACCTGCGCGCCCAGCTCGCGGCGAACGACCGCGCCGAGGAGCGCGTCGGCGAACTCCTCGCGGAGTACGGCGACCTCGAGCCGCTGTTCGACGCGGTCGTCGCCTACTCACGCGACCGGATGGAGGCCGAACTCGCGGACGTGCCGGACGGCACCTACACGGCCCGCGACGCGCTGGAGGGCGACGGGGTGACGGACGACGATATCCCCGTCGTCGCGACCGTCACCGTGGACGGGAACGCCGTCGCGGTGGACTTCGCGGGCACGGCCGACCAGGTTCGTGGCAACGTGAACGCGCCGCTCGCGGTGGCGAAGAGCGCCGTCTACTTCGTCGTCCGGGCGGTGACAGACCCCGATATCCCGCCGAACCACGGCTGTTACGAGCCGGTGACCGTGACCGCGCCCGCGGGGTCGCTCGTGAACCCCGAGCCGCCGGCGGCGGTCGTGGGGGGGAACGTCGAGACGAGCCAGCGCGTTACCGACACCGTGCTCGACGCGTTCCGCGGGGCGCTCCCCAACCGCGTCCCGGCGGGGAGCCAGGGGACGATGAACAACGTCGTCATCGGGAGTCGCGCGGCCGACGGCTACACCTACTACGAGACGGTCGCGGGCGGGTTCGGCGCGCGCCCGTCGAAGGACGGGATGGACGGCGTACAGGTCGGGATGACGAACACGCTCAACACCCCCGTCGAGTCCATCGAGACGGAGTACCCGCTCCGGGTCGAGCGGTACGGCTTCCGACCGGACAGCGGCGGCGACGGCGAGTACCGCGGCGGCCTCGGCCTCGTTCGCGAACTCACGGTCGGGGAGGACTCCGTCGTCTCGCTGCTGACGGAGCGGCGGCGCCGCGCGCCGAAGGGGGCCGCGGGCGGCGCGGACGGCGCGACGGGCGCGAACCGAATCGACGGCGAGCAGGTGCTCGCCAAGACGACGCGCGACGCGCCCGCCGGAACGACGGTGACCGTGTTCACACCCGGCGGGGGCGGCTACGGCGACCCCGGCGAGCGCGACCCGGAGGCGCGGGAGCGCGACCGCGCGGACGGGAAGACGGAGTGAGCGGCGCCGTCGCTCGGCGGGCGGCGAACGGGGAAGGACGGCGGCCTCAGAAGGGGGCGTCCGCGCTGCCCGCGCTCGACCCGGCGGCCGCGTCGGGGTCGGCGTTCACCGTCTCGGCGAGTTCGCCGCGCTCCTCCAGTTCGGCGAGGATGTCGCTGCCGCCGACGAACTCCCCATCGACGAACGTCTGCGGGATGGTCTCCCACCCGGAGCGCTCGGAGAGCGCCTCGCGGAAGGCGTCGAGGTTCTGGAGCGCGTCGACGGTCGCCACGTCCTCGCGGTACTGCTGGAGCAGGCCGACGGCCCGCTTCGAGTAGCCGCACTGGGGCATCATCGCCGTCCCCTTCATGAACAGGACGACCTCGTTGTTCTCGATGGCCTCCTCGACGCGCTCGTGGACTTCCTCGTCGTCGAGTCCCTGGCTGGCGGGGTCGAAGGTCATGCCTACGGGTACGCGCCGACGCGTATAGGCGTTTGGCCGACTCGCCCGGCTACGCGCGCGCCGGGTCGCCGGGCAGGGTCAGCGCCGCGGCCGTCGCCGCGACCATCGCCGCGGCGCCGAGGCCGAACGCCAGCGACGGCGACACGCGGTAGAGGTATCCGCCGACGGCGGGCGCGACGACGCCGGTCCCGCGTGCGACGACGCCGGAGATGCCCCACGCGCGCCCCGACTCCTCCTCGTCGAACTGGTCGAAGAAGAAGGCCAGCACCGCCGGCTCGAACGTCGTCTGGAGGACGTAGAGGCCGACGGCGACGAACAGCAGTGCCGGCGAGTCGGCCAGCGCGAGCGCCGCGAGCATGACGGCCTCTATCGCGAAGTTGCCGACGTACAGCGCCTTCCGGCTGACGCGGTCGGTCGCCAGCCCCCCGAGGAGGGTGAAGGCGACCGCGACGACCTTCGCCGCGCCGAACGCGAGCAGGAACGTTCCCGCGGCCACCCCCAGGTCCACGGCCCGGACGGGGAGCAGGTAGAAGCACGACCCCATCCCGAGGCCGGCGAACAGCTTCACGGCGAGGAAGCGGGCGAGGACACCCGGCTTCGACACCGCGCGGACGGCGGCGAGGGGGCGCGGGCGCGAGAGCGACGGAAGCGAGACCGCCCCGCCGAACGTCGGCCGGTGGGCGACGGCGAGCACGGCGACGAGGGCGACGAGCGCCGGCACGAGCGCGAGGAACGCCGACCCGTAGCCGAGGCGGGCGACGAGCAGCCCGGTCCCGGCGACGCCGAGCGCGCCGCCGACGTAGATGGCGGTGTCGCGGACGGCCCAGCCGACCCCCTCCGCGCCCGTCTCGAACGACGCGCTCAGCAGGGGCGTCGCCGCCGTGTTGAACACGAGGCGGGCGGCGGCGAAGGCGACGACCAGCGCGCCGAGCGCGAGCGCCCCGCCCGCGAACGGGAACGCGGCGAGGACGACGGCGAGCGCCCCGCCCGCGACGACGGCGATGGCCGCGCGGTCCGTCTCGTCGGCGAGGACCCCGACCGGCCCGGAGGCGACCGCCTCGACGCCGTTGCCGACGCTCTTGGCGACGCCGAGCGCCGCGACGGAGACCCCGAGTTCCCGGTAGTACAGCGGCAACAGCTGGCCGTAGGCGTCGACGACGACGAACAGCAGGAGGTAGGCGACGAGCAGGCCGGCGCGCTCGCGGTCGCGCGCGACGGCGAGGAAGGCGTCGCGGATGCGGGCGTCGGCCACGGGCCCGCTGTGGCGTCACCGGTCAAAAGCGTCCGGGAGGGACGTGACCGGTTCTCACCCCCCGCTCGGCGCGCGGGTCGGGGGGCACCGCGGAAAGCTTTCGGGGCGCGCCGTCGAGTGACCGGTATGCGACTCCTCCTCATGGGCGACACGCACGTCCCGTCGCGCGAGGCGGCGATACCGGAGTGGGTGCTCGACGAGACGGCCGCCGCCGACCGCGTGATACACACCGGGGACTTCGACTCGCCGGCGGCGCTCGACACCGTCCGCGAACACGCCCCCGAACTGACGGCCGTCCTCGGCAACATCGACCCCGCGGACCTCGGGGTGCCCGAGGTCGCCACGCTCGACGTCGGCGGCGTCCGGTTCGTCGTCACGCACGGGACGGGCGACATCGCGGGCTACGACGACCGGGTGGCGCGCGTCACGGACGAGCACGCGGCGGACGACCGCCTCACCGTCGGCGTCTCGGGGCACACCCATCAGCGGCGCGACGAGGAACACGGCGGCTACCGCCTGCTCAACCCCGGGAGCGCGACCGGGGCCGACCCCGCGCCCGACGCCTCCGTGATGGTGGCCGAGGTCGCGGACGGCGAGGTGTCCGTCGAGACGCTCGTCCGCTGAGCGATTCATGGACGGATTTATCGGCGGAGACGCCCCACGGCCGGTATGGAAGTCAAATCGCGCCACCACCTCCGGGGCGACGAGATAGACGAGGTCGTGACGGCCATCGAGGAGCGGCTTGGCGTGACCGTCGAGGGCGACGCGTTCGAGGACGTGGACTTCGCGGACTCCGACCGCCGGGTCGTGCTGGTCGACGGCGAGCCGTACGTCGCCTTCTTCGACGGGGAGCCGTTCCTCACCGTCAACGGGGCCCAGACGTTCGCCCCCGAGCGCAACGTCGTGACCGTCGACGCGGGGGCCATCTCGTTCGTCTCCGACGGGGCCGACGTGATGCGGCCGGGCATCGTCGAGGCGGACGACACCATCGCCGAGGGCGACCTCGTCGCCGTCGCCGAGGAGACCCACGGGAAGGTGCTCGCCGTCGGGCGCGCGCTCGTGGACGGCGCGGAGATGACGGGCGACTCCGGGAAGGTGGTCGAGTCGCTCCACCACGTCGGCGACGACCTGTTCGAACTGACCGTTTAACGGGCGCGAGAACGCTCGGGTGTATTTATTTCGGGCCGACCGTATCCCCCGTCGGGGCGCGGGAGGAGGGACCCGAGTCCGGGGCCGGTCGCCGAGGGGGAAGGGGAGTCGAACGCGGCGACCGGCTCAGGCGCCGCCCCGTTCGAGGAGGTAGAGGCCGACGCTGTCGGCGAACGCCGCGGCGCCGAACGCGACGGCGAGGGTCGGACGACCGACGACCGCGAGCGCCGCGACCGCCAGCCCGAACACGCCGAGTTCGACGGCGAGGCGCGCGAGCGCCGGGAGCCGGAAGGGAGCGCGCGGCGCGACGAAGGTGGCCCAGACCCCGGCCGCGAACATCGGCGCGGCGAGACCGAGCGCCAGCCGCGAGGGGAAGTCGGTCCCGACGCGGACGCCCCAGTAGGCGAGGGCGGCGAGCGCCGCGACTTCGAGGACGAACCGGACCGCGACGGCGGCGGTACGCACGCTACTCGTCGCCGTCTATCTCGTCGTTCTCGTACTCCTCCTCGTACTTCGCCACGGCGGCGTCGAAGCTCTCGCCGGCGAGTTCGTACGTCTCGCGGAGGTCCGCGACCGGCTCCTTCGAGGCGTCGACGCGCAGGTCGTTGTAGTACGGCGTCATCTCGCGGTCCTCGGTGGTCGTCACCTTCAGCGCCGCCGACTGCACCTCTAGGTCCTCGCGCTTGTCGCCGCCCTCGGCCTGCCCGGCCGCGAGCGCGTCGACGAGCCGTTCCGCGAGGGGGAGGTCGTCGTCCGCGTCCTCGAAGGCGTCGGCGGTCGCCTCCACGACCGACTCCCCGGTGAGGAGGTTGCCGGCGACGGTGAACCCCTCGCGCTCGACGTGGCCGTACCAGCCCATACACTCGTCGCCGGAGAAGGCGAAGGTGCCCTCGGCGTCGACGCCGTGGAGCTGGCGGCTCTGTTTCCCGTCGTCGGCGTTGAGCAGCGCCGACAGCGCGTCCTCGACGGCGAGCCCGTCGGCGAGGTACTCGACGCCCTTCTCCCCGAGTTCGACGTTGACGAGCGACTGGGTGGCGACGGCGCCGTGTTCGTTGGCGAACGGACACAGCGTGCCGACGGCCGCGAGCCGCGTCGTCACGGCGACGCCGTAGCGGGTGTGTTCCTCGCCGTCCTCGCCCTCGTACGTCTCGCGGACGCAGATGCTGAACGTCATACCGGGGCGCTCGGTCCGGTCGCGCAAAACGCTCCCGGTGGCGGCGAGCGCCGGCCCCGTCTGACGCAAGAGTTTTGCCGACAGCCGCCCGGATTCGCGCCTATGGGACTGATGAGCAAACTGCTCGGGGGCGGCGGCCGGTCCACGGGCGACTACGTCGAACTGGACATCTCCGACTTCGACACCTCGGCGACGAGCGTGGACACGCAGCTCCACATCGCCACCATCGGCGACAAGAGCGACGTGATACCGATCAAGGACGCGCTGTACGACGGCGACATCGTCATCGCGGACATCACCCGCCACACCACGACCGACCGCACGATGGAACACATCTCCGACGAGCTGAAACAGGTGGCCGACGAGGTCGGCGGCGACATCATCCAGAAGGACGACGACCAGCTCGTCATCACGCCCGGGGGCGTGAAGATCGCCCGCGAGAAGCTCGGCGGCTGAGCCGGGCGGCGACCCCGGCTGACGGCCGACCGCGTCGGCGAGCGTCCCGCCCGAGTTTCTTTACTTAATATTTTCCCCGAATCCGTGAGGCGCGGACCGCGATACCCCCTTGAAGGGGAGTCGGCCCGACGCTTCAGGTGTGGAGGACAGGACAATGGCAGCCGAAACACGCGAACTCGACGCGGAACTGTTCGGGACCGAGACTCGGTTCGCCTACTCGGAGCGGTGGGTCGGCTACGCCCTCGTCGCGATGCGGCTGACGATGGGGTGGATACTGCTCCAGGGCGGACTGACGAAGCTCGTCACGTACCTCGACGCGAACCCCGGCAACGACTGGACGGCCGCCGGGTTCCTGCAGAACGCCATCCCGGCGGGCAACCCCTTCACCGACGCGTTCGCGGCGATGGCTGGCATCCCGCTCGTCGACATGCTCGTGGTGTGGGGGCTCACGCTCACGGGGCTCGGGATGATGCTCGGGGCGTTCGTGCGCTGGAACGCCTTCTGGGGAGCCGTGATGATGATGCTGTTCTGGGCGGCGAGCCTCCAGGGCGGCCTCATGGCCGGGCTCCCGATAGCGCACGGCTTCGTGGTCGACTCCCACCTCGTCTACGCGGCGCTGCTGTTCGGCCTCGGCGCGTTCGGCGCGGGGCGGTTCCTCGGGCTGGACGCCCTGCTCGAACGGTTCGACCTCGTGGAGGCGTACCCGCGGCTCCGCTACCTCCTCGGGTAGCGGACGACCTTTTGCCGTTCGCGCGCGACGGGAGCGGTATGTACCGAGCGATACTGCCGAACGGCCAGCTCGAAGCCGACGACTACGAGCGCGACGACAACGGCGTCAAGCTGTACGGCGCGGACGGCGGACTGCTGGCCTTCGTCCCGTACGAGAACCTCGAAGCGCTGCTCACCGAACGCGCGTACGCCGGGGACGAGCCCGGCGTGATGTAGCGGGGAGCTACTCGACGCCGTCCGGGGTCTCGTCGTCCTCGACGGCGCGCTTCATGGACTCGCGGCGCGACTTCGCGTCGCGGCCGGTCGCCTCCAAGAGGAACTCGTTCTTCGCCGCGTTGGCGTCGCCGGCGCGGTCCACATCGCCCGTCTCCATCAGCTGTGCGAGGTCGCGTTCGATGAAGTCGACGGCGAGCTTGTCCTTCTTGCCCGAGTACGAGACGGCGCCCGCGACGACCTTCTCGAAGACGGGGTTCTCCGGCTCGCCGACGACGTAGAGGTCCGACCCCTTGTACTCCTGTGTCCCGGTGATGGGGCCGAAGTAGTCCTCGATAGTGGCCTCCATGTCCGGGATACGCTCCTCGAGATACTCCCCGCGGCGCATCTTGTACTCCTCCATGGGCGGCGTTCGACGGGGGACGGTTTACCGATTTCGGACCTACCGGGCGGCGAGATAGCCGCGGCGACACTCCGGACAGGAGTCGCCCTCGCGCAGCGACGACTCCGCGGCGGGCGTCGAGAAGCCGCACTCGGGGCAGACGTAGTCGCCCGTCGGGACGCTGGTCGCGGCCGGCTCCGGACGCTCCGCGGGCTCCGACTCGTCGTCCTCCCGCTCGGCGTCCTCGACCACGGCCGCGCCCGTGTCCGCCTCGACGTTCGGCGCGCCGCCGGTCAGCGCCTCCGGCTCGAAGCCCCCCTCGTCGTCGGGCCACTGGCCCGGCCGGCGCTCGCTCGGCGTCTCCTCGCCGAGTATCTCCGCGTCCTCCTCGGCGGGGTCGGCGGGCGGCTCGAACGCCGACTCCTCCTCGTCGGTGGGGTCGGCCGGCTCCGTGGCGGGGTCCGCAGCCGGCTCCGGCGTCGGTTCCGGCTCGGTGTCCCCGTCGCTATCGGGCGTACCGGCGTCGTCCTCGGTCCCGGCCTCGCCCCCGGATTCGCCGTTCTCGCCGCCGGCCTCGTCCGCCATCGACCCGAGCGCCGTGCTCGCGGCCGCCTCCTCCTCGTCGATGCCGACCTCCTCCGGCTCGACGACGGTCGTGACCTCCTTGTTCTCGGAGACGACCCGCTGTTCGCCGCAGCGGGCACACACCTCCACCTCGCGGACGACGGTGACGACCTCGCTGCCCTGCTCCTCGCGCTCGCGCTCGACGTCGGAGTCCTCGAACGCGTGTCCGAGAAGCGAACACGTGAGTCCCATTACCGCACGTTCCCGCCGTCGCGGGCATAAGCGTACCGACCCCCCGACCGCGGACGCGCCGCTGTCGGCGGGCAGAAACCGGAAAACGCCGGGTCAGTTCGGGACCCAGCCGCAGACGCTACACTCGACCGCCGACGTGTCGTGGAGTCCCCCGCACTCCGGACAGCGCTTCTTGTTGTAGTCCTCCTCCCAGGACGGCGTCTCGGTTTCGTGGCCACGGTCCGTGAGGAACTCGTCGAAGATGTCGTTCGCGGTCGCCATACACGAACCACTCCGGCACGGAGCGGGATAAAAGTATGTGAAGTAGTACCACGAGAGTCGGCCGCACGATTCAAGTGCGTACGCCGGCTACGTCTTCGACCCTATAGCCCGTAGAGGTCCCCGAACTTCGCCTCCGCGTACTCGATGAAGGCGTCCGCCGAGAGCGGTTCGCCCGTCGCCACCTCCACGAGTTCGTCGGCCGTGTACCGCTGGCCGTGCCGGTGGACGTGCTCCGTCTGCCACTCCCAGAGTTTGTCGAACGCCTCGTCGCGGATGCAGCCCTCGATGTCGAGGTCCTCCTCCATCGCCGCGGTCAGTTGGGCCGCGAGGACGCTCCCGACCGTGTAGCTCGGGAAGCCGCCGAACCGGCCCGTCCAGTGGATGTCCTGGAGCGGGCCGTCGCCCGTCGCCTCGGGCGTGACGCCGAGGTACTCCTCCATCTTCTCGTTCCACCGGGCCGGGATTTCCTCGACGGTGAGGTCGCCGTCGAGGTACTCCCCCTCTATCTCGTGGCGGAGGATGATGTGCATGTGGTAGGTGAGTTCGTCCGCCTCCACCCGGATGACGTTCTCCGGGGCGATGCGGTTGGCCGCCTCGTACGCCTCCTCGGCGGTGAGGTCATCGACGCCCGAGAGGTGCTCCTTGAACGTCGGGAGGAACGTCTCCCAGAAGGCCCGCGTGCGGCCGACGTGGTTCTCCCAGAAGCGCGACTGCGACTCGTGGACCTCGCCGCGCGCGCTCCCGAGGGGCGTGCCGTACTCGTCGTCGCGCAGGCCCAGCTGGTAGCTGGCGTGGCCGAACTCGTGAATCGTGGCCGTCAGCCCGTCGAGCGGGCTCTTCTCCTTGTAGCGGGTGGTGATGCGCGCGTCGAACTGCGTCCCCGACGTGAACGGGTGCGCCGAGAGGTCCAGCCGCCCGCGGTCGTCGGGGTAGCCGAGGAAGTCCGCCGCCGCGTGGTTGAGCGCCGACTGTTCGTCCTCGGGGAACGACTGCCCGGCGAACGGGTCCGCGAGGTCGTCGCCGTTCTCGCGGATGTCGTCGACGAGCGGGACGAGCGCGTCCTTCAGGTCCGCGAATATCTCCTCCACGGTCGCCAGGGGGAGCGTCGGCATCCCGTCGTCGTACAGCGTCGGGTACGTCGGCGCGTCGGGCGCGATGTGGGTCGCCCGCTCGACCCGCAGCTCCCGCAGTTCGTCCAGCGTGTCGGCGAAGGCGTCCCAGTCGTCGTCCGCCTTCGCGCCCTGCCACGTCTGCTGGGCGTCCGAGGAGGCCTGCGCGTGCCGCTCCACGAGGTCGCCGGGGACGCTCGTCGCGCGGTCGTAGCGCCGGCGCGTCTCCCGGACGACCGCGGCCTCCTCGTCGTCGAGGTCCGCGGCCTCGCAGGCGTCGAGCAGGTCGCCCACCTCGTCGTCGGTGAGCAGGTCGTGGCCGATGCCCGAGAGCGTCGAGAGCTGTTTGCCGCGGGCGGGCGCGCCGCCCTCCGGCATCGTCACCTGCTGGTCCCACCCGAGGACGCCGCTCGCGTCCTCCAGGTAGGTGAGCCGCTCGACGTGCTCCGTGAGCGCGGCGTACGGGTCCGTGTCTCGCGTTGCCATGCGCCACCGTGTGTGTGTCCCGGTATCAATCCACCGACACCGCGGTGGGTCGTGTCGCCGGGGCGCGGTCGGAAGAGGGAGGGAGTCGGTGCGGTCGCGGCGGGCTGGTCCCCGGGGAGCGGCGGAAAAGGTCCGACTACAGCCCGTACAGGTCGCTGAACTTCGCGTTCGCGTACTCGACGAACGCGTCGGCCGAGAAGTCCTCGCCGGTCGCCTCCCGGACGAGTTCGTTCGTCCGGTAGCGGCGGCCGTGTCGGTGGACGTTCTCCGTGAGCCACTCGTGGAGCGCGTCGAAGTCGCCGGCTGCGATGTCGTCGTGGAGGCCGTCGATGTCGTCCTCCGCGGCCTCGAACAGCTGTGCGGCCATCACGGAGCCGAGCGAGTAGGTCGGGAAGTAGCCGAACGAGCCGTGCGCCCAGTGGATGTCCTGGAGACAGCCCACCCCGTCGGTGTCGGGCGTGACGCCGAGGTACTCCTCCATCTTCTCGTTCCACACCTGCGGCACGTCCTCGACGGCGAGCTCGCCCGAAAGGAGGTCGCGCTCGATCTCGAACCGGAGGATGATGTGCATGTGGTAGGTGAGTTCGTCCGCCTCGACGCGGATGAGGTTGTCCGGGTAGAGCTGGTTCGCGGCCTCGTACGCCTCGCGGGCGGAGACGTCCGTGCCGAGTTCCTCGTTGACGATACCGACGTAGCCGTCGTAGAACTCCCGGGAGCGACCGACGTGGTTCTCCCAGAGGCGCGACTGCGACTCGTGGACGGAGAGGCCGCGGTTCTGCCCGAGGGGGTTGCCGTACTCCTCGCGCGGGAGGCCGAGCGTGTAGGTGGCGTGGCCGAACTCGTGGACCGTGGAGCCGATGGCCCCGACCGGGTCGGATTCGTCGAAGCGCGTGGTGACGCGGGCGTCGAACTGCGTCCCCGAGGAGAACGGGTGGGGCGCGGTGTCGAGCCGGCCGTGGTCGTCGGGGTAGCCGAGGTAGTCGAGCGTGGACTCCGCGAGCGCGAACTGGTCGTCCTCGGGGTAGGTGCCGTCGAACGGCGCGGCGAGGTCCGCGCCCGCGTCGTTCAGTTCGTCGATGAGCGGCACCAGCTCGTCGCGGAGCTGTTCGAGGATGGCTTCCGCCTGTTCGAGGTCGAGCCACGGCTCGTAGTCGGCGAAGAGCACCTCGTAGGGGTCGGCGTCGGGGTCGATGTGTTCCGCGTACTGCCGCTTGAGGTCGAGCAGCGTCTCGACCTTCGGCGCGAAGTGGCTCCAGTCGTCCTCTGCCTTCGCCTCCTTCCAGACCGGGAGGGCGTTCGAGGTCTCCTCGGAGATGCGCTCGACGAGCTCCTTGGGCACCTTCGCGGCGCGGTCGTACTCGCGGCGTATCTCGCGGACGACGGCCGTCTCGCGGTCGGGGAGGTCCGCGGCCTCGGCCTCCTCCAGCGCCGCGGCGAACGCGTCGCTCGTGAGCACGTCGTGGCGCGCGCCGGACAGCGCGGAGGTCTGTTTCGAGCGGGCGGGGGTGCCGCCCTCGGGCATCACGACCTCCTGGTCCCACGACAGCACGCCGGCGGCGTCGCCGATGTAGGTCGCGCGCTCGTAGCGGGAGAGCAGGTCGTCGTACGCGTCGGGAAGCGTCTCGGACTCCTGTGTCGCCATACCGTGACACGGGGCCGGGCGAAAGGAAAACGCGTCGGTTCAGCGCCGGAGCCGTTCGTCAACGGCCCCCGCGAGGGTGTCGCCGACGCGCTCGCGCAGCGTCCCGAGCAGGCCGTTCGGGACGAACAGGACGAACAGCACGAACAGCAGGCCGAGGTAGAGGCTGGCGTGGCCGTTGATGAACGTCGAGATGGCCTCCTGCACCGTGAGGCCGTTGAATATCTCGGTCGCGAGCGCCCCCTCCGAGAGGTGCTCGCGGAGGTACGGGAGCAGGCCGCCGCCCGCGCCCTCCTTCGAGAGGAACTCCCGTATCGTCTCGTCGAACAGCCGGCCGAACAGCGGCCCGGCGAGCGTGCCGAAGCCGCCGATGATGGAGGCCAGAAGCGCGTCGCCCGAGACGAGGAAGAAGAGGCTGTTGTCCGGGGCGACGGAGCGCCGCCAGCCGGCGAACAGCGCGCCGGCGACGCCCGCGAAGAAGCCGCTGGCCGCGAACGCCGCCAGCTTGTACCGGAAGGTGTCGTAGCCGACGGCGCGGGCGCGCTCCTCGTTCTCGCGGACGGCGATCATCACCCGGCCGAACGGCGAGTGGATGATGCGCTGCATCGCGAGGTAACAGCCGAGCGCGACAAGCCCGATCATGTAGTAGGACACCTCCGTCGTGGAGAAGTTCAGGACGCCGAACAGCCCCTCGACGGTGTCGCCCGATAGCTGGCCGACGGCGAGGTTGAGCGCGTCCACGAAGGGAACCCCGATGTCGAACGACGGCGGGGTGACCCCCGACGGACCGATGACGGCCGCGCCGTCGCGGGGCGCGGACGAGACGAAGTCCCAGTCGCGGACGAACACGTAGATGACCTGCGAGAAGCCGAGCGTTATCATCGCGAAGTAGACGCCCGACAGCCGGAACGAGACGGCCCCGATGGCGAGCGCCAGTCCCAGCGCGAGCAGGCCGGCCAGCACGACAAGCAGCATGAACGGCGTGTCGTACGGGACGGACAGTTTCCCGTTCGCCGCGAGGACGACGAGGTAGGCGCCCGCGCCGTAGAACGTCGCGTGGCCGAAGGAGAGGTAGCCCGTGTAGCCGGAGATGAAGTCGAAGCTCGCGGCGAACAGGCCGAAGTAGAAGACGGCTATCATCGTCTCGACGCGCGGCAGCAGCGTCACGGCCTCCGACGCGACGGGCGAGGTCGTCGCGAGGTGGTAGAAGCCGGGGTACGCGACGAAGAAGACGACGACGGCGACGTGGACCGCGTGCTGTCGCAGGTAGCGGAGGGGCCACGCCGTCGCGTGTTCGTGGACGCGCCGGGTCGCGGCGGCCGCGTCGAGGGACTCGCCGCCGTCCGGGACGGCTCCGGCCTCCTCCTCACCGGCGTCGGCGGGGTCGGGGGAGCTAATGGCCCCCCACCTCCGCGACGCCGAAGAGGCCCTGCGGCTTCACCACGAGCACGAGCACGAGGATGAGGAAGACGGTCATCTCGGGCAGCGCCGAGAACTCGATGGCGTTGACGAACCACCACGTCGTCACGGCGTCCACGAGGCCGACGAGCAGGGCCGCGTACACGGTTCCGCGGAACGTCCCCAGCCCGCCGATGATGACGACGACGAACGCCGGGAGCAGCGTCTCCGAGGCCAGCGGCACCGACGCGCCCCACGTGGGGTCCCACGCGAGCAGTAGCCCCGCGACGCCGGCGATACCGGCCCCGAGCGCGAAGACGGTGGTGAACACCCGGCGGACGTCGATGCCGAGCGCCTCCGCCATCTCGCTGTCCTCGCTGCCGGCGCGGACGACCAGCCCGTAGCGGGTGCGCGTGAGGAACGCCCACACCGCGCCGACGACGAGCGCGCCGACGGCCACCTGGAACAGGTCGAGGCCGTTCGCCCCGACGCCGGCCACCGTGTACGACTCGGAGAGGACCCCCGGCCGGGTGCCGAGCGCCGCCTGCCACTCGGTGATGGGCTGGAGGCCGTAGAAGCTCACCGCGATGCGCGCCACCTCGTCCAACACGAGCGTCACGCCGAAGGTGAGCAGTATCTGGTAGATGGGCGGGCGGTCGTACAGCGGGCGGATGAGGCCCACTTCGAGGGCCCCGCCAAGCGCCGCGAGCAGGCCGAACACGACCACTGCCGCGACGAAGAAGTACGCCAGCCGCGCGAACGGGCCGGTGGCCTGACTCACCGCGACCACGAGCACCAGCCCGCCGAGGTACGCGCCGAACATCGTCAGCGAGCCGTGCGCGAAGTTGAGCACGCCCATCAGCCCGAAGATGAGGGTGAGGCCGCCGGCTATCATCGCGTACACCGCGGCCTTCGAGAGGCCGTCGACGAACACCTCCGCGAGCGTCGAGGGGCGGAGGAACTGCCCGAGCGCGTCGAGCGTCGAGACGAGGACGACCTCGCTCATGCCGAGAGGTACCTCCGTATCTCCTCGTCGTCGGTCACGCCCGTCGTCGCCTCGCCGTCCGTGACGACCCGCCCGTTGTCGAGCAGGTAGAAGCGGTCGGCGAGGTCCATCGCGAGCGGGAGGTTCTGTTCCACGAGCAGCAGCGTCGTCTCCGACGCCACGCGCTGGAGCGCCCGCGCCACGTCGGCGACGATCTGTGGTGCGAGTCCTTCCGAGGGCTCGTCCACGAGCAGGAGGTCGTTGTCGCCGACCAGCCCGCGCGCGATAGCGAGCATCTGCTGTTGGCCGCCCGACAGCGACCCGGCCTTCACGTTCGGCCGCTCCGCCAGCGCCGGGAACGTGTCGAACGCGAGGTCGAGCGCCGCCTCGGCGTCGTTCCCCGACGGCGCGGCGATGCGGACGTTCTCCGCGACCGTCAGTTGTGAGAAGACGCGCCGCTCCTCGGGTATCCAGCCGATGCCGCGCCGCGCCACCGCGTTGGTCGCCTCGCCGACGAGTTCCTCGCCGCGGAAGCGCACCGACCCCTCGCGGGGCGCGGTGAGCTGGAGTATCGTTCGGAGGGTCGTCGTCTTGCCGACGCCGTTGCGCCCGATGAGCGCGACGACCTCCCCCTCGTCGACGGAGAGCGAGACGCCCTCCAGGATGTGGCTCTCGCCGTAGTAGGTGTGGGCGTCCGCGACCTCCAGCAGGGCGTCGCTCACGCCGACCCCTCCGCCGGGGTCTCTTCCCCGTCGTCGGCGAGGTCGCCCGGCTCGTAGCCGCCGAGGTACGCCTCCTGGACCGCCGGGTCGCCGCGGACCTCGTCGGGGGTGCCGTCGGCGATGACCGCCCCCCGATTGAGGACGACGATGCGGTCGGAGACGTTCATCACGATGTCCATGTTGTGCTCGACCAGCAGCACCGCGTGGTCCGTCGCCACGTCCTCGATGAGCGCGATGATGTCGTCGACGCTCTCCGAGGAGACGCCGGCGTTCGGCTCATCGAGGAGGAGCACCTCCGGGTCGCCCGCGAGCGCAACCGCCACCTCCAGCTGGCGCTTCTCGCCGTGGCTGAGGCTGTCGGCCGGGAGTTCCGCCTTCGACGCGAGGCCGACCCGCTCCAGCACGTCGTACGCCTCGTCGTAGTACTCGTCGAACGTGCCGACGTTTCGCCACGCCTTGAACGAGTCCGCGCCGTGGGCCTGTGCGGCGACGCGGACGTTCTCGAGGACGCTGCTCGTCGGGAAGACGTTCGTCACCTGGTACGAGCGGTGGAGGCCGCGCCGCGCCGTCGCGTGCGGGGCCAGTCCCGTCACGTCCTCGCCGTCGAGGGTGACGGTGCCGGCCGTCGGCTCCAGCGTCCCGGTCAGCAGGTCGAAGAACGTCGTCTTCCCGGCCCCGTTGGGGCCGATGAGCGAGCAGAGTTCGCCCTCGGCGAGCGCGAAGTCGACCGAGTCGACGGCCGTGAGGCCGCCGAACCGCTTCGTGAGGCCCGCCGTCTCGAGCATCAGAGGTCGCAGCCCATCTCGTCGCTGTCGCCCGGGATGGTGGTGTTCGACATGTCGACGGTGGCGACCGGCTCGCTCGGCTTGATGGCCGCGCCCCAGTTCTCCTCGTCGTTGGGGACCACGTCGGCGATGGTCATCGCCGAGCGCGCCTGGTTGTTGTAGGTCTGGAACTCGTAGCCGTCGGCCCCCTTCGGGGTGTCGGCGACGACCATCCCGCGCAGTTCGCTCTGGATGTCCGCGCCCTCGGTGGAGCCGCCGGCCTCGACCGCCTGGACGATGGCCGACGACGCCGTGAACGTCCCGGAGCTGAACAGGTCGGGGACGACGCCGTACGCCGAGGTGTACGAGTCCACGAAGGCGTTGTTGATCTCGTTGTCGTACTGGTTCCAGTGGTAGCGGGTGGTGAACGGGCCGAAGTTCGCCTCCGCGAGCGCGTCGGCCGTCAGCGGCTCGCCCAGCACGCGCTGGAGCGTCTGCCCGACGATGTTCGTCGTGATCTGCGTCGCGAAGCCGCCGAAGACGGTGAAGTCGTAGCCGCCGTTCAGGAACGTGGTGAACAGCTGCGGGAGCGTCGAGACGGTGAAGCCGGCGACGATACCCTCCGCGCCCGCGCTCTCGGCGTTGTCGAGCAGTCCCTCCCACTCGGAGTAGCCCTGCGGGACGAACCGCTGGCCGACGATCTCGACGCCGTTCGCCTCCAGCACGGAGCGGTAGTTGTTGACGACCGCGCGGCCGAACGAGTAGTCGGCGCCGAACAGGTAGACGCGCGACACGTCGGAGTTCTCCGCGACGTACTGGCCGCCCGAGCGGGCGTCCATCGCCGTGTTCTCCGAGGCGCGGAACACGTTCGGCGCGCAGGTCTCGGCGTTCGACGTGACGTCGGCCGACGCGGCCGGGCCGATCATCGTCGGGACGCCCGACTGCTTCGACACCGTCGTGATGACGCGGTTGGCCGACGCCGAGGACGTACAGCCGAACAGCATGTCCACGTCCTCGCTGCTCACGAGGTCCGTCGCGAGCGTCTGGGCGGTGTCGGCGCTCAACTGCGTGTCGCGCACGATGAGTTCGTAGTCCACGTCGCCGACCGTCGCGGTGTACGTCCCCGTCTCCGCGGGCGGCGTGAACTCGTCGTCGGCCTTGTAGTTGAGGCCCTGATAGAAGCCCCACAGCGCCTGTTGGCCGTAGTAGCTGAGGTCGCCCGAGACCGGCTGGAGTACCCCGATGCTGACGGTTCCCGACGCGGAGGCGTTCACGGTCGCTCCGCCGCCCTCCGTCGCCGTGGCTGTTGCGGTTCCGTCGCCGTCGTTCGTCTCCCCGCTACAACCGGCCAGTCCCGCGACCCCGGCCGCGCCGAGGCCCGCGAGCATCCGTCTGCGTGTGTAGTTCGTTCGCTCCATGGCACGTCGTGACAACGGGAATCCACCGGCAAGGTTTACGAGGTTAACATGTGAACGCGCGGCTACACCGCGGCGCGCGGGAAGGAGACGACATGGACACGGACCCCGACCCCGGCACGGTCGTCGCGGCCGACGGAACGACGCTCAGACTGTGGGAACTGCCACCGGCCGACCCCGAACGCGCCGACGAGGCCGTCCTGTTCGTGCACGGCTCCATCACCTCCTCGCGGGCGCTGTTCGACCCGCCCGTCGAGCGGGAGAGCGAACGCGACCGCTCGTACTCGTGGCTCCACGCGACCGCCGAGGCGGGCCGGGCCGCCTTCGCCCTCGACGTGCGCGGCTACGGCGACAGCGACCGCCCGCCCGAACTGGACGACCCGCCGGCGGCGAACGACCCGCCCGTACGCGCGCCCACGGCGGCCGGTGACGTTGCCGCGGCCGTCGAGCGCCTGCGCGGCGAGTTCGACGCCGTCCACCTCGTCGGCGTCTCGTGGGGGACGATGGTGTGCGGCCGCTACGTCGCGGAGCGGCCCGCGCCGGTCGCCTCCCTCACGCAGTGTGCGCCCGTCTATCTCCCGCCGTGGACGTTCGACGAGATCGCCGCCGCGCTGAACGTGGACGCCGACCTCGACGCCTACTACTACCAGCGCTACGACGCGGTCAGCGACCGGCAGGGCGGCGACGACGACCTGTTCGAGGCCATCTGGACGACGCAGGTGGAGTCGAAGCAGGGGGTGGACGCGGACACGTATCTCGCGCAGGCCGGCGCGCTGGCCGACTCGAAGGCCGCGAGCGAGGGCGAGCGCGTCTACGACGCCGGGGCCGTTGACGTCCCGACGCTCGTGGTGCGCGGGAGCGCCGACGCCATCTCCGTCCGCGAGGACGCGCTCGGCCTCTACGACGAACTCGACTGCGAGCGGGAGTACGCGGAGGTCGGCGGCGCGGACCACTACGCGATGCACGGCGACCGGCGCGCGGCGCTGTACGCCGCGACGAACGCCTTCTACGACCGGGTGTAGCCCGTCACGGCGCCGCGCGGGCGGGGTCAGCCCACGTACCGGCGGAGTGCGACCCAGCCGAGCGCCGCGGAGAAGACGAGCAGGAACGCCGCCACGAGGAACGCGGGGCCGCCGAGGAGGCCGGAGAGGCCGAGGACGTCCGCTCGGGCGGCGTGGCCGAGCGCGAGGAACGTCCCCAGAACGACGATGGCCCCACGGACGCGCAGGCCGACCTCGTGAACGACCTCCCGGAGCGTCGGCCCGCTCATCGTGCCTTCGCCCTCCGTTCCGACCGTTTCACGCTGTCGAAGGTCGGGCTCACTCCTCGTCGATGTCGTCCAACGCATCGACGGCCCGCGAGAGCAGTTTCCCCTCGCCGCGCCGCAGCGTCTTCGAGACGGCGGGCTTCGACACGTCGAACCGGTCCGCGAGGTCCCCGAGCGTCGCGCCGCGGGGCGACTCGAAGTACCCCTCCCCGACCGCGGTTTCGAGGGTTCGCCGCTCCGTGTCCGAGAGGTCCTTACACCCCTCCACGAGCGTCATCGCCGCGCCGACGTTCCGGACGAAGCCGTTCACGTCCGACAGCGAGAGGTCCGACCGCTCGACCACGTCGAAGTCGTTGTCGGTGTCGAGCGAGGCGAGGGTGCCGTCGGCGGCCGACTCCCGGTCGAACCCGATGTGCCACAGTTCGCTGCCGGACTCGATGTGGAACGGGCCGGTGACGTAGCCGTCGTTGCGCCGGACCGTAGCCATCGCGTCCGTCTCGTGGATGGTCGTGCGGACGTGGGCCACCGCGTCCTGCTTCGACAGCAGGCGCGCGTCGTGCATGTGTTCGTGGTCGGTCAGCGCCGAGAGGCCGTTCTCCAGCGCGCCCCGGTCGTCGCCCTCCACGAACATCCGGGTCGAGAGCGACCGCTCGTTCGAGTCGAACTCCCAGTGGACCGCCGAGAAGGCCACGTCGTGGTCGACGGTCGTGTCGATGAACGGGCAGTCGTACTGCTGCATGTCCAGCGTGAGGTCTATCATTGGCCCGAACCCGTGTTATCAATAGTCATATTCCGTCCCGCGTGAAAACCTTTTCTCTCGCCGTCAGGACGACGCGAAGCCGGCCGTACGAGCGCGAGCGGGCCGGTCGCCGGGGACCGTCCCCGCCGGGCACTCACTCCTCGAACTCGGTGCGCGCCACCTCGAACTCCCGCTCCGTCTCGGCCTCGGTCCCGTCGGGCCGCGTCGCCCGGTAGACGCGGCGGTAGCGCGCCAGTTTCCGGTAGAGGAGGTAGCCGAACAGCCCGTCGTACACGACGACGAAGCCGAAGAACAGCAGGATGACGGGGACGCCGGGGAACGCCAGCGCCACCACGCCGGGGACGACGCCGGCGAGGACGTTGTACGTGCCGTGGATGAACGCCGCGATGACGAGCCCCTTCACGACGATGGGGCCGGCGTCCTCGCGGTTGAACTTCGCCAGCCCGAGGTAGTAGCCCGCGAACGCCGAGTAGATGACGTGGCCGGGGCCGGCCAGCGCCCGGACGGTCGTTATCTGGCCGCCCTGCGCGACGAGCTGCTGGAGGCCGCCGAACTGCGCGAGCCACGCGACGCCCCCGCCGACGCCGAGCAGGGCCGCCGCCTCGCCGCCCGCGCCCGCCGCGTTCAGCTGTCGGGTGATGTACAGCGCGTTCTCGATGGTGGCGAAGCCGAGCCCCGCCGCCGCGCCGTACACCGCGCCGTCGACGACGGCGTCGAAGCGGTCGTCGCGGTAGGCGTACAGCCGGACGGCGAGCAGTTTCACGGCCTCCTCGACGGGGCCGACGACGACGTAGAAGAAGACGACCGTCCCCAGTATCGGGAGTATCTGCACGAACGACAGCAGGGTGTTCACGACGGCGGCGAAGCCCGCGAACAGCACCCCGAGGACGTACGTCCCGACGAGCATCTCCAGCGGCTCGCCGCTCGTCACGTCCGCGGTGTAGATGTACGCCGCCAGCCCGAGCGCGGGCACCACGGAGAGCGCGACCAGCCCGATGGCGTAGGGGTCGCTCACGAGCGTCGCGCCCAGCCCCCCGAGCACCACCTGCACGAGCAGGACCACGACGGCCAGGAGGACGAGGACGATGCGGCCCGCGGCGATGCCGAACCGGTGGATGCGCGCCGCCAGCCGGTCGAGGGCGGTCCGCGGCTCCCACGTCGAGACGTCGTAGAGGTCGCGCGTCCCGTCGCTCGCCGTCTCGACGGGGTCCGTCTTGCTCATACGCGGACGACGGCGGGGCGCGTCGTAAAACCTCGCGCGCTCACGCGACGGCGCGGCGCTTTTGGCCCGCGCCGCCGAACGCGGCGTATGCACTTCGACCAGCGGGAACAGGCCGCGCTCCGCGAGGTCGGTCTCGACACGGACGACCTGCGGCGGGCCTCGGAGGGCGTGACGGCCCGCGTCGCGGACGCCGCGGACGACCTCGAAGCGTTCTTCGACGCCGGGGAGACGTTCTACTCCGACATGGACCTCGCGCACGCCGGGGACGGCCCGGCCGAACACGCGGTGGAACACCTCGACACCTACACGCACGCGGCGGACCTGCGCGGGTGGCTCCGCTTCGAGACGTGGGGCGTCGCGGTGACGGACGGGCGCGTGCTGGACGACGACCTCGTGGAACTCACGCTCGACGGGCGGCACGGACGGGTCCGCTTCGCCGCCGACCCGGAGGCGCTGTGAACGTCCGCGTGCGCGGTATCTACACCACCGCGCTCACCGAACTGTTCCGGGCGGAGGCGACCGTCGTGCAGGCCTCGCCGCCCATCCGCGAGCGGTTCGACGCCGAGTTCCCGGTCGCGCACGCCGACCTCGCCGCCGACACCACCGACGACCGGCAGGGCGTCACGCTCTCGGGGCGGCGCTCGGCCGTCGAGCGGGCGCGCGAGCGCCTGGCCGGCCTCTCGCGCGACACCCTCGCGTGGGGCGACGCCGCGCCGCTGGACGCGCTGTTCGACGGCGCCGTGACGGACACGCTCGGCTCCGGCGCGGTCGTGGACCTCGGGGACGCGGAGGGCTTTCTCCCGTACGACGCCGTCGAGGGGCGCGTCGAGGACGGCGACCGCGTTCGGGTGCAGGTGCGCCGCCCGGAGCCGCCGTGGTCCGACCGGCGGCCGCGCCTCGACACCGACCTGCGGGCCTCCGGCGACCTGCTCGAACTCCGGCGCGGCGGCCGACCGAGCGACGCCGGCGGCGCGGCCAGCCTCGCGGACCTGCTCTCGGCCGACGTTCCGGAGGAGTGGGCCGCGCGCTGGGGCCGCGACGAGGACGAGGCCTCGATGGACGCGCTCTCCGACGCGCTCGCGGCGCGGGCGGGGGAGGCCGACCTGCTCGACGCGGGGGCCGAGGCCGACGCCGAGGAGCCGCGGCGACTGGCCGCGCCGCGCGCGACGGCCCACGTCTGGTTCGGCCGCGAGGGGCGGTTCGCGCTCGACGGGAAGCGACGGGCGGTCGAGTCGACGATGCCCGGCCACCACCGGACGAAGGCCGCGACGAACGCGGCCAGCGCCGCCGTCGACTTCGCCGAAGCGCTGACGCCGTTCGAGGAGGCCGACGACGACGACTTCCCGTTCGCCGTCGCGGCCCGGCAGTTCGGGCCGCGCGAGGGCGACCGGGTCGCCATCGGCCACGGGAAGCCGGACGGCCGGCTGGTGACGCTGGGACGCGGCGAGGTGACGAGCGTCGAGGCCGACGGCTCCGTGCGCGTGGAGCGGGAGATGAGCCCCGGCGGGCGCTACGACGCCCTGGACGTGGAGCGGCGCGCCGGCGACGTGGCCGTCACGAAGTTCGTCGAGGGGCGGTGGTGGTACCCGACGGTGTACCGCGGCGACGACGGGTCGCGCCGGGGGACGTACGTCAACGTCTGCACCCCCGTGGAGGTGTTCCCCGAGACGGTGCGCTACGTCGACCTCCACGTGGACGTGGTGAAGGGGCCCGAGGGCGAGGTGCGGCGGGTGGACGACGACGAGCTCGACGCCGCGGTCGCCGCGGGGCGGGTGTCCGAGGCGCTCGCGGAGAGGGCGCGGACTGTCGCGTCGAAGCTCGAACGCGCGCTCTAGTCCCGCTCGCGGGTCAGGAGCCGCCACGCCCCGAGCCCGAGGCCGGCGAGCGCCGCGACCGGGCCGAACCCGGGCTGGCCGGGCGTGGCGGTCGGGGTCGTCGGGTCCGGGGTCGGGTCGCCGTCCGCGGCCGTCGGGGTGGCCGCGTCGGGCGTCGGCGTCGCGGTGGCGGTGTCGGTGGCGTTCGGTTCGGGGGCCGGGGTCGGCGTCGCGGTGACGGTGTCGGTGGCGTTCGGTTCGGGGGCGGGCGTCGGTGTCGCGGTGACGTTCGACGCGGGGTCGGGCGTCGGCGAGCCCGTCGTGTCCGCGTCCGGGAGCGGGAAGGTGTATATCGCGGCGCTCGCGGCGTCGGTGTCGGGACCGCCCCGGGGCTCGCCGCGGCTCGCGGCGACGAAGAACTCCTCGGTGGCGTACTGGGCCGTCCAGAAGCTCGCGTCGTCGGTGGCGCGGTACGCGCCCGTGAGCCGCGGCGCGCTCGGGTCGGAGATGTCGTGGACGCGGACGCCGCCGCGGTACCACGAGGAGAGGAGCGTGTCGCCCGCGATGTCGAAGTTGTGTGCGGTGGTCCAGACGCCGGGGGGATTGTACCCCTCGTCGCTCGTCTCCGGGGCCGGTATCTCCGCGAGTTCCGTCGCGTTCTCGGGGTCGCTCGTGTCGTAGAGGTACAGCGAGCCCGGGCGCACGTCGGCCTCGTCGTCGCCGGCGTCCCAGCCCTCGGCGCTCACGGCGACGAGCGAGCCGTCGTCGTTGGGCGCGGCGAAGTGGTCGTTGCCGGGCGGCTGTAACAGCGCCTCCGAGCGCTCGTCGCTCGCCATGTCGACGTACTCCTCGGCCGGGCGGCCGCGCACCTCGGCGATGGCCGTCGGGTTCGCCGGGTCGGAGACGTCGACGAGCCACGTCCCGGCGTCCCAGTAGGCGACGTAGGCGACCCCGTCCGAGAGCGAGACGTCGTGGAGCTGCCACGGGCCGAACGGGACGTCGCCCCACGCCGGCTCCTCCTCGACCACGGACCAGCGGCCGAGCTCCTCGCCCGTCTCGGCGTCGATAGTGACGAGCGGGTTCCGGTCGAAGTCGTTGCCGCACAGCGCCACGACGCCGTCGTCGATGTCGCAGTTGTGGTTGAAGAAGCCCGTCTCGTGGACGCTGACGCGCTCGGGCGCGGTCGGGTCGGAGACGTCGAAGACGACCACGGCGCGGAGCCGCGGCCCCGGGTTCGCGGGCCCGGTCACCGCGAGCAGGTCGCCGTCGACCTTCACGTCGTAGATACCCCGGAGGGGGCCGTTCTCTCGGTCGCCGAGCACGTTCCGGTTCTCGTGGAGGAGGGTCGGCGCGGCGGGGTCGGACACGTCCACGGCCGCGAAGCCGTCGGTGACGGCGACGAAGACGGTGCCGTCGGCGCCGACGACGGCCTCCTTCGCGCCGACGAGGGGGAGTCTGCCGAGCGGGTCGAGGGCGGTCTGCCCCCGCGCGGCGGCCGTCCCGCCCAGGGTCAGCGCCGCCCCCGCGCCGAGCAGGCGGAGGGCCTCGCGTCGTCGCATACCCACGGCTGGTGGGCAGGAAAGATAAGAAAAGGGGTGGTTCGGCCGGGTTACTCCTCGGACTCGTCGTTCGCGGGCGTACTCCCCGAGCGGCCGGGGCTGTCGCCGGGCGTGAACACCGTCACGTCGCTGGCGAAGACGGAGCCCTCCCAGTAGGAGCGGTAGTCGGAGTAGCGCGAGTCGCTGTAGGTGCCGAGCACGTCGACCTGCGCCGCGGAGCCCTCGACGACGCCGTTGAGCGCCGCGCTGTCGAACTGGACGACGAGGGTGTTGCCGCGGGCGAAGGCGTTGCGCGCCTCGACGCGGTCGCCGTCGGCCGCGAGCGCGTAGAAGCTACTGCCGTTGATACCCGTCGCGTTCTCGGGCAGGTCGTAGCGCAGGGTGACGACGCCGTTGCCGCTCGACCACGTCATCCGCGAGTCGCCCTCGGTCGTCACGCGGACCGCGCGTCCCTCGACCCGGGGCGCGACCGTGTCGCGCTCCTGCATGTAGTCGATGACGACCTGCGCGACGATGGTTCCGGTCTCGTTGAGCCGGGTCGCGTTCTCCAGCGGGTAGCCGGAGCCGCCGTCGGCGATGTAGTTGTTCGTCGCGAGCGTGTACGTCGCCTCGGGGTCGACCGGCTCGCCGCCGACGTGGAGGTCGGTGACCTCGCCGGTCGCGCCGTTCCACTCGAAGTTCACGCCGGAGACCTGCTGGCTTATCTCGGCGTCGTAGCTGTTGTCCGGGCCGACCTCGATGATCTGGGATTCGAGCGTCTCCTCCAGCTCGGCGCCGGTGAGTTCGAGCGTGACGAGCGTGTTGCCGAACGGCAGCGTGTTGAACACGTCGCCGCCGGTGATGTTACCGGGGCCGTAGACGCCGTTCGAGCGGATGCCGCCGGCGTTCGTGATGGCCACGTCCGCGCCGGACCGCTCGCGCATCGCGTCCGTGATGAGGTTGCCGTAGTTGGACTCCTCGTGGTAGTTCGTCGAGAACCGCGCGTCCAGCGCCACCTCGGAGTAGGTGGCCGCCGAGTCGAGCGAGACGTTCGCGCGGTAGCCGTTGATGATGTCGGAGGCCGTCTCGTTCGCCGCGACGCCGCTCGCCGAGACGTTGATGAGCCGACCGTTCCACGAGGTCACGTCGTTCGCCGCGGTGTCCACGGTGAGGTTCAGCTCGCCGAGGTACATCGCGCGGGCCTGCCCCTCCGAGATGACCGTGCCGGAGGTCTCCTCGGGCGGGTAGTACTGCTCGTCGTCGCCGACGAGGATGGCGTCGATGTTGCCGTCGTCCGCGCGGGCGATCTCCTGGGCGTCGCCGATGCCCGTGTGGGCGAGCGCGACGACCACGTCGACGTTCTCCTCGCTCTTCAGGCGGGCGGCGGCCTCGGGACCGGCCTCGCTGACGTTACGCACGTCGAGTCCCTGCGCCGCGAAGTCGATGTTCGTCTTGCCGTAGGTGGCCCCCTCGTCGATGAGGCCGATGAAGCCGATGCGGACGCCGTTCCGCTCGACTATCTCGTAGCTGTTCGTGTTCTGGAACGGGTCGTCCGTGCCGTTCTCCACGACGTTCGTGGCGAGCCACGGGAACTCGGAGTCGTTCTGGATGTCCGAGACCGCGTCGTAGCCGAAGTCGAACTCGTGGTTCCCGATGACGTCGGCCGCGGGGTCCATCTCGTTGAGGACGGACGTGGCGACCCGCCACTGGCTCACCGGGCCGAGCGCGTGCGGGCTCACGTCGTCGCCGCCGCCGGCGAGGACGGTGTTGTCACGCCCGAGTGCGGTCCGTCGCTCCTCGACCAGCTGGACGAGCCGCGGGAAGTTCCCGTCCTGTGCGGCGGCGGTCTGGATGTCGTTGAACGACAGCACCGTCACCGTCGCCGTGTGGTTCGACGTGACGTTCGTCGTGTTCGTCTCGGCGGCGTCCACGCCGCCGGTCGTTCCGGGGTCCGCCGCGACGGCCGTCGCCGGGATTCCGGCCGTCACGACGCACGCGAGCAGCACCAGAGTCAGGATACGTCGCATCGGTCGAGTGTCACGACAGGTGTGCATTAATTCTGTCTATTCCGGACGAGAATGAGCACACTCGTGTACTGTGAGAAACAGTGCCGTACGTGTCAGAACCGAACGCTGAAATCGCTCCCGCCGCGGCTCGTGTCGGCCGACGAGGAGCTCGTTCCGGAGGGGAGCCGCCCCGCGAGCCACGCGACGAACGCGTCGGGCGAGCGCGTCTGCGTCCAGACGGTGCCGGGGCCGGTGAACGTACACACCAGCCCCTCGCCGGAGAACAGCGTGGACTTCAGCCCGCCGACGCGGCGGGTGTCCCACTCGGCGTCGCGGAAGGCGACGACGTGGCCCGTGTCCACGACGTAGGTCTCGCCGTCCGCGAGGTCGCGGCGGTCGATGGCCCCGTAGCTGGTGAGCCACGCCGGGCCGTCGCCCGAGAGCCGCAGGAGAAAGAGGCCCTCCCCGCCGAGGAAGGTGCGCGCGCCGCCGAACTCCGTGTCCACCTCGACGCCGCCGCTCGCCGCGAGGAACGACCCGGCCGTGGCGAACAGGTCGCCCTCCGTGCCGCCCACGCCGACGTGGACCACGTCCCCCGGAAGCGGCCCGGCGAAGGTGACCTCGCCGGTCGAGTCGCCCGCGCTGAACGTGTTGACGAAGAAGGACTCGCCGCCGAGCATCCGCTTGAGCGAGCCGAAGACGCCGCCGCGCGCCCCTGTCTCGATGTCGATACCGTCGGTGTGGGCCACGAGCGCGCCCGCCTCCGCGACGGCGCGCTCGCCGGGGCCGAGTTCGACGGTGACGGTGGCTTCCGAGGGTCGGTGGGCGATGTCGTAGTCCATACCCACGGTTCGACACCTCGGAGCAAAAACACCGCCGTGACACGGGGTGGCCGGGGTGTCGCGAACGGCGCCACGTCTATGCGCGCGCCGCGAGTCGTCGGGGTATGGACCTCACACCGGACCTCTCGGGACGGACGGCGCTCGTCACCGGCTCCGCGTCGGGGCTCGGGCGCGCGTTCGCGCTGGCGCTCGCGGAGCGCGGCGCGGACGTGGCCGTCCACTACAACACGAGCGAGGCGGAGGCACAAGCCACGGCCGACGAGATACGCGACCGCGGCGTCGCGGCGACCGCGGTCTCGGCCGACGTGACCGACCCGGACCTCGTGGACGACCTGTTCGACGCCGTCGAGGACGACCTCGGGAGCGTGGACGTGCTCGTCAACAACGTCGGGAACTTCGCGCCCGACCACTGGGAGGATATCGACTGGGAGCGGTGGCAGGGCGTGACGGCGACGAACTACGACGCGACCGTGCTCTGTGCGCGGCGCGCGCTCGGCCCGATGCGCGAGCAGGGGTGGGGGCGTATCGTCAACGTCGGCTACGCCTCCGCGGAGAAGGGGCTGGTGTCGCCGAAGAACTTCCCGTACTTCGTCGCCAAGACGGGCGTGTTGATGTTCACGCGGATGCTCGCCGCGGACACGAGCGAGGACGGCATCACGGTCAACGCCGTCTCGCCGTACGTCATCGAGAACTCCGACGAGTTCCCCGACGAGGCACCCCGCGGCCGCTGGGCCTCCTTCGACGACCTCGTCGCCCCGCTCCTGTTCTTCTGTTCGGACGCCGCCGACTACGTCTCCGGCGAGAACGTCGAGGTGGACGGCGGCTGGCTCCCCGAGACGGTTTAGTCGGCGCTCGCGAGCGCGACGCCCATCGCGACGCCGAGCGCGATGAAGGTCCCGAGCCACAGCGCCAGGTCGCCCGTGGCCGCGCCGACGCCCGCGCCCAGCGCCACGCCGAACGCGATGCCGATGCCGATGCGCTCGGGGTGGGGCAGGTCGTCGCTCCCGGCCCCGTCCGTGTCCGTCGTGTCGGTGCTCATGCCTACGGGTCGCCGGAACGGGCGATAAGCGTTCGCCTCAGTTCCCCTGAATCGCGTCGATGACCATCGCGGCCGCGACGACCGGCTCCTTCGGCACGTCGCTCGCGTCGTCGATGTGTATCTCGTAGGTGTCGCGCAGCGAGAACTTCCCCTCGATGGAGCCGACGTGGTCGCCGTTCGCGTCCGTTATCTCGTACTTGTGCGGGATGAGGTAGCCGAACGGGAGGACGTTGCGCGCGACGGTGGTGAGCGCGCCCCGCGACTGTATCTTCGCCAGCGCGCGCTCGTCGTCGGCGTCGCGGACGGTCCACGTGTCCTGCAGCAGCGAGTAGTCGTTGTCGAGTATCACGACCTCCTCGCCCGTCTGCGCGTCGGAGAGGACGTAGTCGCCGGCCACGTCGATGATGCCGCCGGCCTTCACCGTGAACACGTCCTCGCCGTCCGCGTCCACGAACGGGAACTCCTCCTTCAGTTTGAACATCTTCTGCTTGCCGCGGAGGACGACGTTGCCGGCCGAGTCCTCGGCCCGGTACTTGTTGCGTATCAGCGACTGGACGACGGTGTAGCGGTCGTCCGTGAGTTCGATACCGCTGATGTCGTAGGAGGACATACCCCCGACTGCTCCCCGATGCGGGATACGTCTTCGGGCCGGGCGTCAGTGCCCCGCGTAATCGCGCTGTTCCACGGCGACGGTCTCGCGGCCGTCGGCCTTCCACGCGGTGAATCCTCCTTCGAGGTGGGCCACGTCGGGATACCCCATCTCGCGGAGGCGCTTCGCCACGAGCGCCGACCGGCCGCCCTCGTTGCAGTAGCAGACGTACCGCTTCTCGGGGTGGAAGAAGTCGTGGTAGTACTCGGTCTCGGGGTCGGCCCAGAACTCCACCATCCCGCGGGGGGCGTGTTCGTCGCCCGGCACCGCGCCCTCGATCCACCGCTCGCGGACGTCGCGCACGTCGAGGACGACCGTGTCGGGGTCCTCGACGGCCGCGGCGAACGCGTCGAGGTCGAGGGTCTCCACCGCGGCGTCGGCCGCCTCGGCCATGTCCCACGCGCGCTCGTCGAGGCGGAAGTCGGGTGCGTCGTCGGTCACGGGTGTGTGCTTCGGTGCCACGGAGTTAGGCGTATCGCCCCGGGCCGACGGGCGGCCGGCGCGACGGGCGCGAACGGCGGCCGAACCGCCCGCGGAGTCGCCCGGCGTCCGACGCCTGACCGACAGGGTTTCCCTCGGCGCGCCCGTGGCTCGAACCAGATGAGCAAGGACTACATCGAGGTCCGCGGGGCCGAGGAACACAACCTCAAGGACATCGACGTCCGCATCCCCCGCGAGGAGTTCACCGTCGTCACCGGCCTGTCGGGGTCGGGCAAATCCTCGCTCGCGTTCGAGACGGTTTACGCCGAGGGCCAGCGCCGGTACATCGAGTCGCTGTCGGCGTACGCCCGGAACTTCCTCGGGCAGATGGACAAGCCGCAGGTGGAGAACGTCGAGGGGCTGTCGCCGGCCATCTCCATCGACCAGAAGAACGCCGCGAACAACCCCCGCTCGACGGTCGGGACGGTCACGGAACTCCACGACTACCTGCGCCTGCTGTACGCCCGCGTCGGGACGCCCCACTGTCCCGAGTGCGGCCGCGAGGTGGGCGAGCAGTCGGCCCAGAACATGGTGTCGCGCATCCTCGACCTGCCGGAGGGAACGCGCGCGAAGCTCGCCGCGCCGGTCGTGCGCGACCAGAAGGGCGCGTTCGAGGACCTGTTCGACGAACTCGTTTCGGAGGGGTACGCCCGCGTCGAGGTGGACGGCGAGGCGTACGACCTGACGACGGAGCGGCCCGACCTCGACGAGAACTACAACCACACCGTCGACGTGGTGGTCGACCGCGTGAAGACGAGCGAGGAGGCGCGCTCGCGCATCACCGACTCGGTGGAGACGGCCCTCGACGAGGCCGACGGCGCGCTGAAGGTGATTCTGCCGAACCCCCCCGAGGGCATCGACCTCGGGAGCGAGACGCGCTCGACGGGCGACCTCGCCGGCGACGACGACGACCGGCTCGTCGTCACCTTCTCCGAGGACCTCGCGTGTACCCACTGCGGCATCGACCTCCCCGAAATCGAGACGCGGTCGTTCTCGTTCAACAGCCCGCACGGCGCGTGTCCCGCCTGCGAGGGCATCGGCGAGACGAAGGAGGTGGACCCGGACCTCGTGGTCACGGACCCAGACCAGCCCATCAAGGACGTGTTCGAGCCGTGGTCGTACTCGCGGTCGTACTACCGCACGCGGCTGGACTCGGTCGCCGAGCACTTCGGCGTGAGCGTGAACGCGACGTTCTCGGACCTCGACGACGAGGTGCAGGACGCCTTCCTCTACGGGACGGACGAGGAGGTCGTGTTCAAGCGCCGGACGAAGAACGGCACCCGGCGCAAGCAGAAGCGGTTCGAGGGCGTGATTCCGAACCTCGACCGCCGCTACATCGAGACGGACTCGGAGTCCACGCGCGACCACATCGAGAAGTACATGGCGACGACGACGTGCCCGGAGTGCGACGGCACGCGCCTGAAGCCCGAGTCCCGGGCCGTCCTCGTCACGGACACCGCCATCACGGAGATAAACCGGATGAGCATCGGCGACGCCCGCGAGCACTTCGAGGGGCTCGAATCCGAGCTCTCCGACCGCGACCGCACCATCGCCGAGGAGATATTCAAGGAGATACGCGCGCGCCTCGGCTTCATGGAGGAGGTCGGACTGGAGTACCTCACCCTCGACCGCGAGGCCTCCACGCTGTCGGGCGGCGAGAGCCAGCGCATCCGGCTGGCGACGCAGGTCGGCTCGGGCCTCGTCGGGGTGCTGTACGTGCTGGACGAGCCGTCCATCGGCCTCCACCAGCGCGACAACGACAAGCTCCTGGACACGCTGGAGGGACTCCGCGACCTCGGCAACACGCTCGTCGTCGTCGAACACGACGAGGAGACGATGTGGCGCGCGGACAACGTCATCGACATGGGGCCCGGCCCCGGCAAGCGCGGCGGCGAGGTCGTCGCGCAGGGCACCGTCGAGGACATCACGGCCACGGAGGGCTCCGTCACCGGCGACTACCTCGCCGGCCGGGAGGCGATTCCCGTGCCCGAGGAGCGCCGCGAGCCGCAGGGGTATCTGACCGTCAAGGGCGCGCGTCAGCACAACCTCGCCGACCTCGACGTGGCCTTCCCGCTGGGCTGTTTCACCGCCATCACCGGCGTCTCCGGCTCGGGGAAGTCCACACTCCTCCACGAGATACTGTACAAGGGGCTCCGCAAGCGGATGAACGACTCCGACGTGAACCCCGGCGAGCACGACGACATCGAGGGTATCGAGGGCATCGAGACGGTGCGGCTCATCGACCAGTCGCCAATCGGCCGGACGCCGCGGTCGAACCCCGCGACGTACACCGGGGTCTTCGACCACATCCGGGAACTGTTCGCCGAGACGAAGCTCGCCAAACAGCGCGGCTACGAGAAGGGGCGCTTCTCGTTCAACGTGAAGGGCGGGCGGTGTGAGGCCTGCGGCGGGCAGGGCACCGTCAAGATAGACATGAACTTCCTCTCGGACGTGTACGTCCCCTGCGAGGAGTGCGGCGGGGCGCGCTACAACGACGAGACGCTCCAGGTCGAGTACAAGGGCGCGACCATCTCCGACGTGCTCGACATGGAGGTGGACGAGGCGTACGACTTCTTCGAGAGCCACTCGGGGCTGCGCCGCCGGCTCCAACTGCTGAAGGACGTGGGGCTCGGCTACATGCGGCTCGGCCAGCCATCGACCACGCTCTCGGGCGGGGAGGCCCAGCGCGTGAAGCTCGCGGAGGAACTCGGCAAGAAGGACTCCGGCGACGCGCTGTACCTGCTGGACGAGCCGACCACGGGGCTCCACTCCGCCGACGAGCGGAAGCTCATCGAGGTGCTCCAGCGCCTCACCGACGACGGCAACACCGTCGCCGTCGTGGAACACGAACTCGACCTCGTGAAGAACGCCGACCACGTCATCGACCTCGGCCCCGAGGGCGGCGAACACGGCGGCACGCTCGTCGCCGAGGGCACCCCCGAGGAGATAGCCGAGGTGGAGGCCTCCCACACGGGCCGGTACCTCCGCGACCTGCTCCCCTCGGTCGAGTTGGAGGGGCCGCGCTCCGGGAGCCGCCGCCACGAACTGAAGCGGGGCGAGGCCGAGGTTCCCGCCGCGGACGACTAGGGGACGCGAGCGAAGCGAGCGTCTCCGAACGGGCGAGTAGCGTGGCGACACCGTCGCCACGGGCCGTGCGAACGGCGGAGCCGTGAGCAGACGGGAGTGAGCGCAGCGACCCGTGAGCCGGGAGACGCGAACGTCCTCGAACGGACGACCGCCGATTCCTCGCCCTCCGACCGTCGGGTGTCCTTAAGTCCGTTCGCGCCGACACATCGGGTATGTCCACGTCCGTCGACGACGAAACGATACTCGACGTGTTGCGCTCGAACGAGGCCCCGCGGATGACGACCACCGAGGTCACGGGCCACCTGCCGGTGACGCGCGGGACGACCCGGACGCGGCTTCAGCGACTCGCGGACGACGGCCTGCTCGAACGGACGACGGCGGGGAACAACGTCGTCTGGTGGCTCCCCGAGCGCGAGGACGAACTCGACGAGTGGACGGCCGAACAGGAGGCCGCGGCGGCCGCTGAGGCCGAAGCCGACGAGGAGGACGCGGATGACGACGAAGAAAGCGACGCCGAAGCGGAGGCCGAAGGGGATGCGGAAGCGGACGACGAGGACGCGGAATCCGATGCTGAAACGGACGACGAGGACGCGGACGCCGACGGCGACGAGGACGCGGACGCCGACGACGCGGACGCCGACGACGAGGTCGAGGTCGAGGTGACCGAGCAGTCGAAGTCGGAGACCGAGGACGGCCCGACCGAGGTGGAGGTGGAGGCCGTCGGCGACGACGACCCCGAGGTGGAGACGCCCGAGGAGGGGACGGAGACGCGGACCGCCGCGGACCGCGAGGACGACGGGGACGACCTGCCGGACCTGTCGAGCGACGAGGAGGGGCTTCGCGCGCTCGTGGCCGTAGTCGTCGCGCTGGTCGTGCTGTTCGCGCTCCGGAAGCTCCTGGGCGGCGGCGACGGGGAGTAGGCCGATGCTCGCCGCGTTCCCGGACCGCGTGCTCGACGTCGAGAGCGGGAGCGAAACGCGGCTGTCCGACGTGACCTGTCTCGCCGGCGGCGAGCGACCGCTGGTCGGGACGACCGACGGCCTGTACGAACTCGGGGGCGACCCCGTCCGGCGGTTCGAGGGCCACGTCACGGCCGTCGCGCGCACAGCCGACGGCGACTGGTGGCTCGGGACCGAACCCAGCGCCGTGTACCGCTCCGATGACGGCCGTTCGTGGGAGGCGCTGCCCGACCTGACGACGCTCCCATCAAGCGACGAGTGGGCGTTCCCGCCGCGGCCCGACACCCACCACGTCCGGTGGCTCGCGCCTGACCCGACCCGGGCGGGCCGGTGGTACGTCGCCGTCGAGGCGGGCGCGCTCGTCCGAACGGACGACGGCGGGGCGACGTGGCGCGACCGGGTGTCGGGCGCGCGCCGCGACACGCACGAACTCGCGGTCCACCCGGAGACGGGACGGCTCTACTGCGCCGCGGGCGACGGCTACGCCGAATCGACCGACGGCGGCGACTCGTGGCACTACCCGCAGGACGGTCTCGACGAGCGGTACTGCTGGAGCGTCGCCGTCGGCACGGACCCCGACCTCCGGGTGCTCTCGTCGGCCCGCTCGGCGGGCCACGCCCACCGGCGCGGCAGTTCGTCGGTGTACCGGAACGCGGGCGACGGCTGGGAGCGCATCGACGCGCTCCCGCACGGCGAGGGCTGTTATCGGGCCGTGGTGCGCGCCGCGGGCGACCGGTTCGTCGTCCTCTCGAACCGCGGGCTCTACGAGAGCGCGGACGGCGGCGACTCGTGGACGGAGGTCGTCCCGGGCGACGACCTGCCGGACGCCCCGCCGGCCGGGCTCGTACTCGACTGAAAAGCACTTATCCGCGCCGACGAACCCACTGGTATGCGCGATTTCGTCGTCGTGGGCGCGGGACCGTCGGGCGCGCGGTTCGCCCGGTCGGCCGCCGAGCGGGGCCGCGACGTGCTCGTTCTCGAACAGGGGGAGATAGGGAAGCCGCTCGCCTGTTCGGGCCACGTCTCGCTCGACGTGTGGGACTACGTCCCCGAGTCGGCCCGCGACGACCTGTTTCAGAACGCGATTCGGGGGGCGCGCTTCCACACCGGCGGGGCCGAGTCGCGGGCCTACCCGTTCCACCGCGACGAGCCCATCTCGAACGCCGTCGACCGCGTGGGGCTCGACAAGGCGCTCGCGCGGGCGGCCGCCGACGCCGGCGCGGACGTGCGCGACGAACACACCGTCACCGGGGTCGAGGCGGGCCGCGAGTCGGTGACCGTCACCGCGCGCGGCCCGGACGGAACGGACACCTACGAGGCCCGGATGGTCGTCGGCGCGGACGGGCCGCGCTCGCGCGTCCGTAGCGAGTGCGGCATCCCCGACCCCGATGAGTTCCTCCACGGCGTGCTCGGCTTCGACACCGAGGCGAGCCACGAGGACTTCGTGGACGTCCACCTCACCGTGCCGGGGTTCTTCGCGTGGCGCATCCCGCGCGGCGACGCCGGCGTCGAGTACGGGCTGGCGGTCGCGCCCGGCGACGACCCGAACGAGCGGTTCGACGCGCTCGTCGCCGACTACGGCGCGACAATCGACCGGCGGTGTTCCGGGCTCATCCCGGTCGGCCCGCCGTCGCGCGTCACGGGCAAGCGCTCCCTGCTCGTCGGCGACGCCGCCGGCCAGACGAAGCCGTTCACCGGCGGCGGCATCCTCTACGGGATGCGCGCGGCCGACCACGCCGCGGCGACGGTGGACCCGGCTCGACCCGAAACGCTGCCCGACTACGAGGCGGCGTGGCGCGCGGACCTCCGCACGGAACAGCGCCTCGGCGCGCTCGTCCGCGCGGGCTACGACGCGCCGGAACCGCTACAGCGGGCCGGGATGCGACTCTTTTCCGGGGAGATCGGCGTCCACATGGACGAGCCGACGAGCCTCCTCTCTCGCGAGCAGCTGCGTGCGATGTTCTCCCGCGGCTGAACAAGAGCTATGCCGGGCGGCGCACTCGCCGCAGTCGTGTCCCGGTGGTTCCTATGAGCGACGAGACGCCGTTCGACCCCGAGGGCGGGCCGACGACGCCCGACCGCATCGCCGGCGACCTGCGCGCCCTCGGCGTCGCGCCCGACGACCTGCTGCTCGTCCACTCCTCGCTGTCCGCGCTCGGCTGGGTGCCGGGCGGCGCACAGGGGGCGGTCGAGGGGCTGCGCGCGGCCGTCCCGGACGGAACGCTCGTCGTCCCGACCCACTCGACGGGCCTCTCCGACCCGAGCGGCTGGGAGAACCCCCCGATTCCGGAGTCGTGGCACGACACGGTCCGGGCGGAGACCCCGGCCTACCGGCCCGACGCTACCCCGACCCGCGGGATGGGGGCGATACCCGACTGTCTGCGCGACTACGACGACGCGGTGCGGAGCGACCACCCCCACTACTCCTTCGCGGCGCTCGGCCCGGCCGCCGAGGCGGTGACCGCGGGCCACGCCCTCGATTTCGGGCTCGGCGAGGACTCGCCGCTCGCGGCCGTCTACGAGCGCGGCGGCCGCGTCCTCGTCCTCGGCTGTGACCGGGGGCGCAACACCTCGCTCCACCTCGCTGAACACCGCTCGGAGGTCGCGCTCGACACGGTCGAGAGCGGCGCCCCCGTGGTCCACGACGGGACGCGGGAGTGGGTCACCTTCGAGGCGCTCGACGTGGACGACGGCGACTTCGCCGACTGCGCGGCCGCCTTCGAGCGCGAACGGCCCGACGCCGTCTCGACCGGAACCGTAGGGGAGGCCGAGGCCGTGCTCTACGACCAGCCGGTGCTGGTCGATTTCGCGGCGGCGTGGCTGGCCGAGAACCGGTAGCTACCCGTCGAACTCCCACTCGCGCAGGGCGGCGCGGACGACGTCGTCGGCCTCGTCGCGGAAGAGGTTCTCCGAGCCGCCGTGGTCGCCGAACGCCCAGCCGCGCACGACGACGGCGGGGGTGCCGCCGTCCCCCTCGCCGGCGACGAGGTTCGCCGCGCCCGCGAGTTCGTCCACGACCGACTGGACCGTGACGCCGAGTTCGCGGCCGTCGCGGTCCGTCTCGCCGCGCCAGTCGCGCGAGGCCGGCATCCCGGCCCAGCCGACGGCGACGCCCCGCTGGCCGTAGCGGAAGGGCCGCCCCGAGGTGTCCGTGACGACGACGGGGACGCCCAACCGCTCGGAGAGGCGCGCGGCCGACGCCGAGGGGTCCTCGGGGAGGAGCAGGAGGTCGCCCCCGGGGACGTTCGAGCGGTCGATGCCGGCGTTGACCGTGATGTGGCCGAACTTCGTGACCGCGAGGACGAACGGCGCCTCCAGGACGAGCTCCTCGCTCTCCTCGATGATGGCCTGCGCGAACCGGGGGTCCCGCTCCTCGCCGGTCACCTCGGCGCGGTGCGCGGCGAGCCGCTCGGCCCGCTCGCCGGCCTCGAAGTCCGCGAGGTCGAACGTGCGGCCCTCCGCCTTCGAGACGACGGTGGAGGCGACACACAGCACGTCGCCGTCCTCGAACGCGACCCGCTCGTCGATGAGGGCGGCGAGGTCGTCGCCGGCGCGTATCTCGGGGAGGTCGGGGACCGCGAACAGCTCCATACCCGTCGGCGACGCCGGGCGAGCAAAAACGGCCCGGTCGTCGAACTCTCCGCCGCGGTGACATGACGAACGACACGGACGTTC
Organism: Halosegnis marinus; assembly: GCF_029338355.1. Classification (GTDB taxonomy): domain Archaea; phylum Halobacteriota; class Halobacteria; order Halobacteriales; family Haloarculaceae; genus Halosegnis; species Halosegnis marinus. The sequence goes on from NZ_CP119802.1 coordinate 822,613, forward strand.
GTGTGAGACGCCGACACGCTCTGTCGTGAACGTCCATGTACGACCCCGAAACGGCCGTTCTCGGGAGGGGGGTCGTCGGGGCGTTCGTCACCGGACCGACACGGGCCGCAGGTGCCCGGTATCGGCGCAATATGCGGGGAACACGCCGGATTTATATTCGAGGCCGGCCGACGTTCGGCCGTTATGGGACAGACGCTCACGGAGCAGATCCTCGAAGACCACCTCGTCGAGGGCGAACTCGAGACGGGGGAGGAGATCGGGATCGACATCGACCAGGTCCTCACGCAGGACACCACCGGGACGTTCGTCTGGCTGCAGTTCGAGGCGCTGGGGCTGGACGAGGTCCAGACCGAGGTCGCGGCCCAGTACTGTGACCACCAGACCTACCAGTTCGACTTCAAGAACACGGACGACCACCGCTTCCTCCGCTCGGCGGCCGGCACGTTCGGCGCGCACTTCTCGCGCCCGGGCAACGGTATCTGCCACAACGTCCACAAGGAGAACTTCGCCGCGCCCGGCAAGACGATGCTCGGCTCGGACTCCCACACGCCGACGCCCGGCGGCCTCGGCGAACTCGCCATCGGCTCGGGCGGCCTCGACGTCGCCGTCGCGATGGGGGGCGGCCCGTACTACATCGAGATGCCGGAGGTCGTGAACGTCCGGCTGGAGGGCGAGCTCCCCGAGTGGTCCTCCGCGAAGGACGTCATCCTGGAGATGCTCCGGCGGCTCTCCGTGAAGGGCGGCGTCGGCAAGATATTCGAGTACACCGGCCCCGGCGTGGAGACGCTCTCCGTGCCCGAGCGGACCACCATCACGAACATGGGGACGGAGCTCGGCGCGACCACGTCCATCTTCCCGACGGACGAGCGCACGCGCGAGTACCTCGCCAAGCAGGACCGCGAGGACGAGTACGTCGAGATCGGCCCCGACGAGGACGCCGAGTACGACGACGAGATCGTCGTCGACCTCTCCGACATCGAGCCGCTCGTCGCGAAGCCGTCGATGCCGGACAACGTCGTCCCGGTCCGCGAGGTCGCGGGCGAGGACGTCGAGCAGGTCATCGTCGGCTCCTGTACGAACGGGGGCTACGAGGACATCCTCCCGGCCGCGAAGATGCTGGAGGGCCGCGAGATCGACATGAAGACGGAGATGATCGTCGCGCCCGGCTCCAAGCAGGCCTCCGAGATCCTCGCCCGCGAGGGCTGGACCGCGGAGATGATGGCGGCCGGCGTGAACTTCTCCGAGGCGACGTGTGGCGCGTGTATCGGTATCGGCCACGTCCCCGCCTCCGACTCGGTCTCCGTGCGTACCTTCAACCGTAACTTCGAGGGTCGCTCCGGCATCGAGGACGACGCCGTCTTCCTCTCCTCGCCGGAGGTCGCCGCCGCGGCGGCCATCAAGGGCGAGCTCGTCGACCCCCGCGACCTCGCGGAGGAGCTCGGCGACATGGAGGCGCCCGGCATGGAGCTGCCCGAGAAGTACAACGGCTCCAAGACCGACCTCATCGCGCCCGACGAGGCCGTCGACGACGACCTCATCAAGGGCCCCAACATCGGCGACGTGCCGCTGAAGGACCCCCTCGACGCGCACCTCGCGGGGCCGGCGCTGCTGAAGATGGACGACAACATCACGACCGACCACATCATCCCGGCGACGCAGGACATCCTGATGTACCGGTCGAACATCCCGAAGCTCTCCGAGTTCACGCTGTCGCGCGTCGACGACACGTTCGCACAGCGCGCGCTGGAGAGCGACGGCGGCTTCCTCGTCGCCGGCGAGAACTACGGTCAGGGGAGCTCGCGCGAGCACGCGGCCCTGTGTCCGATGTACCTCGGCATCGAGGGCGTCCTCGCACAGAGCTTCGCCCGCATCCACAAGGCGAACCTGTTCAACTTCGGGCTCATCCCGCTCACCATCGACGCGGACGACTACGCGAAGATCGAGCAGGGCGACGACATCGAGATCGTCGACGACGTCGCCGAGGCCGTCGAGTCCGGCCAGGAGGAGTTCACGGTCCGCGTGGACGACGGCTGGGAGCTCACGGCCACCCTCGACGCCTCCGAGCGCGAGCGCCGCATCCTCGCGGCCGGCGGCAAGCTGCCGCTGACGCGCGCGCAGTACGACGAGGGCGGCGCCGCGCCGGCCGACGACTGACCGGGAGACGCGAGCGACGACGCGACCGACCCTTTCTCTTTCTTTCCGCGCCGGGAGCGGCCGCTGTATGGACGGAGCGGTGAACACGAACCGACGGTGCGGCCGGAGCCGCCGCTACGGGGGTAAAGCAGAGAGTGTCCCGTACACGCCGCGTCGGGGGAAACCCGGCGTGCCGGGACGGGGTGGGGATGCACCCAAACGGGTGCACTCCGTGGCTACGACGGTACCGCATAAGAAACAGGGGGGTGTGGCCGGCATCCATTTACCGGCGCGCGGCGAACTCCGGGCGTGACGACGACCACCCCCGACGGGGACGACGTGGTGACCCGGCGGGCGACCCGGGCCGACCTGCTCGCCGTCTTCCGCATCGAGAAGCGGTCGTTCCCCCAGCCGTGGCCCTACGCCGCGCTGGAGGGCTTCCTCGGGGAGCCGGGCTTCCTCGTCGCGGAGACGCCGGAGGGCATCGCGGGCTACGTCGTCGCCGACACCGTCCCGAACGGCGGGCGGGCGCTCGGCCACGTGAAGGACATCGCGGTCCACCCGGACCGGCGCGGCGAGGGCATCGGCCGGCGGCTGTTGGGCGAGGCGCTCTCGGCGATGCGCGACCGCCGCGCGAGCCGCGTCAAGCTCGAAGTGCGGGAGTCGAACGAGCCGGCCATCGCGCTGTACCGGGAGTTCGGCTTCGAGGTCCGGCGGACGCTCCCGCGCTACTACGACGACGGCGAGGACGCGTACGTGATGACCCGGCGGCTACAGTAGCCCGTCCGCCTTCGCCAGCAGGATTCCCTCGATAGTGGCGTCGTTCGCGGGGGCGGCGCGGGCGCGTTCGAGCGCCTCCTCGACGGGGACGCTCGTCACGTCGATGAACTCGTTGCCGTCGAGCTTGCGCTCCGTCGGCTCCAGCCCCTCCGCGAAGACGATGCCGCGCTTGTGGCGGAGCACGCCCGTCGAACACCAGAACTCCTCTATCAGCGAGACGCCGGCGGGGTCGAGGCCGGCCTCCTCGCGGAGCTCGCGCGCCCCGGCGGTCGTGTACGACTCGCCGTCCTCGACGATGCCGGCGACGAGTTCGAGACAGTGCTCGCGGATGGCGGGCCGGTACTGCTCGACCGTCACGAGCTCGTCGCCCGCGACGGCGACGACGACGACGGCGGCGGGCAGGTCGGCCCAGTAGTAGTTCTTCTCGGTGCCGTCGGGCTGGCGGACGCGGTCGTAGCCGCCGGTGTACCAGCCGGTCTCGTACTCGGCGCGCGACTCCACCACGGGCCAGTCGTGGTCGGCGTAGTCGGTCATTCCTCGACCTCGACCACGGCCACCCGGTACGTGGTGTTTTCGAGGCGGACGTACGTCCCGGAGTCGGTCACGGCGTCGGGATACTGCTCGGCGTAGGCGGCCGTCTCGTCGAACGGCGAGTGGGTGAACGCCCCCTTGAACCCGAACGGCCCGCGGTAGTACGCGTCCGAGCGGCCGGCCCCGTCGCCGGTCGCGTCCACGGCCCCGAACGTGTACGGGTAGCGCCGCTCGGAGAGTTCGCTCCCGTTGACCGGCGTGACGCCGTCCGGCGCCTCGGCGACGGTCGCCTCCATGTAGAAGGGGTCGCCCGACTGGAGCAGCGAGGGGACGGCCCCGAGCGCGAGCAGGAGGCCGAGGACGACGAGCAGGCCGACGACGAGGTTCCGCGTTATCGGGCGCATCAGAGCAGGTCCATGTAGGCCTTCCCGAACGCCTGCCGGCGGAGCGTCCCGACCGCCGCCTCCTCCTCCTCGTGGAACGTCGCCGCGACGAGCAGGTCCGCGGCGGGGGCGGCGTGCCACGCCACCCGCTCCACCTCGTCGCTTCCCTCCACCGCGCGGTCGAGGTCGGGGTGCTCCTCGGCGAACGCCTCGAACTCCGCGCGCGACCCGACGCGCACCTCCAGCAGCGAGGCGAACAGCGCGTCCAGCGCCGTCTCGACCACGTCGGCCGTGACGCGCTCGCCGTACTCCGCGCGGTCGAACGACATCGCCTTCGCCGTCTCGCGCACGACCGTCCGGGCCGCGGGCGCGAGGTCGTCGTACGCCGCCCGCGCCTCGTCGGCGGTCGCCGGCGCGAGCAGTCCCTCGGCGTGCATACCTCCCGTAGCGGCGGCCGACAGGTAGGCGTGTCGTTACGCCCCGTCCGTCTCCGCGTCCTCGTCCTCGTCCTCCTCGGCCAGCATCTCGCGGGTCAGTTCGCGCGCCTCCGCGAGCACTTCCTCCGTCTCGGGGTCGCGCGGTACCTCGGCGCGCTCGTGGGGGACGCCCCCCTCGTGCCCGTGGTCGTGGCCGGATAGGTGGTCGTGGCCCTCGTGGCCCTCGCCCTCGAACAGTTTCCCCGAGCGCTCGTCGTCGCCCCCGTGTTCGCTGTCCATGCGTCCCGTGGTGTCCTCGAACACCTGCGGGTACTCCCGCTCGTCGGCGGCGGCGGCGACCCGCTCGGCGAGTTCGCGCTCGCCCTCGTCGGCCCATCCGGGCGCGTGCTCGTCCAGCCACGCCTCGTGGTCGGCGTTCCCGAGGATGGCCGTGAAGGCGAGGTGGTTCGCGAGGTGACGGGCGTCGGACTGCGGGTCGTCGCAGACGGGACACGCGTAGCCCATGATGTCGGTGCTGGGGCGCCTGTGGCCTAAAGTGACGCGGGCGAGCGCGGCCGACCGCCGGCGCGGCCGCTCCGGGCTCGAAAACGGGGAAAAGGGCCGCGTGCTTACGCCTGGGTGGCGTTGTACGTCACCTGCACCTGCACCTGCACGGAGACGGGACCGGACTCGACGCTCGTGCGCGCGCCCCCGGCGTCGGCCGTCTCGTAGGCGACCGGGCCGCCGTAGTAGCCCTGCGAGGTGGCGACGCTGTGGACGCCGCCGAGGGTCAGGTCGCCGGCGTCGGCGAGCGTCTCGGCCTGCGCGCGGGCGTTCGTCATCGCGTCGTTCAGCGCCTCGTTGCGGAGTTCGCGGGCGCGCTCGTCCGAGAGCGTGAACCGCACGTTCTCGACGCGGGTCGCCCCGCCGTCGACGGCGGCGTCGATGACCGTCCCGACGGTGTCGATGTCGTCGAGCGTCACCTGGAAGCCGTGGTACGCGCGGTAGCCCGGCGCGTCGGGGTTCTCGCGCGCCTGGTAGTTCTCCGAGAGGTCGTAGTTCGTCGTGCGGACCTGCGCGTCCTCGACGCCGGCGTCGCGGAGCGCGTCGCGCATCCCGGAGACGTTCTCGGCCAGCCGCTCGCGCGCCTCGTCCGCGGTGTCGCCGGTCGCCACCACGGCGATGCGGACGACGGCGCGGTCGGGCGCGGCCTCGGCGCTGCCGCTCGCGCCCACGGAGACGGTGGAACCGTCGCCCGCCGCCGCGGTCGGAGTCTGTACGGAGTTCGTGCCGCCGAGCGCGGCCGCGGCGCCGACCCCCGCGAGGAGGACGGCGAGCGCGACGGCGACGACGGCGATGGTTCGTTCTCGCACGGAGGTCATGACGACGGACGAGGGGATAACCGCGCCGGAGGCTCAAACGCCCCTTTGAGGCTATGCCGTCCGGTAGGGGACGAAGCGAACCTGCACCTCGACATCGGGACCCGCGACGGCCGTGACGCGCTCGCGGATGGCGTCGGTGACGCCCGCGGTGTCGGCGTCGGGCGGTACCCCGACGGTGACCGTCACCGACGAGGCGTCGTGCAGGAGGAAGACGGGGTCACGCGGCTCGAAGGCGACGGTCGTCTCGAAGGCGGCCATCTCGGGGTACGCGCCGTCCGCGGCGAACAGCGCCTCCACCTCGCCCTCGACGTTCGACTCCACGTCGGCCGTGGCGAGCGTGTCGTAGGTGACGCCGCCGAGGAACGTCGAGAGCAGGGCGACGGCGACGACGAGGACCGCGACCCGGCGGACGGTGGCGGTGCGGGCCTCGTCCTCGCGGAAGAACCGCGCGGGGCGGTAGCCGTAGTACCACAGCACCGACAGCGCCGCGAGGTTGATGGAGAGCCCGTTCACCACGGCGAGAACGCCCGACGAGACGGCCATCGAGACGCTCCCGTAGGCGATGCCGATGCCGACCGTCGCGGCGGGCGGGACGAGCGCGACGGCGATCATCACGCCGACGAGCGCCGAGGAGACGCCCGTCGTGAGCGAGACGGCCCCCGCCACCCCCGAGCCGAGCGCCACCACGAGCGAGAGGAAGTCGGGGTTGAGCCGCTCGCGCACCTGCCCGAGCGAACCGGGGTCGAGCGACGCGGGCACGAAGTTGAGCGCGTTCACCGCGAACGCGAAGACGGCCGCCGCGACGACGGCGATGCTCATCCCCAGCACCTGCATCCGCACGCCGCGGACGAACAGTTCGTCCTCGTCCACGACGCTCCCGACCGCGGCGGTCATCGCCGGGCCGATGAGCGGCGCGATGACCATCGAACCGACGACGGTGGCCGGCGAGTCGAGGAGCAGGCCCGCGGTGGCGATGACGGCGCTCACGACGGTCATGACGACGTACGTCGGGAGCGACGGGGCGAGGTCCTCCGCGCGGGCCTGTAGCTCCTCGCGGGCGATGCGGTCGTCGTTCTCGTCGTTCTCCTCGTACTCCTCTTTCAACTGCTCGAACTTCCGGGAGACGACCGTCTCCGCGTCGATGATAACCGTGTACGCCCGGTCGTCGATACCCGCCTCGCGGAGCCGTTCGAGCACCGGTTCGACGGCCGCGGTCGGGAGCGGGAAGTAGACGACGCCGACGTACTCGCGGCCGCTCGTCTCGTCGGTGAGGACGTAGTCGATGCCCTCCTCGTCGAGCGTCCCGAGGACGGTGTCGCGCTTCCCGGCGGGGACGGTCACCTGAACGAGTCGCACGACCCATCCACACACCGCGGCCACAAAAGTGGACGCGAAAGCGGTCAGTCGCCCGCCCCGGGGTGGAGTCGGTCGAGCACGGGTATCTCGGCCCGTTTCTCGCGCGCGAGCGCGTCCCAGTCGATGCCCGACGGTTTGCCGGCCGCCCCCGTCTCGACCAGCCGTTCGGGCGTGGCGACGAGGTCAAGCGGCACGTCGTGGGGGTCCGGCGTCACGCGGTCGTCCGCGACGACCTGCATCGGGTGGATCGTCGTCGCGACGGTCGTGTCGTCGGTCGCGCGGTCGAACTCCCGCAGGAGCGCGAACTCCAGGTCCGCGTACCCCTCCCCCTTCCCGACCCGCGCGCCCGAGGGCGTGACCGCCACGCTCCCGGAGAGTATCAGGTCGATAGCGGGCATCTCGTCGGGGTGTATCGGGACGCCGTGTTCCCCGCTCCCGCGGACGGTCGTCGCGTCGTCGATATCGACACCCTCCACCGCGAGGCGGTCGGGGTCGAGTTCGAGGAACGGCTGTTCGTCGCGCAGGCGCGGCACGGCCATGTAGAGGGTCTTGCCCGCCCGGAGCGCGCGCCGGCGTGCCGGCAACTGCGGGCCGTCGGGGTTCGCCTTTATCGACCCGGCGCGCTCCCACTCCGGGCGCGCCGCGAGTCGCTCGGCCGCCTCCCGCGCCCCGGCGAAGTTCGGGATGCGCCCGTGCGGCGGGAACGGGAACCGCGCCTCCCCGGAGCGTTCGAGCGCGTCCCACACCCGCTCGCGGAGCGCCTGTTTGTCCATGCGACGCCTGCGAGCGAGCGTCCCAAGAGCGTTATCCGTCTCGACGGGAAACGAAGGGTATGTTCGACACCCGCCCGGACCGCGACAGCGAGGTCGTCCTGCTCGGGCGCTCAAACGTCGGGAAATCGACGCTGATGCGCGAGATAACGGGCCATCGGTTCGACACCGGCGGCAAGCCCGGCGTCACCCGGAAGCCGAACCACTACGACTGGGCGCCGGAGGACTTCGTCATCACGGACCTCCCCGGCTTCGGCTTCATGTCGGGCGTCCCCGACGAGGTACAGGAGCGAATCAAGACCGACATCGTCCGCTACCTGGAGGAGCACGCCGACTCGATTCTCGCCGGCGTCATCGTCCTCGACGGGAAGGCCGCCGTGGATATCATCGACCGCCACTCCGGCCCCGACGAGATACCCCACGCCGTCGAGATGTACGGCTTCCTGCGCGAACTCGGGATTCCCGTCGTCCTCGCGGTGAACAAGATGGACAAGGTGGACGACCGCGACGACCGACTGAACGACATCTGCGACCGCTTCGGCCTGCTCCCGCCGTGGAAACAGTGGGAGGGCGAGTCCGTCGCCCCCATCGTCGCGAAGAAGGGGAACATCGGCGCGCTGAACGAGGCGGTTCGGTTCCACCTCCACGAGGCGAAGCGCGACGACCTGTTCAAGTTCTTCTGACGCACCTTTTTGCACGACGGGCCTGCGGCCCGTCGGCAAAAATCTGCACCAAAAAGACGCGTCGCCGCTCCCTCCGGTCGCGGCTCGGTCCCGCGACTCGCTCCGCTCGTCGCGGCGAACCGCTCGCTCACGGCGTTCGCTCGCGGATGCTCGGGTTCAAATACCGGGACGCGGCCAGCGACCGCGTGACGTAGCAGTCGCGGCGACGGGTCGAAGCGGGTGTGCGGCCCGCCCGTCGCTCGCCGGTCGCGGGCCGCCTGTTCGCCCCCTCTATTCCACGCCCAGGTCGCGCTTCGCGAGGCGGACGTTCCGGTCGTTCGCGCGCCAGACCAGGTCGAAGGCGTCCCCGAGCAGCGGCACGGTCCCGACGACGGCGTCGAGCGCGACGTTGAACACCATCCGCGCGAGCGTCCGGACGGAGACGCCGAGGCGTGCCGCCTCCACGACGAGGTACAGCGAGACGACGGCCGCCGCGAGGTCGCCGCCGCCCGGCACCAGCCCCAGCAGCGGGTCGAGGCCCACCTTCACCCCGACGACGGGGAGCTCGAATCCGCTGTCCATCAGCGTCGCCACCCGCTCCATCCGGTCGAGGACCCGTTGTGTGTCGGCCATACGACCCGTGTCGTCGTCCGGACGGAAAACCTAGCCGCCGTTCTCGCCGAGCGCCGTCGTCTCGACGCCGTGCGAGACGGCGAACTTCTCCAACTCCTCCTTGCGGTCGGCTATCTCGCCGGGGCGGTGCGAGTCCGTGCCGAAGACGAACTCGACGCCCGCCTCGCGAAGCACCTCCATGAACGCGGGCGTCGGGTGGACCTCGCCGTACTCCGAGAGCGCGCGACCCGCGTTGAGTTCGGGGACGGTCCGCGAGTCGGCGAACGCCTCGGCGGCGCGCCGGTAGTGGTCCTCCGTGGCGAAGCCGCGGAGGTGGCGGTTCCGCTCCACGAGGTCGACGTGGGCGGCGATCTCGAACAGCTCCGACTCCGCGAGCGCGACCAGCCGGTCGAAGTAGGTGTCGACGTGGCCGCGCAGGTCGGCCTCCGGCTGGTCCGCGAAGTGCGGCTCCGTGTGGACGTTCGTCCCGTCGAGCTCGTGGACGCTCCCGAGCGCGTAGTCGAAGCCGGCCCCGTCGAGGAACTCGGCTATCGCGCCCTCGTCCGCGGGGTGGTAGTCCATCTCCGCGGCGTCGTAGACGGCGATGTCGTGGCGCTCGCGCGCCTCGCGGATGGCGCGGCGGCGGCGCTCGTAGGTGATATCGAGCGCGAAGCCGAACGCGCGGCGGTGGCGCTTCGGCCCGTCGCGGTCCGTGACGGTGCAGTGGTCCGCGATGCCGACGGCGTCGAGGCCGGCCTCGGCGGCCGCGGACACCATCCACGGGAGGAAGGTCCCGTCCGAGTAGTTCGAGTGGACGTGGTAGTCGCGGTTCACGCCCGAGGGAGGACCGGCCGCGTGAGGAAAGTTCCGGCCGTCGGCTACTCCGCGTCGTCGCCGGCGGGCGCGTAGTAGTACTCGCCGGCCTTCTTCTGCTCGCGGTCCTTCTGCGACCCCGGCTTGTTGATGCGCGGGCGGCCGGTGCGCTGGTCGCGCCGGAACGTCACGTCGAGGTTCGAGAGGAACGCGTTCATGCCGTCGCGCATCCCGACCGGCTCGCCGGCGTGACCGTACTCGGCGGGCGTGCCGTCGAACACCTGCAGCCGGTCGGCCAGCAGGTCGATCATGTAGATGTCGTGGTCGATGACCATCGCCGTGGCGTCGTGGTTCTCGGTGTAGCGGCGGATGGCGCGCGTGGCGAGCACGCGCTGTTCGACGTCGAGGTGCGCCGAGGGCTCGTCGAGCAGGTAGAGGTCGGCGTCCTTCGACAGACAGGCGGCGATGGCGACGCGCTGGCGCTCGCCGCCCGAGAGGTCGGTGAGGTCCTGTTCCATCACGCGCTCCAGCTGGAGCGGTCCCGCGATCTCGGTGTTCCAGTACGACGAGCCGAAGTCGTCGGTGATGGAGGAGAGGAACGCGTCCACGCGCATCGGCTGGTCGATATCGACGTACTGCGGCTTGTAGGAGATGTCGAGGTCCACATCGACGCTCCCCTCGTCGGCGTCCAGTCGGCCGGTCAGTAGCTTCGCGAAGGTGGACTTCCCGATGCCGTTCGGGCCGACGATGCCGAGCACCTCGTTGTTGCGGACCTCGCCCGCGTCGACGTCGAGGGTGAACTCCCCCTCGCCGTACGACTTCGTCATCGCGGGGTACTCCACGAGCGTGTCGCCCGTGGACGTGGGCCGGGGAGCGTGCTGTTCGAACTCGATCTCCCCCTGCCGGATACGCATGTTCTCGTTGTCGAGATACCCCGTGAGGTACTCGTTGATGCCGTTCTTCGTGCTCTTCGGGTCGGTGACGACGCCGAACGCGGAGGGGCGGCCGTACGCGACGTGGATGGTGTCGGCGAGCAGGTCGAGCACCGCGAGGTCGTGTTCGACGACGAGCATCGAACGGTCCTCCTCCTCGGCGAGTTCGCGGATGAGCCGCGCGGCCGTGACGCGCTGGCCGATGTCGAGGTACGGCGTTATCTCGTCGAGGAAGTAGAAGTCGGCGTCGCGGACGAGCGTGGCCGCGAGCGCGACCCGCTGGAGTTCGCCCCCCGAGAGGGTGTCGATGGGCTGGTCGATGACCGGCCCGATGTCGAGGCGGTCGACGAGGTCGTCGGCCACGCCGCGCTCGTCGACGCCCTCGATGAGGTCGCGGGTGACGCCGGAGAACGTGTCGGGTATCTTGTCGACGTACTGCGGCTTGCGGGCGACGGTCACGTCGCCGTCGCGCAGGTCCGCGAGGTAGTCCTGGAGCTCGGTGCCGCGGTACGCGTCCATGACCGCCTCGAAGTCCGGCGGGTCGGCGTGCCGGCCGAGGTTCGGCTCGATCTCGCCGGCGAGGATGCGAACCGCGGTCGTCTTCCCGATGCCGTTCGGCCCGAGGATGCCCGTGACCCGGCCCTCCTGGGGCGCGGGGAGCCCGTACAGCGAGAAGGCGTTGTCGCCGTAGCGGTGGGCCGGTTCCTCGTCGAGTTCCTGCGGGAGGTTGATTATCTCGATAGCGTCGAACGGGCACTTCTCGACGCAGATGCCGCACGTCTCGCCCAGGCAGATCTCCTCGGAGATGAACACCTGGTCGGGGCCGCCCTCGTGTGGTTCGCCCTCGTCGTAGTGGTCGCCGCGCTCGACGATGCACTCCTTGCCCGTCCGGTTAGGCGGGCAGTAGTTCATACACTCGTAGTTACAGCGGTCCGGCTGGCAGCGGTCGAGGTCGACCACCGCGATGGAGTCGTCGGCCATCTAGAACGTCGTCCCCGTCGACAGCAGGATTCCCCAGCAGACGAACCACAGCGAGAAGGTCATGAACGCGACGTAGAGGTAGTCCTTGGTCGAGAACTCGCCCACGTCGATGCCCACGACCTGCAACACCGGGAACTGGACGAGGATAGCCCCCGCCAGCACGAAGACGCCCATCGGGTCCGTCGCCGGCGTCGCGGCTTCCGCGGTCACCACGGAGGAGCCGACGGCGGCGAGGATGCCCATGACGGACGCGAGCGCCGTGACCGTCACGCCCCGCATGTGCGGGGAGAAGCGGCCGGCCGTGTCAGTCGCCATACCCTCCGGTCGTCTCCGTGGCGGCAAAAGCGATTCGACTGGTCGATGCGAGCGGCGCGAACGCCGCGGAACGGCGAGCGGGAGCGAGGGAACCGAGCGACACGCGAACAGACCGGCGCGAGCATCGACGCTCGCGCGAACGGCCCCGCCACCGCCGCCGGCCGCACCGTCCCGCGTTCCCGCGTGTGGTCCGGTTCCACGACCTCCCCGAAGCGTTCGATTTCGGGCGGTATAGCCCGTGAGGGGCGCGGGTGACGTGCGTGCCACCTCCAGATTTAAGCATGAGGGGTTCGTGTGTCGGGGTACGATGAGTGATTCTGACGGGGAGACCATCGGGGACCTTCCGCCGAGCGCGAAACTGGTGTACAAGGTACTCGAGTACCAGGGGTCGATGACGCAGAAGGGCATCGTCGAGGAGTCGATGCTCTCGGCGCGGACGGTGCGATACGCCCTCGAACGCCTGGAGGACATCGACATCGTCGAGGAGGACGTCTACTTCGCCGACGCGCGACAGAACCTCTACGAGATCGTGGACGAGTCCCCGACGGCCGACGCGGACGAGGCCGAACCCGCCGCCGCGGACGACTGAGACGGCGGCCACGCCGGACGTTTTTGTATTCGGACGACGCGTCACCGCTGTGAAGCGCAGCGCCCCGCTCGCCGCCCTCCTCGCGCTCCTGCTCGCCGCGGCCGCCGTCGCGCCGGTCGCCGCCGCAACACCGTCGCCGACCGACGGCGCGACCGCCCCGCCCGCGGACCCGGAGACGGACGTGTTGGGGTGGGAGGACGGCTACTGGTACAACGAGTCCGTGTCCGTGACCCGCTCCGACGGGCTGAACGACACGGAACTGGACGCGGTGGTGTCGCGGGCGATGGCCCGCGTCGAGGAGGTGCGGCGGCTGGAGTTCGCCGCGCGACCGCCCGTCGAGGTCATCGGGCGCGAGGCGTACGCCGACCGCATCGCCGGGTCGTTCGAGAACGTCTCGACCGAGGAACGGCTGTTCCACGACACCCTCGCGGAGGCCCGCTTCTTCGCCGGCGAGGGGGAGAGCTGGACCGCCACGCTCCGCGAACTGAGCGCCGGCGGCGTCGGCGGCTTCTACTCGCCGAGCGAGGAGCGCATCGTCGTCGTCTCGGAGAACACGACGACCCCGCGGCTGAACGAGATCGTGCTCGCACAGGAGCTGATGCACGCGCTCCAGTTCGACTTCGCCGAGAACCGCTCGTTCGGGCTGACCGACGAGTACGAGGCCGCCTTCGGGACGGGGCGGATGACGACCGACCGGCACAACGCCTACGACGCCGTCATCGAGGGGGACGGCAACTACGTCGATTACATCTACCGACAGCGGTGTGACGGCTCGTGGGACTGTCTCACCGTCGAGCAAGCGGGCGGCGCGGGGGCGGTGTACGACGCCGGCGAGTGGGGGGCGATACTCACCCAGTACGCCCCGTACAGCGACGGCCCGTCGTTCGTCCGGGAGGTGTACCGCGAGGGCGGCTGGGAGGCCGTGAACGCCCTCTACCGGAACCCCGTCCAGAGCACCGAACAGCTCGTCCACCCCGAGCGGTACCCCGACGACGCGCCGCGCGCGGTCGCCCTCGACGACCGGAGCGGCGGGGCGTGGGAGCGGCTCGTCCCGCCGGCGAACGGGAGCCTGGGCGGCTTACCGGGGATGAACGCCAGCCACGACACGTTCGGCGAGGCGGGGATGGTGTCGATGTTCGTCGCGCCCGGCTTCCCCGGCGGCACCGAGACCGTGTTCCGGCGGGGCGCCTTCCTCACCGGCGACGACTTCGACCCGTACGACTACCGGTTCGAGGCGACGACCGGGTGGGACGGCGACCGTATCGAGGTGTACGTCACCGACGACTCCGCCGCGACGAACGAGACGGGCTACGTGTGGCGGTCGGTCTGGGACTCGTCGGCCGACGCCGCGGCGTTCGCCGACGCCTACCGGGAACTGCTGTCGGTGCGGAACGCACGGCCGGTAGCGGGTGCCGAGGACGTGTACGTCGTCCTCGACGCGGGCCGGGAGCCGTCCTTCGCGGACGCGTTCGCGCTCCGCGTCGAGAACGACACCGTGGCCGTCGTCAACGCCCCGACGCTCGACGCGCTGAACGGGGTCCGCGCGGGCACGGTCCCCGACGGACTGACGCGACCGACGCCCACCCCGACGCCGACGCCCTACGACTTCTCCACGGCGACGGTCACCCCGACCGCGACGGGGACGGGGACGGGGACGGAGACGGCCGAGGCGACCGCCACGGCGACCGAGACGCCCGGTCAGCCCGGCTTCGGCGCGCTCGCCGTGGTCACCGCGCTGGCTGCGCTCGTCGGCCTGTTCGGACGGCGGCGGGCCTGACTACTGCGGCGCGACGGTGATGGTCTTGCCGCGGTCGATGGCCGCCTCCAGTTCCTCGGCGATGGCGCTGCCGCGCGACACCTGGACCTCGCCGCCCCGGGAGACGGTCGCCGTGAACAGGTACTCGCCGTCGGCGCGCACCTCGACCGTCTGGCCGGCGTGGCCCTCCATCGGGACGATGACGTGTCGGGAGGTGATTTCGGGCGTGACGATCTCGCCCTGCGAGCGGCCCGCGTCGGCGGAGCCGCCCGACCCGCCCGACCCGCCCGAGGACGACGACCCGCCCGCGTTCCGTCGCGGGTGTTCGTCGAGCGTCCGCACGTCGATGTCGATGCCGAGGCGGTTCTCGATGTCCGTGATGCGGCCGCCGCCCTTCCCGATGACCGTCGAGATGTCGTTCTCGGAGACGTAGACGACGGCGGTGTTGCCGCTCTTGAGTTCCACCTCGACCTGGCCGTGGGCGACGGACTTTATCTCGCGCTCTATCTCGTTGCGGGCGATGCGGTCGACGCCCGACTCCTCGCCCTCCTCGCCGGGCGCGCCGTCGAGCGGGACGGTGACGACCTGCTGATTGAACGTGTATATCTCGTAGGCAGGGTCGCCCGTCTCGTAGTCGGAGACGACGATGACCGGGCGCGTGAGGTCCTCCTCCATCAGCCCGTGGGGGACCTTCACCTCGGTCGCCACGTCGTAGACGGTGTTCACGTCCCCGGCCTCGATGTAGACGACGGTGTCGGCGACCTGCGGTATCATGCCGAGCTCGACCCGGCCGACCAGCCGCTGGAGGGCGTCGATGGGGCGGGTGGCGTGGACGACGCCGATCATCCCGACGCCGGCGAGCCGCATGTCCGCGAAGGTGCGGAAGTCGCTGGTCTTGCGCACCTCGTCGTAGATGGTGTAGTCGGGCCGGACCATGAGCAGCGAGTCGGCCGTCCGCTCCATCGAGCCGCGGAGTTCGGTGTACTGGGTTATCTCGGGGCCGACCTGGAGGTCGCGCGGCTTCTCCATCGTCTTGACGGCGAAGCCCGAGTCGTTGAGGAACTCCGCGACCGCCTGCGCGAACGTGGACTTGCCGGCGCCGGGCGCGCCCGACAGCAGGACGCCGCGCTGGCGCTCCGTGAAGCGGTCGCGCATCCCCGCGGGGAGGTCGTAGTCGTCGAGCGTCGTCTTGGCGATGGGCCGGACGGCGGTCACCTCGATGCCGTCCGAGAACGGCGGCCGCGCGACCGCGATGCGGTAGTCGCGGTACTGCACGATGCGCATTCCCGGCTCCTCCAGTTCGACGAACCCCTTCGAGGAGGCGCGGGCCGTCGACTCGACGTCCTGTGCGATGCAGCGCATCGCCGCCTCGGTCAGCGGCTCCTCGCCGATGGCGCCGTACGTGATGTCGCCGATGTCGCCGCGCTTCGCCATCGGCGCGACCCCCGTCTTCAGGTGGACGGACATGGTCTTCGCGTCGAAGTAGCGCTCGAGTTCGAGCCCCTCCTCGTCGGCGCCGTCGTCGACCTTCGGCTCGACGTACTCGACGGGGACGCCCGTGGCGCGGGCCACCTCGGCCTGCACCGTGTCGCTCGTGAGCAGGACGGCGTCGTGCTCGGCGGCGAGGTCGCGGATGAGCGCGTCGATGTCGCCCTCGCCCGCGCCGACCGTCTCCTCGTTCGTCGGCCGGCGACCGACGTAGTCGAGCGAGAGGTCGCCCGACTCCGCCCGCTCGACGAGCCGCTGGAGCTCCTCCAGCCCCGCCCAGCCGGCGTCGCGGCCGTCGTTGGCCTGCGACTCCAGTTCCGCGACCACGGCGTTGGGGACGAGGACCGTCTCCACGTCCTCGCGCTCGGACACGCGGCCGTCGACGACCGCGCTCGTGTCCGGAAGTAGGTTCATGGCACGGGTTCGGCCGGGGTCCTGATAAGCCTTGTAACCCCGTCTCGCCGGCTCGCGCGGCCGCCGTCGGCGGCTTACCGGTACCCCTCTGTGAGCGACTCAACGTACTTCGCGACCACGTCCACTTCGAGGTGGACCGGGTCGCCGACCGCCTTGTCCGAGAGCGTCGTGATGTCGTAGGTGGCGGGGATGACCGCGACGGTGAACTCCCCGTCGCGGAGGTCGGCGACGGTGAGCGAGATACCGTCCACCGTCACCGACCCCTTCTCCACGACGTACCGGCCCATCGACTCGGGGAGCGAGAAGGCGAACACCCAGTCGTCGTCGACGCGCTCGATGCCCGTCACCGCGCCGACGCCGTCCACGTGGCCCTGGACGAAGTGGCCGTCGAAGCGCCCGTCGGCGGGCAGCGCCCGTTCGAGGTTGACCGCGTCGCCGGGTTCGAGCCCCCCGAGGTAGGTGCGCTCGACCGTCTCCTCGGAGAGGAACAGCGAGAAGCCGTCGTCGTCGTGCTCCTCGACGGTGAGACACGCGCCCGAGACGGCGACCGACTGGCCGTGTTCCAGTTCCGCGGCGAAGGGGGCCGCGATTCGCAGTCTGAGCCCGCCGTCGGTCGATTCTCTCGCCCGTACCTCGCCGGTGTCCTCGATGATGCCGGTGAACACACCTGCGATAGGGCCGATTCGACACAAATGTGTTATCGTTCACGGATGTGGAACGCCGACGGAACGGCTAACTCGGCGCCGGTCCTCGTGCGGCTGTGTCACGGCTCGCGCGGCTCGCGGCGCTGGTCGCCGGGCTGCTCGCGGACGCGAACGTCATCGAGGAGCGGCGGCTGCGCGAGACGGTCGACCTCTCGTGGCCCCGCGTCGTCACCGGCTTCGCCATCATGTCGAAGCGGACGGTGGACCTCGCGATAGTGGGGGTCGCCGTCGGCGAGACGGCCGTCGCGGGGCTCACGGTCGCCAACGCCTACTGGACCGTGGGCAAGCTCCTGTTCATCGGGCTGGCCGGGGGGACGCTCTCGCTCGTCTCGCAGAACGTCGGCGGCGGCGACGACGCCCGCGCGACGGGGGTCGTCCGGGCGAGCCTGCTCGCCGCGTTCGTCCTGTCGCTCCCGCTCGCGGCGGCGTTCGGGCTGGGCGCGGAGCCGCTCGCTGGCCTCGTCGGCGGCGGCGAGGCGGCGACGGGCCACGCCGCGGTGTACCTCGCCGTCGTCGCCCCGGGACTGGTCTTCGAGGCGCTGAACCTCGTCGCCTCGCGCACCTACGCCGGCGTGGGGAACACGACGACGCCGATGGCCGTCCGGGCGCTCGGGGCCGCGCTGAACGTCGCGCTCTCCGCGACGTTCGTGTTCGCCTTCGACCTCGGCGTGTTCGGCGCGGGGCTGGGGACGACGCTCTCGACGCTGCTCGTCGCCGTCGTCTTCGCGTGGGGGATGACCGGGCGCTCGTACGCGGGTCGGGGGGCCAGCCCGCTCCCGGTGTTCGGCGCGTCGGTCGTCGACCGCCGGCTCGTCGGGCAGCTCGGGCGCGTCTCCGCGCCGCTCGTCGCGCGCCGCGTCGCGCAGGGCGTCGTCGTGTTCCCGCTGCTCGCCGTCGCCGCGACGTTCGGCCCCGTCGTCCTCGCGGCCGTCGGCGTCGCGCGGCAGGTCAGGCAGCTGCTCAACAGCTTCACGTGGGGCTTCTCCATCGCGGCCTCGACGCTCGTCGGGCAGGCGCTCGGCCGCGGCGACGAGGACGCCGCCCGCGCGTACGGCCGGGAGATAACGACCCTCTCGGCGGTCGTCTACCTGCTCGCCGCGGCGCTCGTCGTCGCGCTCTCACGGCCCATCGCGTCGGTGTTCGTCGGTCCCGACGCGGTCGGGACGACGGCGCTGTTCGTCGCCGTCGCCGCGGGCAGCGCCGTCGCGCTCGGCGTCGACGGCTCCGTGACCGGCACGCTCCGCGGTGCCGGCGACACCCGCGTCCCCTTCGTCGCCACCCTCGCCGGCCTCTACCTCGTCGCGCTCCCGCTCGCGGGGCTCGGCGTCGTCACGTCGCTCGGCGCGACGGCCCTGCTGTTCGCGCTGCTGGCCGAGACCGGGGTTCCAGTGCTGGTGAACGTGTGGCGCTTCCGGACGGGGGCGTGGGTGGCCGTCAGCCGGGCGTACCGGCCCGATGCCGACTCCGACCCCGGCGACTAGCGGGAAACCCGCGACCGGAGGGCTTTCGTCGGCCGGGCGTCCCCTCCCGGTATGGCGCGCTCCATCCTCGGGACGATAGGACTGGCCGCGACGGTCGCGCTCGCGGCCCCCATCGCCCTGTTCGGGGTGAACCGACTGCTCGACGGCGAGACGGTCGTCGGCGCGGCGGCCGTCGGCGTCGCGGTCCTCATGCTGCTCGTCGAGCGGTACCTCACGACGCCGGGCGACATCCCGGGGAAGGTGCTCGGCGCGACGGTCGGACGGGTCGTGAAGGAGCCGGACGAGGACGACGAGGACTAGATCGGGTCGTCCGGGTCGTGGACCGAGGCCATCCGCTCGGCCTCCGTGGCGAACCGCTCGCGGTCGTCCTCCCCGGTCTCCCCGAGGTTGTCCGGGCTCACGTCGAGCGCGGCGGTCGTCTCCCGCTGGTCGGTGAAGGAGGTGAGCGCCCGCTCCTTGCGGAAGTACCGCTCCCCGTCCGGCGTGGCGTACGTCAGGATGATGAGGTTCTGTTCGTCGTCGGAGTAGGTGCGCTCGACAAGCCAGACGCGGACCTCGTCGGTCATAGGCGGCGGTACGGCGCCGGCCGCGAAAAGGTCGGGGGCTACGCCCGCGGCCGCCGCAGCGCCGTGCGGAGGAGCGCGAACGCGAGGCCGAGCGCCGCGCCGGTCACGAGGACGCCGGGACCGACGCCGACGGATATCTCGTCGGGACGGTTCACGAACGAGAACACGTACGAGAGCGTCCCCGGGCGGCCGAGCGTGAGCGACTCGACGCCGAGCGCGCCGAGCACGACCGGTCCGCCGATTCCGACGACGACGAGCAGGGCGACGGCGGCGACCGCCGCGCCGGCCAGCGCCTCCCACGCCACCGTCGTCACGGAGAGGTCGGGCACGCGGTCGCCCGGCCGACCGATGACCCGCACCCCGTCCTCGTGGTCCTCCATGAGGACGTGCGCCGGGAAGGAGACGAGCGACAGCGCCATCCACACGTCGGCGACCGCGCCCGCGGCGTTCGCGGCGAGCGGGAGCGCGAGCCACCCCCACCCGGTGGCGAGCATCAGTGGCGTCCCGACGGCCGTGAGGACCACGAGCGGCGCGAGGACGATGACGAGCGCCTCGTTGCGCGTGAACCGCCCCTCGCTGGAGGCGTACGCGTACGGGAGCACGAAGTGCGCGACGCCGACGCCGTAGCGCGGGTCGCCGCCGTACCGGCGGAAGGCGAGGCCGTGAACCCACTCGTGGGGGACGATTATCACCGTGGCGAGGACGGCTACGACGAGGAAGTCGAGCGCGCTGTTCCACCACGCCACGCCGGGGAAGAAGTCGAACGTCGCCGGGCGGCCGGCGACGGCCGCGAACAGGCCGCCGAACAGGGCCAGCGCGACGACGAACCCGAGCAGGCCGACGGCGCTCATCTGGATGACGACGCCCCGCGACAGTTCGAGGTCCGCGAGCACGACCTCCTCGTCAGTTGTCATACCCGCCCGACGACGAGAACCCCCTTAACCGTTGTCAGGTACCCGGTGTCAGTCCGCCGCGCCCTCGACGGCTTCCTGCGGGCGCTGTGCCTCCTCCATCAGTTCGTCGAGCGTGGTCTCGGAGGGGGCGTTGTTGATGAGCACGTCTATCGGGAGCGTCGGCGCGCCGTCGATGAGGTTCTCCAGCACGACCAGCCGCTCGCGGGCCCGCGACATGCCGACGTAGAAGACGCGGCGCTCGTTGTCGGTGAGGACGGGGACGGGGTCGGTGCCCTTCTCGAAGGTGACGCCCTCGGGGAGGTCGCCCTCCTCGACGCTGGCGGCCATCTGCTCGACCACCTTCTCGGTGAGGTCCGTACAGACGAACACGTGGTCGGCCTCGCGGCCCTTCGCGGAGTGGATGGTGCCGACGCGGACGCGGTCGGCGTCCATCCCGGCGTAGGGCCCATCGAAGTACGCCTTCACGGAGCGCTCCTGGAAGTTCGAGGTGCGCGTGAGCATGTCGGCCGCGCTGGCCGGGCCGGGGGTGAAGGGCGCGTACTCCTGGACGAAGTCGGGCGCGACCTCGAAGTCCTCCAGGCGCGCGTCGTTACGCTCCTTCAGGTCGTCGAGCGCGTCGAAGAGGTCGTCGCGCTCGCCCGTGCCGAACGCCGAGTCGGCGAGCATCTCCGCGAGCCGCCGGGCTTCGAGGCCGGTCATGTGCTCGTCGGCCTCCGTCTTCTCGATGGCGCGGACGTACCCCTCCAGCCGGTCGGTCCACATCCGCATGTCCGTGAGCGAGGTGTACGGGATGCCGAGCGACGTGAACTCCTCCATGAACTGGAACAGCTGGTAGCGCGCGCGGAACAGCACCATCACGGTGTCCTCGTCGGTGGTTTCTATCGTGTCGCGGACGTTCCGCACCAGGTCGAGCATCGACGGCGAGCGGACGGCCTCGACGCTGCCGCCCTCCTTGCGCGGCTTCAGGTCCTTCTCCTGTCGCTCCGTGATGTGGCGTATCTGCCGGTTCACGACGTTGAGGACGTTCGACGGGAGCCGGTAGGAGTTCGGCAGCACCACGTCCTCGTCCGGGTCGGCTTCGAGGAGCAGGGCGGGGTCGGCGCCCTGCCACGCGTAGACGACCTGGTCGTCGTCGCCGGCGATGAGCACCGACTCCATGTGCGGCTTCCACTCCTCGTACACCTCGTGCTGGAGCGTCGTGATGTCCTGGAACTCGTCGATGACGAGGTGGTCGACGTTGGGGACGAGCGAGCGCTGCTTCACGCGTTCGAGCATGTCGGCGAAGCCGACGACGCCCTCCTCGCCCTTGTGGGCGCGCCACGCGCGGATGGCCTCGGGCACGTCGAGGCGGTCGTCGTCGCTCGACCACGTCGGCGTGTACTTGTTGCCGGTCTGGGCGTTCGGGTCGATGTCCGGCGGCAGGCGAACCTCCTCGACGTCCCACTGGAAGGGGACGTCGTACCAGTCGGCCACGTCGCGGCGGGTGCGCTGGAGCCACTGGGAGGTGGCGATGACCTTGTTGCCCATCGTCGTCGAGGTGGCGGAGCGCCGCCGGTTCGAGTCGTACTCTCCCTCGAAGTCCAGCCCGTAGCTCTCGCAGAACTCCTTCTTGTGCTCCTCGCCGACCACGTCGCCCCGCGAGAGGTCGAGCAGTTCGTACGCCTTCGCGTGCATCGTACAGACGTTCCCCTTCAGCGACTTCGGGGAGCGGTCCAGCCGCTCGGCCAGCCGCTCGCGGATCTCCGCGGCCGCGGCGCGCGTGTAGGAGACGACGAGGATGTCGCGGACGGCGACGCCGTCGTCGAGCATCTCGTCCACCCGGTCGAGCAGGGCGGTGGTCTTCCCGCTCCCCGGCCCGCCGAACAGCCGGGTGACGTGTGGGTCGCTCATGGGGAAATACACAGGAGCGACCGATATAAGCGGCGTGGGTCGTTCTCGAGCGCGAACGGGCCGTTCGCGCCCCCGCTCGGGGCGTTCGGGGGACGCCGGGGGGCGGAACCCGGCGACGGGAGCGGCGGCGCGAACGATTCATAACCGGCGGTCGCCTACTTAGAGGTATGCAGGCCAAGCGGGAGTTCCGCGACCGCGAGGAGTCGGAACTCACGGTGCTGGACGCCCTCGTCGACCGCCACGAGGAGGGGATGACCGTCTTCGAGCTCCGGTCGAGCGTCGATATGGGTATCGACCGCATCGAGGCCGCGCTCGGCGAACTGAAGGACCAAGGCCTCATCCGCGTCGAGGACGAGGACGGCACCACGCGTATCCGGCCGGACGAGCGCGTCGTCCCGGACGGCGACGACCGCCCCGAGCCGTCGCTCGTGGAGTCCATCCGCGAGAAGCTCCCGTTCTGACGCGGTTCGCTTTTTGCCGCGGGGCGTCTCCTCGTAGCAATGACGACCGTTCCGGACGCCCACGAGGCACACGGCGCGACGTTCCGCGAGTACGACGGCCGCCGGGTCGTCGAGGAGTACGGCCGCCCCGAGCGCACCCACCGGGCCGTGCGCAACGGCGTGGGGGTCATCGAGGCCCGCTACGGCATCGTCGAGGTGACCGGCGACGACCGCGTGGACTTCGTGGACAACGCCGTCTCGAACGCCGTCCCCGCCGATGACGGCCGCGGGGTGTACGCGCTCCTCCTCGACGCCCAGGGCGGCATCGAGACCGACCTCTACGTGTACAACGCCGGCGAGCGCCTGCTGTGTTTCACGCCGCCGCGGCGCGCGGCGCCGCTCGTCGACGACTGGCGCGAGAAGACGTTCATCCAGGACGTGGAGATACGCGAGGCGACGGACGACCTCGGCGTCTTCGGCGTCCACGGCCCGACCGCGACCGAGAAGATAGCGAGCGTGCTCCACGGCGGCGCTGGCGCGCCCGACGAGCGCCTCTCGTTCGTCCGCGGGTCGATGGGCGACGCCGGCGTCACCGTCATCCGGAACGACGACCTCGCGGGCGAGGAGGGGTACGAGGTCGTCTGCTCGGCCGACGGCGCCGCGGAGGTGTTCGAGACGCTCGTCGTCCGCGGCAACAACGCCGTCCCGTTCGGCTACCGGACGTGGGAGACGCTCACCCTCGAAGCCGGGACGCCGCTGTTCGAGACGGAACTCGAGGGGACGGTCCCGAACGTGCTCGGCCTGCGGAACGCGCTCGACTTCTCGAAGGGGTGTTACGTCGGCCAGGAGGTCGTCTCGAAGATAGAGAACCGCGGCCGTCCCTCCCGGCGGCTCGTCGGCCTCGCCGCCGACGCGCTCCCCGAGGCGGGCGCGGCGGTGTTCGACGGCGACAGCCACGTCGGGGAGGTGACCCGCGCCGCCGTCTCCCCCACCCGGGAGGAGCCGCTGGCGCTCGCGCTCGTCCGCTTCGACGCCGACCTCGGGGACGCGACGGTCCGCGTCGGGGGCGAGGACGTGCCCGCGACCCGCGAGGAACTCCCGTTCGTCGAGGGCTCCGAGCGGTCGGCGCGCCTGCCGACCTACGAGTAGCCGGTCGCTCGCCCGACGGTTTTTGTCCCCCCGCGTCGGACGCCGCCGTATGGAGGAACACCTGCTGGTCCCGGTAGACGGCTCCGAGGAAGCGGAGGCCGCGCTGGAGTACGCGCTCGAACGGTTCCCGGGCGAGGAGTTGACCGTCGTCGCCGTCGTGGACCCGGCGGACGCGGCCGTGGCCGACTCGATGGCCGCGCCGTACGAGTCGCCCGTGGACGCGCCCGGCGTCGGCGCGGAGTGGCTGGCGGACGCCGAGGAGTCCGCCCGCGAGCGCGTCGCGCTGGCCGGCGAGCGCGCCGAGGAGACGGGCTTTACCGCCGAGACGGTGGTCCGGGTCGGCCGTCCCGGCCACGCCATCGTCGAGTACGCCACGGACAACGACATCGACCACATCGTGATGGGGAGCCACGGGCGCTCGGGGCTCTCGCGCGTCCTGCTCGGCTCCGTCGCGGAGACGGTGATGCGCCGCGCCGACTGCCCGGTCACCGTCGTCCGGTAGAGGGAGGACGGAAGCCTTTTGTTCAGGAACGTGTCAATTCACGCGAATGGTCGAGGCGTTCGCCGTCGCGTCCGGTAAGGGCGGCACGGGTAAGACGACCAGCACGCTCGCGCTCGGGATGGCGCTGGCCGACGAGCACGACGTGACGGTCGTGGACGCCGACACGGGAATGGCGAACCTCCTCTTTCACGCCGGCCTCGCCGACGCCGAGACGACGCTCCACGACGTGCTCGTCGGCGAGACGGCCGACGTGCGCGAGGCCGCCTACGACCGGTTCGGGATGCGCGTCGTCCCCTGCGGCACCTCGCTCGCGGCGTTCGAGGCGGCCGACCCCGGGCGGCTGCGCGACGCGGTCGCGGAGCTCGCGGCCGACACCGACGTCCTCCTGCTCGACTCGCCCGCGACCCTCGGCTCGAAGGCCGCGGTGCTCCCGGTCGTGCTCGCCGACCGCGCCGTCGTCGTCCTCCGGCCCACCGTCCCGGCGCTCTCCGACGGGCTGAAAGTCCAGGAGTACGCGCTCTCGTACGGCACGGGCATCGCCGGAACGCTGTTCAACAAGGTGCGCGACCCCGCGGACGGAACCATCGAGAAGGCCGAGCGCTACTTCGAGGGGCCGACGCTGGCGACGGTGCCCGACTCCGACGCCGCCCGGGCGGCCCGCGCCGCCGGCGAACCCCTGCTGGCGTACGCGCCCGACAGCGAGGCCGCGGCCGCCTACCGGCGCGCGGCCGACCGCATCGACGTGCGCGACGGCGGCGAGGACGCCGTCGCCGACCGCTTCCGCTCGGCGGTGGTGCCGGACCCGCCATGAACGTCCCCGCGGGCGACCTCGTGCGCTCGCGGGTCGTCGCCGACGCGGCCGTCCCGCTGGAGACGGCCCTCGACCGGCGGCTCACGGGCTATCTCCTCCTGCGCCCGGCGGACCCGCTCGCGCCCGACGACGACGGCGGCGTGCTCACCCTCCGCGACGGCGTCCCGACCGTCGCCTACCACGAGGACACCGACCGCGGGGGCGCGACCGCGCTCGGGGCGCTCGCCTCGTCGGGACCGTACCGCGCGGAGCTGTACGCGACGGACGGGGCCGACCTCGACGGGGTCCACGGGGTCGAGGGGCTCCGCGTCGCCCCCGGCGCCGCCGCCGAACAGGTGGCCGACGACCCGGCGCTGGCCGCCCGGGCCCGCGAGCGCGCGCCCGACGACCGCGACGGGGACCCCGACGACCCCGTCGAGGCGTTCCTCGCGGACGAGGAGCGAATCGCCGGCATCAGGGAGCGCGCCCGCGAGGAGGCCGAACGGCGCGCCGCCGAGTGGGGCTTCGCGGACGCGACGGAGTAGGCCCCCTGCTTCTTCCCCGGGCCGGACGAACGACGGCCGTGCCACGCGCGAACCTCGCCGTCTCGCTCGGCGACGAGTGGGCCGGCCGCCTCTCGCGGCGCCACCCGGACGCGGAGTTCGACCTCGTCGCCGCCGACCCGAACGGCACCGACGGCTACCAGCTGGTCCGGGTGCGGGCGACCGACCCCGACCCGGCCGTCGCGGCGATGCGCGACGCCCGCGGCTTCCGTTCGCTCTCCGTCGTTCGCGAGGGCGACACGGCGGCGCTGGTCCGCTTCCGGGCCGCCTACCCGCTCGTGCTGTTCGCGCTCTCGCGGGAGGGGATACCCTTCGAGCCGCCGCTGCGGTGTCGCGACGGGACCGGGTCGCTCTCCGTCACCGCGCCCGACCCGGCGCTGTCGGCACTCTCGGACCGGCTCGGGGAGTACGGCGTGCGCTACCGGCTCGAATCCCTCTCCGCGGAGCCGACCGTGGACGCGCCGCTGACGCAGCGCCAGCGCGACGTGCTGCTCACGGCCGTCGAGATGGGCTACTACGACACGCCGCGCGACTGTACGCTCACCGCCGTGGCGGACGCCGTCGGGACGGCGAAGTCGTCGGCCTCGGAGACGCTCCACCGGGCCGAGGGAGCCGTCGTGCGCCGGTTCGCGGCCGCGGCGGAGGCCGAACCGTCGGACAATGGGGGGTGACCGGTGGGGGGTGGGGCGCACCCGGTCGGGCCGTTTCCGCGACGACCCGTTCGTCCGTAGGCGCGCGACGCGACCGTAGCTGACGCCGAACGTGTTCGGACCGCGAGCGGTAGCCACATACCCCTCCCCGTCCACGCCTCGACATGGGACTGGACGAGGACGCCCTCGACTACCACGCCGCCGACCCGCCCGGCAAGCTGGAGATATCGACGACGAAGCCGACGAACAGCCAGCGCGACCTCTCGCTCGCCTACTCGCCCGGCGTCGCCGCGCCCTGCGAGGCCATCGCCGCGGACCCGAACGACGCGTACACGTACACGGCGAAGGGGAACCTCGTCGGCGTCGTCTCGAACGGGACCGCCGTCCTCGGCCTCGGCGACATCGGCGCGCAGGCATCGAAACCCGTCATGGAGGGAAAGGGCGTCCTCTTCAAGCGCTTCGCCGACATCGACGTCTTCGACATCGAACTCGACGAGCACGACACGGACGGCTTCTGCGAGGCGGTCGCCGCGATGGAGCCGACGTTCGGCGGCATCAACCTGGAGGACATCTCCGCCCCCGAGTGCTTCGAGATAGAGCGGCGCCTGCGCGAGGAGATGGACATCCCCGTCTTCCACGACGACCAGCACGGCACCGCCATCATCTCCGGCGCCGCCCTCCTCAACGCCTGTGAGGTCACCGGCAAGCGGCTCGCCGACCTCCGCGTGGTGTTCGCCGGCGCGGGGGCGGCCGCCACCGCCACGGCGCGCTTCTACGTCGAACTCGGCGTCTCGCCCGACAACATCACGGTCTGTGACGTGGACGGCGTCGTCACCGAGGAGCGGGCCGCCGCGGGCGACCCCCACGAGTACGTCGCGCCGTTCGCGGCGGGCGAGGGCGGCGACCTCGCGGACGCGATGGCCGGCGCGGACGTGTTCGTCGGCCTCTCCGTGGGCGGCATCGTCTCCCCGGAGATGGTCCGGTCGATGGCCGACGACCCCGTGGTGTTCGCGATGGCGAACCCCGACCCCGAAATCGGCTACGAGGAGGCGAAGGCCGCCCGCGACGACCTCGTCATGGCGACGGGCCGCTCCGACTACCCCAACCAGGTGAACAACGTCCTCGGCTTCCCCTTCCTGTTCCGGGGCGCGCTCGACGTGCGCGCCACCGACATCAACGAGGAGATGAAACGCGCCGCCGCCGAGGCGCTCGCCGACCTCGCCAAGGAGGACGTCCCCGACGCCGTCGTGAAGGCGTACGGCGACGGGCCCCTGCAGTTCGGCCCCGAGTACCTCATCCCGAAGCCGCTCGACACGCGCGTCCTGTTCGAGGTGTCCGCCGCGGTCGCCGAGGCCGCGATGGCGTCCGGCGTCGCCCGCGTCGAGCGCGACCTCGACGCCTACCGCGACGAGCTGGAGGCTCGGCTCGGGAAGGGCCGCGAGATGATGCGCACGGTGCTCAACAAGGCGAAGGGCGAGCCGAAGCGCGTCGCCTTCGCGGAGGGCACCGACCGGAAGATAATCCGCGCGGCCTACCAGCTCGCCGACGAACACATCGCGGAACCGGTGCTGGTCGGCGACCGCGACACGATACGCCGGCGCGCGGCGGAACTCGGGCTGGACTTCGAGCCGGAGGTGGTCGACCCCGCGGCCGACCGGCTCGACCCGTACGCCGACCGCCTGTACGAACTCCGCCAGCGGAAGGGCATCACCCGGAGCGAGGCCGACACCCTGGTCCGCGACGGCGACTGGCTCGCCTCCACGCTCGTGGAGATGGGCGACGCCGACGCGATGCTGACGGGGCTGACCCACCACTATCCGACCGCGCTCCGCCCGCCCCTCCAGGTCGTCGGCACCGCGCCCGACGCCGACTACGCCGCGGGCGTGTACATGCTGACGTTCAAGAACCGCGTCGTCTTCTGCGCCGACGCGACGGTGAACCAGGACCCCGACGAGGCCGTCCTGGAGGAGGTGGCGCGCCACACCGCCGAACTCGCCCGGAGTTTCAACGTCGAGCCGCGCGTCGCCCTGCTGTCGTACTCCGACTTCGGCACGGTGGACAACGAGGGGACGCGCAAGCCCCGCGCCGCGGCCGACGCGCTCCGTTCGGACCCCGAGGTGGACTTTCCGGTCGACGGCGAGATGCAGGCCGACACCGCCGTCGTCGAGGAGATGCTCACCGGCGACTACGACTTCTCCGACCTCAAAGAACCCGCGAACGTCCTCGTTTTCCCCAACCTGGAGGCCGGCAACATCGCCTATAAACTGCTTCAACGGTTGGGAGGTGCCGAGGCCATCGGCCCGATGCTCGTCGGCATGGACAAGCCCGTCCACGTCCTCCAGCGCGGCGACGAGGTCAAGGACATCGTGAACCTCGCCGGCGTCGCCGTCGTCGACGCTCAGGACGAATAGAACCGAAATCCGGCGGCTCGGACGCCGCCGTCTCCCCTGCGGCCGGCGCGCCCCGTCCGTCCCCCGCGAACGTGTCGCCCGCCCGCGGTGTCGTTACGCGTCGGCGGTGATTAGCTCTCGGCCTGTCCGAGCGGTCACCCCGTGAACGCTCACGAGCGCCGGGTCGCCAGCCACGCCGCCCCGAGGAGCGAGGCGAGCGCCGCGAGCGCGCCGAACCCGGGCTGGCCGGGGGTGGCGGTCCCCGTCGGCGTCGTGTCCTCCGTGGCCGTGGCCGTCGGGCCGGGCGTCGCTGTCGCCGTGGCGGCCGCGGTGGCCGTCGCCGTGCCCCCTCCGCCGGCCGTCGCGGTCGCGGTCGCCGTTGGAGTCGGGCTTGCCGTCCGGGTCGGCGTCGCGGTCGCCGCCGGTTCGACGACCAGCGTGCCGGCCGTCCGCCCGCTCACGCGCACCGTGTACGTGCCCGCGGCGCGCGGCGAGACGGCGAACGTCGCCGTCCGCTCGGTCCCGCCCGGTATCGTGACGGGCCGGCTGGCGAGTCTCGTCCCGTCGACCTCCAGCGTGAGGACGAGCGTCCCCGTCGAACCGCTGTTGCGCACCGTCGCGGTCACCGTGGCGTTCTCGCCGACGGCTACCGTGCCGGGCGTCACGTCGAACGCGACGAACCGATAGCTCGGCGACGGCGCGGCGGTCGACGTCGGTGTCGGCGCGGCCGTCGCGGTCGCGGTGGGGGTCACAGTCGGCGTGGGCGTTGGCGTGGGCGTCGCGGTCGGCGTGGGCGTTGGCGTGGGTGTCGGCGTCGGAGTCGGCGTGGGTGTCGGCGTCGGAGTCGGCGTGGGTGTCGGCGTCGGAGTCGGCGTCGGCGTCGGAGTCGGCGTTCCCGACCGCTCCACGAGCGGGGCGAACGTGCTGAACGAGGTGAGCGTCGCCGTCACGGTGTTCGCGCCGGTATCGACGCTTCCGCCCGCGACCTCGCTCCACGACCCGTCGTGGCGCCACAGCGCGAGCGTCCCCTCCTCGGTCGCAGTGAGGCCCGCGTCGTCGTAGCGGACGGTGAGGTCGAGGCTCGCGGTCGCGTTCGTGGCGACCACCTCGACGGGGGCGTCGACGCCCGCGTAGCCGCTCGGCGGTGTGGGCGCGGAGGCCGGCCGGCGGAGCGACACCGACTCGCCCGCGAAGTCCACGACGGTGCCGTCGAGGCTGACGTTCGCCGCCGTGGTGTTCGTCGCGGCCTCGGCGAACTGGGTGCCCGGGCTGTCCGTCCAGAGGTCTATCGCCCACGAGGCGGCCCCGTCGATAGCGAGGTCGGTCAGGCGCACGTCGCTCGCCACGTTCACCCGGACCCCGGTGTCGCCGCCCGAGACGGCGAGGTTCGACAGCGTCACGTTCGCCGCGTCGCTGTCGATGTAGACCCCGTAACTGCTGTCGGAGACGGAGCCGTCGCGGACGACCACGTCCGCCACGTTCCGGACGAAGACGCCGGTGTCGCTCGCGGCGTCGTTGAAGCCGACGACGCTGACGTTGTCGAGCACCGCGCCCTCGGCGTCCACATCGACGCCGAAGCCGCCGCCGGCGCCGTCGTCGCGCACGACGCTGTCCACCAACCGTACGTCGCCGCCGCCGTACTCGTAGTGGGACATCACGACGCCGTACGCGCCGTTCCGAAGCACCGTCGTGCTCGTCACCACGGCGTCCCCCTCGACGGTCCCGAAGTCGATGCCGGTCGAGGACGCCCCCTCTACCGTCGAGTTCTCGATGCGGACGTTCGTCGCCGGGCCGAACTCGATACCGTCGCGGCCGCCGACGGCGGTGACGTTCGAGACGAGGTTGGTCGTGCCGCCGAGCGAGACGACGGTGCCGTCCGACTCGCCGTCGATTCGGGTGTCACGGAGCGTCTCGTCCGAGCCGTCGAGCCGAACCCCCGTTATCGGGCCGAACGTCGAGTTCGCGACGACGGTCCCGTCCGTCGCGCCGTCCGTGGTCACCGCGTACGCGTCGAAGGTGGACAGGTCGAGCGCCGTGGTCGCCGTCGTCCGCTCGACGGTCGTGTTCACGGCGTCCTTGATGCGGACGCCGACCCTGTCGCCGGTCACGTCGGCGTCGCGGAGCGTGACGTTCGTCGACGAGTACACGTCGATAGCCGTGCCGTCCTGAGCGTCCCACCCGCGGAGAAGGCGCTCGAACGTCCCGTTCGACAGCGTGACGTTCGTCGAGTACGCGACGACCGTCCCGTTCGGGTTCGTCACGCCGTCGACGCGCGCGTCCGTGACGTTCGACAGCACGAGCGGGAGCGTGACCGCGCCGTCGAAGGTGTAGCCCGACACGTCCACGTCGGTCGCGTCCACGACGTACAGCGCGGCCGTCGGTTCCGTCCCGTCGAGCGTCAGGCCCGTCTCGTTGCGGTAGTAGCGCACGGGGACCCCCTCGACGGTGTTCGAGGCGTCCACGTCGTGACGGTAGTGCGCGGGGGTGCCGTAGTTCGCCCCGCTCCCCTCGTTCTCGTTTATCTCGAAGCCGGCGTCGAACCCCGCTATCGTCGTGTCGCGCAGCGTGATGCCCGTCGCGGTGCGGACGACGAGGCCGTTCTCGCCCGGCCCGGTCAGCGTGTTGTTCCTCACGGTGAGGTTCCGCACGAGGAGGTCGTCCGTCGTGAACGAGCTCTGCCCGACGAGGAGCGCGACGTTGGAGGCGTTCGTCACGACGTTGTCGGCGACGGTGCCGACGGTGACGGTGTCGGTTGCGTCGCCTAGCACCTGAATCGACTCGCGCGCCCGCTCGACGGTGTTGTTGCGGATTTGAACGCCGTCCACGCCGTAGACCCGGATACCGTCGTTCGAGTCGCGCACGGTGTTTCGCGCGATCTCGATGCCGGTCGTCTGGGGACCGAACGAGCGGACGTTCGCGATTATACCGCTCGTCGTCCCCTCCACGGTGCTGTCGAGGACGCGACCATCGTTCGTCTCGCCGAGGTCCACCCCGTCGTTCGCGCCGGTCACGGTCACGTTGCGGACGGTGACGTTCGTGTTGCGGCCGTCGCTCTCGGTCCCCTCGTTCGTCTCGACGGCGACGTCCCCGTTCTCGAAGGTGGAATCCCGGACGACGGCGTCCGAGACCGCGCCGAGTTCTATCGCTGTCCCGGTGCCGTTCGCGAACGTCGAGTTCGCCACCGAGATATCGGCGCCTCCCCGGAGGCGCAGCGCCCAATCGCCCGTCTCGGTCGCGGTGAGGTTCTCGACGCGGAGGCCGGACACGGCCGTGAGCGTGAGCGCGTCGTCGAACTGCGCGACCGAGACGTTCACGAGCGTGAGGTTATCCACGCCCAGCGCGCTCGCCGGTACCTCGATGGCGGTGCTCCCGCTCGACCCGTCGCCGTCGACGACGCTCCCGTCCCCGTGTATCGTCACGTTCGAGGCGTTGACGACGAGGTACGTACCCGAGGCGTCCGTCGTCCCGGCGAGGACGTAACAGCCCTCGGCGTCGATGGTGCCGCCCACGACCGTCGTACAGCCGTTGCCCGCCGCGGCCGCCGGCGCGCCGACCGTCACGCCCGCGAACGCGACGCTCGCGACCAGCAGCGCCGCGACGACGAGCGCCGCGAGGCCGCGATCCCCCTGTTTCGAATGCATGGCCGCGCTACCCGCGGGAGTTTCCTTAGTGCACCCTGTGGCCGGTTGTTCACGGAGTGAACAGCCCGGTCAGAGGTCCTCGGGCGCCACTGGGGTCGCGTCCCCGCGCAGGGCGTCGTAGCGCTCCCGCGTCCACTCCGTGACGGCGGCGTCGGTGGAGACGACGATACCCTCCGGCACGCCGTCGTCGTCGGCCGACAGCGCCGCCGTCTCGTCGTAGAGGCCGAACTGGTAGGGGACCGCCGGGCGCACGTGGAGCCGCATCGCGCCCTCCGCGAGCAGCTCCCGGATCTGTTCGCACACCTCGTCGGTCTCGCGGATGGCGTCGAGGACGTTCGGCGTGACGACGCCGTGTGTGACGTGGTCGCCGGCGGCCGCCGCCTCGTAGCTCGCGGCGGCGGCGCGGGGAGCCATCGCGTGGACGACCATCCACACCTCCCCGGCGCCGCGGAACAGCTCCGCCAGCCGGTCGACGTGCCGGGCCGGCGCGGTCGGCGTCGGGACGACCACCTCCGCGTCGCGCAGGCGGGTCACCTCGAAGTCGAACGCGTCGAGCGGCAGGTGTTCGAACAGCGGCGCCAGCCGGCGGGTCGTCGCCGTCGTGTCGAGCAGCCGCTCGAACGCCGTGACGACGGCGCGACCGGCCGCAGTCGCGCGGTACCGCTGTCCCGTCCGGCGGACCCAGTCGCGGCGTTCGAGGTCGGTCGTCACCCGGCCGACGGTGACCCGCGACGCCCCCGTCTCCGCCCGGAGCTCCCGGCGCGTCATCGGCTCCTCGGCGAGCGCGCCGAGCACGGCGACGCGGTTGGGCGAGCGGGCGAGGAAGGCCGCGTCGTCGTGTGCCATGGCGACACATGACGAGGGCGCCGTATAGGTGGTCCGGTCGCTCGCGACCGTCTCTATCGCTCTCCGGAGCGGTCGGGTGAGGAACTGTCCGTTTCCCAACAACAGCTAAGGGCGAACCCGAGCGACTCGGGGTATGAGCGCTGAACGCGTTGACGTGCGGTGTCGGTCGTGCGGACGACGAACCCCGCTCGAGCTGGACGGCGGCGAGCGGTTCACCGTCGCCTGCGAGTCCTGTGGCGCGGAGCGGAACGGCCGCTACCGGGACGACGGAACGGTGGTCTGGTCGTAAGTAAAAGCGAAACGAGCGACGGGCGGCCCGGGGGAAGGGGGAAGGGGCCGACGGGCGTTCGGTCGTTCTACGCGCTGGTCGCGTTGAACGGGTTCTCGTTGTGGCGCGACTGCTCGACCTCGAAGCCGAGGTCGAACATCACGGAGTCGGACTGCACCTCGTTGCCCGTCTCCAGGGGCAGTTCCCACTCGAAGCCGATACACTGGGTCGTCGCGCCGGGGTAC
This sequence comes from Halosegnis marinus, assembly GCF_029338355.1. Classification (GTDB taxonomy): domain Archaea; phylum Halobacteriota; class Halobacteria; order Halobacteriales; family Haloarculaceae; genus Halosegnis; species Halosegnis marinus. The sequence continues at coordinate 855,965 of NZ_CP119802.1, forward strand.
GGCTGGACGCCGTCCTCCTGGCGGTTGCCGTCGAGGACCGCGCCGTCGGCGAGGAACGTGTTGAAGAAGTCGAACATCGAGCCGGAGAAGATCTCCTGTTCGCCGCCGAGGACGATCTGGGCGATCGCCGCGTAGATGGTGTCGAGGTCCGCGCCGTCGGGAGCGACGAACGCGTCGGCGGGCGTCGTGGCGATGCTCTCGAGGAACGTCTCGTTCGCGCCGGAGCCGAGCGCGATGGTGAAGATGCGGATGCCCGCTCCCTTCGCCGAGTTCGCGGCCGAGGTCGCGGCGCTCGTGCTGTCGGGCGACCCGTCGGAGAGCAGGATGATGACCTTCGACGCGCCGGGGGTGGCGTTCGTGCCGCTGATCAGTTCGGTCTCCGCGGTGGAGATGCCGGCGGACATGTTCGTCGAACCCGAGTCCGTGTAGGTGTCGATGGCGTCCTTGACCGCCTGGTAGTTCGTCGTCAGCTCCTGGTCCAGCGACGCGCTCGACGCGAACGATATCGCCGCCGCCTCGTCCGGAACCGAGAGGTTGTCGACGAAGTCCTTGGCCGCCGTCTTGAGCTGTGCGAGTTCGCTGGTCGTGATGGACCCGGACGTGTCGGAGACGAGCGCGACCTCCAGTTCCTGCTGTTCGCCCGTGCCGGTGGGCTCGTAGACGTTGTCGCAGTCCTCGTCGTACCACGCGCGCACCTGGATCGCGTCCGCGAGTTCGCCGACGCCGTCGGTGTCCTCGCCCTCCGCGACGAGCTCGGGCTCCGTCTGGCCGTTCTCGAGGTTCTCGGAGAGTTCCCCGATCATCCGGAGGTAGCCGGGGTTGTCACAGATGTGGATGCTGATGGTGACCTCGCCGTAGTCGCCCGGCTTCACGTCGTCCAGTGTGAACACGGGGATGTCGTCGCCGTTGACGAGGAACTGGTCCGCCTCGGGGCTACAGAAGTCGAAGGCGCGGCCCTCGCCCTGCACGAGGTCCTCCCACTGTTCTTCCTGCTCGGGCGTCGGTGCCTGTCCGAGCAGGTAGACGCCGTCGCCGAGGTCCTCCGCGTCCGGGTACGTCTCCTGTATGTCCGCGAGCCGACCCGGGCCGCCGAGGTACGTGGCCTTGTAGTCGAGCTTCAGGTCGAGCGTCCCCGCCTGCAGGAGGTTGTCGGTGAAGCTCTCCTCGTCGGAGAACAGCGCCGAGGTGCCGATGCCCGCGCCGGCGGAGGCGATACCGACCGCGCCGAGGCCCGCGAGGACGCGGCGGCGGCTGAGGTTGAGCAGTTCCGGGTTCCGTCCGTTCTGTTGTGTCATTGTGTTTCTCCCTCCCCGTGTTCCACGGAGATATCCTCCCTCCGTCGTATCGGGCCATAGGTACGACTCGCCTGTCGGTCGGGCCGGTTCCGCGGAACGGGTCGTTCGACGCGACGCCCCGCCGACACGAACGACGGCACGCCCAGCGTACCGGCGGGTACGGGGACCGGACCGGGCGCGTTCCGCCGCCCGGTTTCCGTCGCAATCGACCGTTACCGGTCCTCGCGGCCGACGAGGCCGAACCACGCGGCCTCGATGCGCTCCCAGTTGGCGTCCACGACGAACGGGAGCGCGAACAGCACGGCGACGAGGCCGACGGAGAACACGTCGCCGGGCAGGCCGAACGTCGGGACGGTCGAGCCGATGAACGCCCCCGTGTGGGAGCCGGCGACGACGAAGAGCAGTTGGCGGACGCTGCGCCGGCGGCGGTCGGAGTCGGAGGGGCCGTACCGCTGCGGGGCGTCCCCGGCGGCGTCGGCGGACGGGTCTCTGGGCATACGCCGGCTATCAGCCCCCGCCGTCAGGTAACTGTCGGCTCACGCGCCGGCCGGGCGGTCGGGTTCCGACTGCCACTCGCGGAGCGCGTCGAGCGTCGCCTCCAGTTCGTCGTACGTCTCGGCGAGGTCGTGGATGTTGCGTCCGGAGTCGAGGTAGGAGGCGTCCATGTTGTGGACGACGTTGCCGTAGTGGGCGACGTGGTTGCGGAGCTCGCGCATCCGGTCGAGCGCCCCGAAGGCGTCGTCGCCGTCGTCCCACGGGAGGTGGGCGAGCGCGCCGTCGTCCGCGGCGACGGCCTTCTGGAGGTGCCAGAAGGTCGTGTAGTCTATCTCGCGCAGCTGGAGGTCGGCGTCCCCGAGCTCCTCGTACTCCGCGAGGACGGCGTCGTACTCCGTCTCCGTGCCGTCCCCGGAGGGGATGGTGGCGAGCGTCCCGGCCCAGTCGCTCTCGGCGTCGAGCAGGTCGCGAAGCCGCATCTCCAGCTCCCCGACCCGGGTGTAGAGGAAGGCGTGGGCCGCGGGGTGGTTCAGGTCCGAGCGGGTGAGGACGCCGACCACCTCGCCGTGCCAGCCGACGAAGTAGAACGGCTCGGCCTCCAGCCGGCGGACGATTCCGCCGAAGCCGAGGTCGGGCGACAACAGGTGGCCGAGTTCGATGCGCTCGGCGTGTTTGTAGACGGCCGTGTCGTCCTCGCCCGGGAGGTCGGCGAGCGCCTCCCGCTCAACGAACAGGAACGGCGGCTCGTCGCGCTCGACGGGGGCCGCGGTGTACCCCCGTTCGTCGAGCCACTCGACCACGTCGGCGACGGGCGCGCCGGCGGGGACGGTCTCGGGCGACTCGGTCATCAGTTCGGACACCGTGACCCGCTCCTGCGTACCGAACATGGCCGACCGACTCCCGGCCGTCACAAAGCCGTTCGGGCCGCTCCCGAGGAGGTAAATACCAGCGAACACAAGCGGACGGCAGATGGTACCCGGGGGCACGGAGGCGCTGACGGTCGCCGTCGCGGACGCCGACGCGGAGCGGCGCGACCGAACGGCCCGGCGGCTCGCGGCGGCCGACGACGGCATCGGGACCGGCGACGACCCGCCCGACTGCGTCGTCGCCGAGCCGGACGCGCTCGACCGCGCGGACGCGCCCGACGGCGTCCCCGTTCTGCTCTTCACCGACGCCGACCCCGGCGACTTCGCGGCGCGGGCGTTCCGCGCCGACGTCGCCGACTACGTCCCCCGGACGGACGGCTACGACGCGCTCGCCGAGCGGGTCCGGGCGGCCGTCGCGGCGGCCGACGACGACGGCGGCCGCATCCGGGCGCTCGCGGCGTTCACGAGCGACCTCCACGGCTGCGAGACGGCCGCGGAGGCGCTCGACCTCGCGGCCGACGCGGCCCGGGACGTGCTCGCGTTCGACCGCTGTACGCTCGCCGTCGAGCGCGACGGCTACCTCGAAGTCGCGGAGGAACGCGGCGGCGACCACGGCGCACACATGCGGATGCCCGCGGACGAGGGTATCGCCGGCGAGACGTACGGCGCCGGCGAGCCGTTGCTGTTCGACAGCCTCCGGGAGCACCCCGCCACCGACGCCGACGAACCGGGGGCGATAGTGAGCGTCCCCGTCGGGGACCACGGCGTGTTCCAGGCCGTCGCCGACGAGCGCGCCGGCTTCGACGAGCGCGACCTCGAGGTCGCGCGCCTGCTCTGTGACCACCTCGCGGAGGCGCTGACGCGCATCGGCCGCGAGCGCGACCTCGCCGAACAGGAGGCGTTCACCCGGCGGGTCGTCGACGCGCTCCCCGACCCGCTGTACATCCTCGATTCGGAGCTCCGGTTCGAGACGTTCAACGACGCGCTCGTGACCGCGACCGGCTACGACCCCGACGAGCTACACGAGCGCTCGGCGCTCGACCTCCTCCCCGAGGACGAGCGCGGGCGGATCCGCGAGGGGTTGGCCGCCCTGCCCGACGACGGGGAAGGCTTCCGGACCGAAGTGCCCGTGCGCACCGCCGACGGCGACACCGTCCCGTTCCAGCTGAACACCACCCGGGTGGAGCGCGACGGGGAGCCCCTGCTCGTGGGCGTCGCCCGCGACGTGAGCGAGCGCGAGCGCCGCGAGCGCGAACTCGAACGCCAGAACGAGCGGCTCGACGAGTTCGCCGGCGTCGTCTCCCACGACCTGCGGACGCCGTTGAACGTCGCCGCGGGGCGGCTCCGGCTCGCGGCCGAAACGGGCGACCACGAGCACCTCGACGCCGTCGGGGCGGCGCTCGACCGGATGGAATCGCTCATCGAGGACGCGCTCACGCTGGCGCGGGACGGCCGCGCCGTCGAGACACCCGAGCCGGTCGAGTTCGGCGAGATAGCCCGCGCCGCGTGGCGCGACGTCGCCGGCGACGACGCCGAGGCCGCCTTCGAGAACGTCGACACCGTCGTCTCCGCCGACGCGCCGCGGCTCCGCCGGGCGCTGGAGAACGTGATGCGGAACGCTGTCGAGCATGGCTCCGCGGGCACACCGTCGGTCCGCGTCGGCGTGGAGCGCGGCGACGGGACGGCGACCCTCTTCGTCGCCGACGACGGGCCGGGCGTCCCCGAGCGGGAACGCGAGAAGGCCGTCCGGTCGGGGTACACGACCGCCGAGGACGGCACCGGGCTCGGGCTGGGCATCGTCCGGCGCATCGCGGACGCCCACGGCTGGGCGCTCGCGCTGGCCGAGAGCGACGCGGGCGGCCTCCGGGTCGAACTCCGGGACGTGACCCTCCCCGACGCGGAGCCGGTCGCGGCCGACCCCTTCCGGCGGTGAGCGAAACGCACACCTACCGGCGGGCCGTCGCGCCGGCATGGAGCGTATCACGAGCGCCGACGAGGTCCCCGAGCAGGGGTCGTACCTGTTCACCGTCACGGAGGCGGACGGGAGCGAGGAGGAGGTCATCCTCGTCCGGCTCTCGGACGGCATCGGCGCGTGGAAGAACTTCTGCCAGCACGAGATAGACCAGCGGCTCGACCGCGGCGTCGGGAACGGCGCGGCGATACGCGACGGCGAGATACTCTGCCCGAAACACGGGTCGAGCTTCGACGCCGAGACGGGCTACTGCGACAACGGGAAGGCCGCCGGCTCGACGCTCGCGGCGGTCGATATCGCCGTCAACCGCGGCGACGTGTTCCTCACCGACGACGACCTGACGTTCGCCCACGAGGGCGGCATCGACGACGGCGACATGCCCGGCTCCACCTCGCACCTCTCCTTCTGACCGGCCCGTTTTTCGTCGTGGCACCCGACCGCCGGGTATGCGCGCCGCCGTCCTCCGCGAGTACGGGGAGCCGCTCGACGTGACCGACCTGCCCGACCCCGAGCCGGGCGACGCGGGCGCGGTCGTCGCCGTCGAGGCCTGCGGCATCTGTCGCTCCGACTGGCACGCGTGGCAGGGCCACGGCGAGTGGGCCGACGACCGGGCGCCGCTGGACCACGTCATCGGCCACGAGCCGGCTGGCCGCGTCGTCGCCGTCGGCCCGGAGGTCGAGCGGTTCGACGAGGGCGACCGCGTCGTCGTTCCGTTCAACCTCGGCTGTGGCGCGTGTCCGAACTGCCACGACGGGCACGGCAACACCTGCACCGACGGGCTGGCGCTCGGCTTCGAGCGGGCCGCCCCCGGCGCGTTCGCCGAGCGGGTCGCCGTCCCCGAGGCCGACTACAACCTCCAGCGGCTCCCCGGGGGCGTCTCGTTCCGGGACGTGGCCGCCGTCGGCTGTCGCTACATGACCGCCTTCCACGCGCTCGCCCACCGCGCCGAGGTCGGCGGCGGCGAGTTCGTCGCGGTCCACGGCTGCGGCGGCGTCGGCCTCTCGACGGTCCAGATAGCCCGGGCGCTCGGGGCGCGGCCGGTCGCCGTCGACGTGGACGACGGCGCGCTCGCGCGGGCCGCCGACGCCGGGGCCGAGGCGACCGTCGACGCCTCGGCGACGGACCCGGTCGGGGAGATAGAGGCGCTCACCGACGGCGGCGCGGCCGTGTCGGTGGACGCGCTCGGCCGCGCCGAAACCGCGCGCAACTCCGTGCGGTGTCTCCGCGAGCGCGGCACACACGTACAGGTGGGGCTCACCACCGACGCCGAGAAGGGGGAGGTGTCGCTCCCGACCGACTGGATGACGCGGTGGGAGGTCGACTGGCTCGGCTCGCGGGGGATGCCGCCGACGCGGTTCCCGGAACTGCTCTCGATGGTGGACTCGGGCACGCTCGACCCCGGCGCGCTCGTCGGGCGCGAGGTCGGCCTCGACGAGGTCTCGGACCGGCTCGCCGCGATGACGACGTACGACACGGACGGCGTCGAGGTTCTGCGTCCCTGAGCCGCCCCGCACCTATTTGTCGGGGCGGAACACACCGCCCGCATGGACCGCAGGACGTTCCTCGCCGCGGTTCCGGCGACGGCCGCGCTGGCCGGCTGCACGACCGGGGGGACCGACACCGCGACGGAGCGGGCGACGCGGACGGCGACGACGACGGCCACGAGCACGGCCACGGCGACCGCGAGCGACACGCCGCGCGACCACCCGAACACGCTGTTCGTCGACGCCGAGACCGGGAGCCGCGCCAACCCCGGAACGGCCGACGCGCCGCTGGACTCGATACGGCGGGCGACCGTGCGGGCGGACCCGGGCGAGACGGTGTACGTCATGCCCGGCGAGTACCACGAGCCGGTGGAGCCGCCGGGCGGCGAGCCGGGCGCGCCCATCACCATCACCGGACCGCCCGACGCGGTGTTGAAGAACAGCCCGGACGCGTACTACATGTTCCTCGTCCGGTCGAGCCACGTCCACCTGACGGGGATGACGATAGACGGCCTCGAGAACCCCGACCGCCCGGACGACGTCGAGTCGTACGCGCGGACCTCCCCCATCGTGACGCGCCCGCCCGAGTCCACCGACGAGTACCTGCGCGACGTCGTCATCGCGCCCCACGCCGTCGGGAACTCGCAGAAGGCGCTCGTCTCGATAGACCGGACGCGCGACCTCGTCGTCGGGCCGTTCCGGGTGACGGGCCCCGCGGGGACGAAGTACCTGCTCACCGACGAGCCGGGCCACAACGGCGAGATCGTGTATCTCGGCACCTCCCCGTCGAACCTCGGGACGGACTGGCACCCGTGGACGGAGTACGACCGAACCCGGAACGTCCTCGTCCGGGGCATCGACAACAGCGCCGGCCACGGCCACTCGGAGCTTGTGAACACGAAGCTCGGGACCGAGGACGTGGTCGTGGAGTACTGCACCGACGCCGGGGGCTCGCGGAACACCGAGGACTCGCCCGCCGCGTCGGTGCGGTTCCAGAGCTTCGGCGCGACCGTCCGCTGGTGTGACCTCCGGGGCGGCCGGGGCCACGGCGTCGAGATAGCGAGCTTCAAGGCCCGAGACGCGCGCGAGGAGGGCGACCCGACCCGGATAGAACGGCTCGGCGGCACCGACAACGCCGTCTACGGGAACCGCATCGTCGGGTTCGACGACCTCGCGGTCGCCTACCCCTCGGAGAGCGGCGAGGCGGACCAGCGACACGTCTGCGGGAACACGTACGACGGGGAGACGGCCGGAACCCCCGACGCCCCCTGTCCCGACGGCGTGCCGACCGGCGACGGGGTCGGCCACACCGCCCTCGGGGAGTGAGGGGCGAGCGGGCGAGCGACGGGCCGGACGCCCGCCGACCTGTCGAGCCGTTTACCGAAACCGCGTTCTGGGAACATTGAGGGGCGCGTGGGACGACTACCCGACGAGATGTCCCTACACGACGTCGACAACGTACTGGAGGAGCTCGCCGGCCTGCCGAGCTTCCACCACCCGACGGTGTCGCCCGACGGCTCCACCGTCGCCGTCTACTACGACGGCTCCGGCCGCAACGAACTCCACTTCATCGACACGGAGACGGGCGAGTCCGAGCAGGTGACCGACGGCGAGGTCCCCCGCAACGCCCGCTGGTACCTCAAGTGGGGCACCGACGAGGAGGTGTTCTTCCACATGGACGAGGGCGGCAACGAGCAGAACGACATCCACGTCGCCGACCGCGACGGGAACGTCGAGCCCGTGGTCGAACAGGAGGGGCAGAACTCCCTGCAGGCCGTGAGCGACGACGGCCGCGTCCTCTACTTCGGCTCGTCGCGCGACGGCCAGATGAACATCTACCGGCACGACCGCGACGCCGGCGAGACGACGAAGCTCACGGAGTACGAGCGCGCCGCCGGCGGCGCGACGCTCTCGCCCGACGGCGACCGGGTCGCCTTCTCCACCAACGAGTCGGACGACTACGACAACCAGGACGTGTACGTGATGGACGCCGACGGGTCGAACCCGCGGAACCTCGAGATCGGGGAGGACGGGGCCGAGGCCTCGCCCTCGGACTTCTCGCCCGACGGCTCGAAGCTCCTCGTCTCGGACAACACCGAGGACCTCGGCCGCCCCGGCGTCTACGACTTCGAGACCGGCGAGACGACGTGGTACGGCGCCGACGACGCCGAGGAGTCGCCCGTCTGCTTCCTCGACGACGGCGAGCGCTTCCTCGCCCACCGGACCCGCGACGCCGCGGTCGTCCCCGTCGTCTACGACCTCTCGGGCGGGTCGCGCGAACTCGACCTCCCCGAGGGCGTCGCGGCCTTCTCCGGCACGGGGAAGACGCAGATAGACGACGACCGCCTGCTCGTCACGAACACGACGCCGAGCACGCGCTCCTCGCTGCTCGCGTACGACCTCGCCGACGACTCGACGGAGACCCTGCTCGCGGCCGACTACGGGCCGTTCTCGCCCGACGACTTCGCCGACGCTGAGTACTTCACCTTCGACTCCGACGGCGTCCCGGAGACGCGACAGGCCGCCGTCGAGCACGAGCCGTACGAGGAACTCGAAATCGGCGGCCTGCTGTACGACTCCGGCGAGCGTCCGTCGCCGCTCATCGTCAATCCCCACGGGGGGCCGCGCGCCGCCGACTACCGGAACTTCGACCTCTACACGCAGTTCCTCGTCTCGCGCGGCTTCTCGGTGCTGAAGGTGAACTACCGCGGCTCCACGGGCCGCGGCCGCGAGTTCGTCGAGACGCTGTACGACGACTGGGGCGGCGCAGAACAGGGCGACGTCGCGACCGGTGCCGAACACGTCCTCGCCGAGCACGACTACCTCGACGCCGACCGCGTCGTCGTCTTCGGCGGCTCCTACGGCGGCTACTCCGCGTACTGGCAGACGGTGCAGTACCCGGACCTCTACGCCGCCGGCATCGCGTGGATCGGCCTCACCGACCTGGAGGAGATGTTCGAGACCACGATGCCGCACTTCCGCACGGAGCTGATGGAGAAGAACCTCGGGACGCCCGAGGAGAACCCCGACCTCTACCGCGAGCGCTCGCCCATCGAGTACGCGGAGAACCTCGCGTGTCCCCTGCTGATGGTCCACGGCGTCAACGACCGCCGCGTCCCCGTCTCGCAGGCCCGGATGTACGACGAGAAGCTGCAGGAACTCGGCTACGAGAAGGGCGAGGACGGCGACTACGAGTACGTCGAACTCGGCGAGGAGGGCCACGCCTCCTCGGACATCGACCAGAAGATACGGCTGTTCCGCGTGCTGGACGACTTCCTCGCCCGGCGCGTCGGGACGACGGTCGGCGCGCCGGCCGACGACTAGGCGACGCGGGCGGACGACCGGAGGGAGTCCGCCGAACGAGCGAGCGGGGAGCGGAGCGACCCGCGAGCCTCCGAACGACCTTTTTCGGCTACCGCGCCGCGACCTCGCCGCCCGCGTCGGGGAGCCGCGCGTAGAGCACGTACGAGTACGCGACGGTGACGACGGCCGTCCCGAGCGCGGGGACGAGCAGGAAGTATATCGCGTAGTCGCCGAACGCGAGGCCGACGACCGCGACGAGCGCGCTCAGTTTGAACAGCCGCGCGGCGAGCGCGTGAGTCCGGTCCCAGACGCGCTCGTCCGACAGCGTCCACGGCGTGCGGACGCCGACGAACCAGTTCCGCTCGACGTGTTCGAGCAGGAGGCCGACGCAGTAGAACAGCCCCGCGACGGCCGCGAGCACGAACAGCGTGAAGTCGAAGACGTAGCCGAGGTTGAACGCGACGATGCCGACGTGCAGCGCGGCGAGGAAGGCCGACAGCGCGACGACGAACCCGTCGTACGCGGGCCGGAACGCGGCGACGTTCCCGCCGAGCGGGTCGATGCGGGGCAGGAGCGCGAACAGGCCGAGCAGTCCCGCCGCGATCGCGGGAAGGAAGACGAGCGCGACCGTCCGCGGCATCGTCCCGTCGGGCACCCCGGCGGCGTTCCAGTGGGTCGCCATCCGCGCCGGCAGGTCGGGCGCGGCGACGAGGCCGACGACGGCCGACGCCGCGACGAGCAGCCCCGCCAGTCCGAACCGTCCTCGCGTGTTCATCCTCCTCTATAGGTCGCCTTCGGTCTTCAACGCACCGCCGGCACAACCCCTTTGTCCGCCCTCCCGCTCTCGACGGTAGATGGCCCGCTCCCTCCCCGACGCCCTCCGCGCCCGCCTCGGGGTCGACCCGCGGGCGCTCGCCGCCCTCCGGGTCGCGCTCGGCCTACTCGTGCTCGCGGACCTCGCGCTTCGGGCCGGCGACCTGGTCGCCTTCTACACCGACGCGGGCGTGCTGCCGCGCGCGCTCCTGTTCGAGGCGTACCCGACGGTCGGCCGGCTCTCGCTGTACGCGCTGTTCGGCTCCCCGCTGTGGGCCGCGACGCTGTTCCTCCTCACCGCGGGCGTCGCCTGCGCGCTCGTCGCCGGCTACCGGAGCCGCCTCGCCGCCCTCGCGCTGTTCGTCCTCCTGCTCTCGCTCCACACGCGGAACCTCCTCGTGCTCAACGCCGGCGACTCCCTGCTCCGGCGGCTGTTGCTGTGGGGCGCGCTCCTCCCGCTCGGGGCGCGGTGGGGTCTCGACGGGGGGGAGAAACGCGACCGCGTCGTCTCCGTGGCGACGGCGGGCCTGCTCGTGCAGGTGTTCGTCGTGTACGGCGTCAACGCGGTCATCAAGCTCCGCGGGGAGGCGTGGCGCTCGGGCGAGGCCGTCCGCTACGTGTTCGGCATCGACGCGCTCACCGTCGGCCTCGGTGACGCGCTCGCGGGGCAGTCGTGGCTTCTCTCGCTCGGCGCGCACGCGTGGCTCGCCCTGCTCGTCGCCTCGCCACTGCTCCTGCTCGCGACGGGACGGCTCCGCGCCGCGCTCGTCGGCGCGTTCGTCGGCGGCCACCTGTTCATGTTCCTCACGCTCCGGCTGGGGGTGTTCCCGCTCGTCTCTGCGGCGGGGCTACTCGTCTTCCTACCGCCCCTCGTCTGGGACCGCGTCGAGGCCGCGACCGCCGACCTCCGGGCGCGGGCCGCCGGGCGCTGGCTCCCCCGTCCGGGCGGGGCCCTGCTCGGTCGCCTCGACCCGCCCGCGACCCGGACGGTCGCGGCGCTCCTGCTCGCCTTCGTCCTCGTGTGGAACGCCTCGTCGCTCGGGCTGGTCGCCCTGCCCGCGGCCTCGGGGAGCGTGGACCCCGAGCAGCGCCGCTGGGACATGTTCGCGCCGGAACCTCCGAAGACCGATAGCTGGCACGTCCCGGTCGGGACGACCGCGGACGGAGAGCGGGTGGACGCGCTCCGCGGCGGCGCGCCCGTCTTCGACGTGGCCGACTCGGGGGCGACGTACCCCAGCCACCGCTGGTACGTCTACCTCGGGGACCTGCGGGGCGCGCCCGCGCTCCGGCCCGGCCTCGCCGCCCACCTCTGTGAGCGATGGGACCGAACACACGCGAGCGACCTCGTCCGGGTCGAACACGTCCTCGTGACCCGGCGGGTCGTCCTCGACGGGAGCGCGCCCGTCGAACGGCGGGGGCTCGGGACGTACGACTGTCCGTGACTACGCCTCGGTGACGGGAATCTCGACGCTCCGGGGGGTCGCGTCGGCCGCGTCCGCGGTCGCCGCCGGGTCCGTATCTCCCTCGCCCGACGTCCGTTCCCGCACCTCCCCGCCGTCGGGGAGCGCCTTCCGCACGGGACAGGGGTCGAGCGCCTTGCCGGCGATGTAGCCGCCCGCGGCGCCGAAGCCGGCGCCCACGCCCGCGCCGACGGGACCGGCCTTGGAACCGAGCTGTGCGCCGACGCTCGCGCCCGCTGAGGCCGCGTTCGCGGCCGGGTCGAACAGGTTCGGAATCACAGCCGTGCTACGGCCGCCGCCGGGAAGTGTGTGACGCCTACACGCGGTCGCGCAGCACCTTCGCCGCGACGAGTATCGGGTCCCACACGGGCGAGAACGGCGGCGCGTACGCGAGGTCGAGCCGTTCCATTTCGGCGACGGTCGTGTCGGACCCGAGGGCCGTCGCGACGGTGTCGATGCGTTTCGCCGCGCGGTCGCGCCCGACGACGCTCGCGCCCAGCACGCGCCCGGTGCCGCGGTCCGCCGTCAGCGTCACCGTCGTCTCCTCGGCCCCCGGGTAGTAGCCCGAGCGCGACCCCGCGGTGATGGTCTCGGAGACGGGGTCGAACCCCGCCTCGCGCGCCGCCGACTCGGAGACGAACCCGGTGCGACCCGCGCCGAGGTCGAACGCCTTCACCACCGCGGTGCCCGCCACGCCGCCGACGGGCGTCGGGTCGCCCCCGAGCGTGGCCCCGATGGCCCGGCCCGCCCGGTTCGCGGTGAGGCCGAGCGGCACCCACGTCGCCTCGCCGCTCACGACGTGGCGCGACTCGGCGCAGTCGCCCGCGGCGTAGACGCCCTCGACGCTCGTCCGGCCGTAGCGGTCCACGGCGACGGCCCCCGACGGCCCGAGGTCGGCGCCCGCGTCCTCCGCGAGCGCGGTGTTGGGCGCGATGCCGACGCCGACTATCGCCGCGCCCGCGTCGAGAGCGCCGCCCTCGAAGGCGACGCGCTCGACGCGCCCCTCGCCCTCGATTGCCTCGACGGCGGTGTCCGTGTGGACGGTCACCCCCTGCGCGGCGAGTTCGTCCGCGACGGCCTCGCCGACCGCCGCCCCGAACCCGCCGAGGAGGTGGCTCCCGCGCTGGAGGACGTGGACGTCGATGCCGTGGGCCGCGAGGGCTTCGGCCATCTCGACGCCGACGTAGCCGCCCCCGATGACCGCCGCCGTCTCCGGGGGGTCGGCGTCGGCGTGTCGCCGGAACTCGTCGGGCGACATCGGCCCGAGCGCGGCCGTCTCGGGGTCGAAGCCGTCGTCGACGAACGCGCGGATGGCGGTCGCGTCGGGCAGCCCGTGGAGCGTGAACGCGCCGAACAGGTCCGCCCCCTCGATCGGGTCCGAGCGGGCGCGCGCCCCGGTCCCGAGCAGGACGTCGCCGTACGGCTGTTCGACCCGGCCCGCGGGCCCCTCCGCGACGACGACGCGGTCCTCGGGGTCGACCGCGACGACCTCGTGCTCGCGCCGGAGGTCGATGTCCCGTTCCGCGACCTCGTCGGGCGACAGCGAGACGAGGTCGGTGAGCGAGTCCACCTCGCCCTTCACGTAGTACGGCGTGCCGCAGTGCGCGTACGACACCCACCGGCCCTTCTCGAAGACGACGACCTCGCGGTCGGGCGCCTCCCGCTTGAGTTTGCTCGCGGCGCTGAGGCCGGCGGCGTCACCGCCGACGACGACGAACGGGTCCATGTGTCCGGGTCGCGGGCGGGGGGCAAAAGCGTGGGGCGGCTCGCGGGGCGCAAAGGGTTTCCGTCGCGGGGGAGCGTCGCGTCGTATGGACGTCCTCGTTACACACCGGAACCAGGGGCCGACGGTGCGGGACAGTATCCGCGACCTCCTCCGATACAAGGCCCCGGACGACCGTATCATCGTTGTCGATGCGAACTCGTCGGACGGGTCGCTGGACACGCTCGAACGGTTGTCGGTTAACGAGGGGATCGTCCTCAAACACGTTCCCGGGGCCTCGCGCGGTCGCGGCCGACAGTCGGCGTTCGAAGCGGGCGACAACGACATCGTCGCGGCCCACATCGACATGGACGCGAGCTACTCGGCCGGACTGTTCGAAGCCGCGGAGTACTATCGGGAGCTCCGACGAACGCACGACCCCGGACTCGTGCTGTTCCACGGCGGGATGATCGCCGATCGCTCGGTCGTCGCCGATGCCGGTGGATGGCGAGACCTCGACGTCCACGAGGACAAGGACCTCTGGGTGAGAGCCGACGCCGACGCCCCGGTGTACCGGCTCCCCGTCTCGGTCGTCGACGCGCACCACAACTTCGAGTGGGACTCGTGGCGATACCGACAGCGACGGCGGTACCAGAACTACCGCGACGCGCTCCGGCTCGGCGTCGGCTACCGCACGCTCGTCCGGTCGCTCCGTCACCACCTGCCCTCGCCCGCCCGATACCGCGACCGGACGCTCCTCGCACTGGCGGCACAGCGGGCGACGGCCGGCGACCTCGGTGGATTCGAACCCGGTGATTTCAACCCGGAGACCCACTTCCTCCGGGAGCTCCGCTTCGAGGCGCTCGTCGCCGCGGGGTTGTTGAGTCCGACGGTACTCGACGTCCCGGATCGGCTCGCCGACTACGCGAGGGACGACGGGTATCCGGCCCGAACCAGTTACGACGAACTCGTCGACTGAGCGCTACTCGTCGGAGCCGTTCCGGTCGCTTTGGTGATACCACCGCAGACTGTCGCTCACGTTCCCGTGGCGAACCGTCTTGAGCATGAACAGCGAGGCGATACAAGCCATCGCGACGTACGTGACCGTGAGGAACGTCCGGATCCCGCCGTCGAGAATGACCGGCCACTCGTCGCCTAAGAGGCTCGGCCCGACCTGCAGGAGGGCGGCCGACAACAGCAGGATCGTCAGGAAGCCGCCGAGAACACCGTACTGCGAATAGTAGTGGAGGTGGTAGATATCGCGGCCGGCGCGCTCCGCACGGTAGTTGAGCCACCCCTCCCAGCCGAGCGACCAGCCGTCGAGCAGTCGTTCGTTCACGCGGCTCTCGAGTCCGGAGATGTAGTCGCCCGCCCGCATCATCCGGGTCTGCTCGATGCTCCACAACATGAAGAAGAAGAACGCCAGAAACGGGAGCGCAACGAGGATGGCGAACTGGCGGGCGTCGATTCCCAGTCCCACGAGCAGGGAGAGGACAGCGCCGCCGTACCCGAGGATACGGACCTGATTCCGGATCGCCTGCTCGATTTCGGCGCGGAGGTGCTCGTACTCCAGTTTGATGGCCTCCCACGCGCGGCCGTCGTCAGCTACCGGCGGCCGGTCGGTCGCGTCGGTCGTCACGCCCTGTCAAGACAGGGAGACAGGAAGTAGTTTGTGTCGCCTGTTCCGTTCGCCCGCGGCTCGCGTGTCGTTCGCTCCGCTCACTCCCGCTCGCTTGTTCGGAGACGCTCCCGTTGGTCGCGTCTCCTAGTCGTCCGCCGGCCGCCCCGGCCCGAACCCGCGGCTCACCTCCTTCCACGTGCCGGCGCGGAAGCGGTAGTAGTTGAGCGCGGCGGGGACGCCCGTCTCGGCGGCGAACGCGAGGTAGAGCCCCCACAGGCCGAGCGGGGTCGTCGCGCCGATGTACGCGAGCGGGATGGAACAGCCGAACATCCCGACGGCCTGCGCGGCGAAGGGCCAGCGGGTGTCGCCGCTGGCGTCGAGCGGGCCGGCCGCGCCGCCCGAGACGCCCTGCATCACGACGGCGACACAGGCGGCGTACACGAGCGCGACGGCGACGGGAATCGCGTCGGGGGTCGGGTCGAACGCCCCGACGATGGGGCGGGCGAACAGGGCGACGACGAACGCCGACACGAGGTAGACGCCGACGGCGTGGCGGATGACGTCCTCGCCGAACGCCTCGGCCTCGGCCTCGTCGTTCGCCCCGAGCGACTGTCCGACGAGCGAGGAGGACGCGAGGCCGAAGCCCCAGCCGGGGGTGTTCATGATGCCCCAGATGCGCCGCGCGATGACGTACGCGGCGGCGACGGCCACCCCGAAGCTGTCGGCGATGGCGAGCATCGGGAACTCCGCGACGGTCCACACCATCGAGCGGCCGACGACCGGCGCGCCGATGTCCACGATGTCGCGGGCCGTGTCGAGGTCCACGTACGGGCCGAGCGGGTCCACCTGCACGGGGAGGGCGCCGATGCCGGGGAGCCGCCCCCGCGAGAGGCCGACGGCGAAGGCGGCCGTCCCGGCGACGTTCGAGAGCACGGTGCCGGTCGCCGCGCCGACCGCGCCCATGTCGAGCGCGAAGATGAAGAAGGCGTTCAGCGCGATGTTGAGCACCGCGCCGCCGCCGCGGACGGCCATCGGGGTCCACGCGTCGTCCGCGCCGATGAAGACGCGCGACCCGACGAGGTTGAGCGCGGCGAAGGGGACGCCGAACGCGACGACCCGGAGGTAGTCGCCCCCGACGGCGACGGCCTCGGGGTTGCCGCTCACGAGGTCGATGAGCGGTTCGGCGAAGACCGCGAGCGCCGCGACGAGCGGGAGCGTGACGGCGAGGACGACGAGCACCGACGAGCGGACGGCCCGGCCGATACCCTCGGTGGCGTCGTCCTCGCCGCCGTAGTGCTGGGAGACGAGCGCGATGGTGCCGGCGGCGAGGCCGCCGCCGAGCGCGAAGGCGAGCCCCCAGTACGGGCCGGCGTAGCCGACGCCCGCGATGCCCGCGGAGCCGAGCGCGATGCCGACCATCGCCACGTCCACGGCGTTCTTCGACATCCGCGCGATGCCCGTGACGACGCGGGGCCACGCGAGGTCCGTCGTCCGGCGGGCGCGCCGCTCGTCGACGACGCCGAGTCGGGCCAGGAGGAGGCCGACCGCGAGGACGACGAGGCGGACCGGATTGGGGACGCGCGGGGAGATATCCTGACTACCCGGTCAGGGTGTATGAGGGTTGTCGTTTCGGTCGCTCACGCCGACGGCGTCGCGTGGAGGCGTCAGGCGGCTTCGAGCCCCGCGAACACGAACGCCGCGCCGCCGTCGGGCGACTCCGCCGCGCGCACCGTCCAGCCGTGGGCCGTGGCGATGCGCTCGACGATGCTCAGGCCGAACCCCGTGCCGTCCTCGCTCGTCGAGTAGCCGCGCTCGAACACCGTCTCGCGCTCCGACTCGGGGATGCCCGGCCCGTCGTCGTCCACGCGGAAGCCGAGCCCCGAGCCGTCCGTCTCGGCCGGCGAGACCGACACGGCGACCGTCTCGCCGGCGTGGTCGAGGCTGTTGGCGAACACGTTCTCCAACAGCCGGACGAGGCGGTCGTCGTCGGCCCCGACGCGGGGGAGGTCGTCGGCCACGTGCAGGGTCGCGTCGGCGGCGTCCAGGTGCGACCACGCCGTCCGTGCCGCGGCCCCGAGGTCGGTCGGGGCCGTCTCGCCGACCGTGCGGCCCTGTCGGGCCAGCGCCAGCGTGTCGTCGACGAGCGCGTCCATCCGGTCGAGGGCGGCGCGGGCGGCGTCGAGCGACTCGGCGACCGCCCCGTCCTCGGCGTCGGTCGCGGCGAGGTCGAGCCGGCCGGTCGCGACCGACAGCGGCGTCCGCAGGTCGTGTGACAGCGTGGCCGCGAACTCCTCCAGCCGGTCCCGCTCGCGAGCCAGCGCCGCCTCGTTGCGCCGCTCGGCGAGCGTGTAGCCGACCCACTGGCCCAGCAGTTCGACCAGCGTCTCCTCCCACGACCGGAACGGCGCGTCGCGCGGCTCGTCGTGGTGGAAACACAGCGTCCCGTGGAGGTCCCCCTCGACGACGACCGGCGTCCCGATGTAACAGGACATGCCGACGTGGGTGTGGATGGGCTTGTCCGACCACGCGGGGTCGTCCGCCATCGAGGCGACGCTCACCGTCTCGCGGTCCGCGACGGTGCGCTCACAGCCGCTCTCCGTGATGTCGATGACCGCGCCGGGCTCGAACTCCTCGTAGCCGTCGGGGGCGACCAGCGACGACAGTTCGTAGCGGTCGCCGTTGACCTGCGACAGGACGCCGTAGCGGACGCCGAGCGCCTCCCGGCCCAGCTCCAGCACCGCCTCCACCTTCCCCTCGTGGTCGCGCTCGGGGTCCGAGAGGACGCGGTGGAGCCGTCGCAGGGTCTCCTCGCGCGACGCCAGCCGGTCGCGGGCCCGCTCGCGCTCTATCTCGTGGCCCACCGCGCGGGCGACGAGTTCGACGAACGACCGCTCGGCCTCCGTGAACCCCGTTCCCCGCGGCGAGGGGTCGGTGAAGCAGACCGCGCCGTACGGTTCGCCGTCGGCGACCACCTCGGTCCCGATGTAACACTCGTGGCCGTACCGCTCGTAGGCCGGGTCGTCGGCCCACCCCTGCTCGCCGGCGTTGTGGAGCGCGACCAGCCGCTCCTCGTCGACGACGCGTCGGCAGTAGGTCTCGTCGCCGGCGACGGTCGTCCCCTCGCCGGCGCCGTCGGCGGCGAACACCGTCTCGTGGCGGCCGGTCTCGGCGTCGACGGCGTTGAGCTTCCCGTTGTCCACGCCGAGGCGCTCGCACCCGAGGTCGAGCAGCCCCCGACACGTCGCCTCGAAGCCGCGGTCGGGGTCGGTCGCCAGTTCGTACAGCCGCCGCCGGGCGCGCTCGTCGGCCCGACGGTCGGAGACGTCGCGGACGACGCCGGCCGTCCCGCCGAAGTCGCTCGCACCCGAGAGCACGCCGACGTGGACCTCGCAGGGGACCGTCGCCCCGTCGGCGCGGACGGCGTCGAGTTCGAGGGCGACGCCCCCGTCCGAGAGCGCGTCCCGGTCCCCCAGTGTCGACTCGACGCGGTCGAGGTCGCCGTCCGCGAACACCCGCGAGAGCGGCGAGCCGACGAGCGCCCCGCGGTCGTAGCCGGTCAGGTCCTCGAACGCGTCGTTGACGAACGCGATGCGGCCGGCGGCGTCGCAGGCGTACACCGCGTCGCCGACGGCGTCGACCACCGTCTCGTACTGTTCGAGCCGACGGCGGTTCTCCGCGGCGGTGAGCGCCTTGGCCACCGTGTCGGCGAGTTCGGCGAGGACGGTCCGCTCCTCGCCGTCGAAGGCGTCGTGGCGGTCGGCGTACACCGTCAACACGCCGTGGAGCCGCCCCCCGTCGGCCAGCGGGAGGACGATGACCGACTCGATGCCGAACTCCTCGGCGCGGTCGCGCCAGTCGGGGACGTCGAACCCCTCGGCCGCGTGGCGCAACACCTGTGGCTCCCGTGTCCGGACGGCCCTGCCGGCCGGCCCGTTCCCCCGCGGCGTGTCGTCGTGGCGTATCTCCACCGTCTCCAGATACGCCGCGACCCCGCCGGCGGTCGCGACCGGCTCGATGCGGCCGGAGTCGCCGTCGACGGTGCCGACCCACGCGGAGCGGTACGAGTCGGCCCCGGTGAGCGACTCGCAGACCCGGCGGCGGATGTCCTCGGGCGTATCGGCGCGGACGAGTTCGCCCTGCACGACCCGGATGAGGTCGTTGATGCGCGAGAGGTCCGACGCGCGCCGCTCCGCGGCCGCCCGGTCGACGGCGTTGCGCACCCGGTTGGCGAGCACGTCGTACTGGTCGGTCCCCGTCCCCTTCTGGAGGTAGTCGGTGACGCCCTTCGTGATCGCCTCGCTCGCTATCTCCTCCGACCCTTTCCCCGTGAACAGCACGAACGGGAGGTCGGGGTCGCGCTCGCGGACCTGCTCGAACAGCGCCAGCCCGTCGGTCCCGGGCATGTCGTAGTCCGAGACGACGCAGTCGACCCGTTCCGCGTCGAGGCGGTCGAGCGCCGCCTCCGCGTCGGCGGCGGCGACCGTCCGTATGGCCTCGTCGACCCGTTCGAGATACGTCGCCGTCAGGTCGCGGACGTCCGGTTCGTCGTCGACGAGCAGGACCCTGACAGAGGATGACATGAGAATCGTCGTGTGCGTCCGTGACGGCCGAGAACGTATAGCGTTGTCGTGAACTCGCTCGGAGGGGCGAGCGCGTCGCTCGCGGGTCGCGGATACGCTTATGCCCCCGCCGCGCCCCCTCGACGCGTGCAGACACCGTTCGGGCCGCTGAACAGGGAGGCACTCCGGGCGGTCGCGGCCGCCCTCGGTCGCGACCCCTTCCCGCCCGGGGAGGGCGCCGTCGGGGTCGCGGACCTGCTTTCCGACCCCTACGCGGACCCCGCGGACGCCCACCGACGGCTTGCGCTCGCCGAGCGCCGGTTCGTCCGCGCCGGCGACCGCCGGGCCGTCTTCCTCACCGTCTACGGCGCCGTCACCGCGCGGGTGCGCCGCGACCTCGCGGGCGACCGCTTCGCCGACCCGGAGTGGGTCGCCGGCTACCTCGTCGCGTTCGCGAACCGCTACCGGCGGGCGCTGCTCGCCTACGAGCGCGACGACCGGGAGCGCGTCCCCCGCGCGTGGCTCCTCGCCTTCGACGGCGCGCTCGCCGGCGAGACGCTCGTCGCGCAGGACGCCCTGTTGGGAATCAACGCCCACGTCGTCCACGACCTCGCGCTCGCGCTGGACGACGCCGGCATCGACCCGCGCGCGGAACGACGGCGCGACCACGACGCCGTCAACGCCGTCCTTCGCGCGCTCGTGGACACGGAACAGGACCTGCTCGCCGACCGCTACGCCCCCGGGCTGGGAACGCTCGACGCCGCCGCCGGACGGTTCGACGAGCGGGCCGCGTTCCGCACGCTCGCGGAGGGGCGCGACTGGGCGTGGCGGTGTGCGGTCGCGCTCGCCGACGGCGGCCCCCTCGCTCGACGGGGCGTCCGGTGGCTCCTCGACGCGGTGTCGCTCGGGGCCGGTCGGCTGCTCGTCCGCCCGACCCGCGACGAGCGGGTGCGCGAGCGCCTCCGGGCAGCGGAGCGGGGCGGCGAGCCGAGGTCGTAGCACCGGCGAACGACCCGGAGAGCGCGCGAAACGCTATGGTCCGGCGACGCGACTGCGTGGCATGTACTTCCGGGGGTGGGCGACGCGGCTGCGGCGCTACCTGACGCCGGGCGTGACCGCCGCGGAGCGGACGGTTCCCTCCTCGGTCGAGGGGGTCCCGACGGGGACGGTCGGCTTCGTCGGGGAGACGGAGACGGGCCCGAGCGAGCCGCGGCTCGTCCGGGGTTTCGGGGAGTTCGAGGCCTTGTACGGCGGCTACGGGACCGGCGCGCCGCCGGCCGCGACCCACCTCGCGTACGCCGTGGACGGCTTCTTCCGCAACGGCGGGCGGCGCTGTTACGTCGCCCGCGTCGCGGCCGGCACGGCCGCCGCGGTCCGGGGCGACGGGACCCCGGCCACGGGCCTCGCGGCGCTGGCCGGCGTGGACGAGGTGGCGGTCGTCTGCGTGCCGGCACAGGCGACGAACCCCGACCTCGCCGCGGTCGTGACGAACCACTGCGAGACGGCGGGCGACCGCTTCGCCGTGCTCGCGGCGCCGAACGAGGACCCCGCGGCGACGACGGCACCGCTCCGGTCGCGGGACGCCGCGCTGTACGTGCCGTGGCTGGACGTCGCGACGCCGGACGGCGGCGGGACGGTCACGGTGCCCCCCGTCGGTCACGTCGCCGGGGTGTACGCCCGGACCGACGCGGAGCGGGGGGTCCACAAGGCCCCGGCGAACGAGCAGGTCCGGGGTATCGTCGGCCTCGCCGCCGACATCGACGACGGGACCGGCGGACTGCTCACGACGCGGGGGGTGAACCCCGTCAGGTCGTTCCCCGACCGCGGCGTCCGCGTGTGGGGCGCCCGGACGCTCGCCGAGGACCCGACCTGGCGCTACGTCCCCGTCCGGCGGCTCGCGCTTTACTTCGAGGAGTCGATGACCGCGTGGCTCCGGTGGACGGAGACGGAGCCGAACGACGAGCGAACCCGCGAGCGTGTCGCGTCCGGGCTGTCGAACTTCCTCGCCCTCGCGTGGCGAGACGGGGCGCTGGCCGGAGAGACCCCCGAGCGGGCCTTCTTCGTCCGGTGCGACCGCTCCACGACGACGGCCGCGGACGTCGCCGCCGGTCGGCTGGTCGCCGAGGTGGGGTTCGCGCCGACGCGCCCGGCGGAGTTCGTCGCCCTCCGGCTGGTCGCCGAGACGGGCGGGTGAGCCGCGGGCGGGTCGGGAGTCCCCGCCCACAACGACTGTAGGCACGCGGCGAGTAGCCGGCCCGTGAGCTTCCTGTCGTGGCTACTGGCCCGGCCCGCCCGCGCGGTCGTCGCCCTCGGGTTCGTCGTGCTACTCGTGGCCGCGGCGGGCCTCGGGACGGTCGCGATGGCCGACCGGCAGGCCGACGGGGCGTCCGTCGAGGCGACCGACGTCTCCGTCCGGCTGAACGACGAGTTCGACCCGCCGGACACGAACGGCACGGTCGAGGACTGTTTCGCGTCGGGCACCCCCGGCGACAGCGTCGGCGTGTACGGCGACGTGACCGTCGAGGTACCGGTCAGCTGGCGTTACGGTGACTCGACGGAGCTGACCGTCGCCGTCTCGCTGCCGGCGACGGACGCGACGACCGAGAACACCGTCGATGCCGACGGCACGGAGACCGTCGAGGTGTTCGCCGTGTTCGACGACGACGAGACGCTGGCGGTCGGCGAGGAGACGACGCTCGCGGTCGAGGTGTTCGCCGACGGCGAGCGCGTCGCCGCGGCGACCCGGACGGTCACGGTCGAGGAGGGAACGCGCACCTACGACTGTTGACCCGCGCTACGGCGACAACCCCTCGTCGGCGAGGAAGTCGGCGAACGGCGCGGCGGCGGTCCACCGCTCGGCGTAGACGGACTCGAGCCACGCGACCGCGCCGGGCCGGTCGTTCGCGACGAAGCCGAGGAAGTTGTCGTGCTCGCCGTGGACGCCGAGGTACCCGGTCGTCTCGCCGTCGGCGGTGGCGAGGTAGCAGGCGAACGGCATCGACGGCGCGACCCGCACCTCGATGGCGTCGCTGTCGAGGATGCCGGCGACGAGGTCCGGGAACTCCGTCGCGACGTAGCGGGCCGGCGCGGGCGTCGCCACGAACCGCACCTCGGTTGCCCCCTCGACGACGCTCCGCCGGTACACCGTCTCGATGAAGCCGTCGTCGTTGGCCGAGAACGCCGCACCCCGGAAGCGGTCGCTGTCGCCGACCGCGACGCGCATCCGGCCGAGTACCTCGGCGGGCGAACGGTCGTCCATCCCCACCGACTCGGCCCCGGCGAGGAAGCGGTGGTCGCGGGGCGCGTCCGTCGGGAGGTGGTTCAGGAGCGCCGCGGCCGCGTCGACGGTGTCTGCCACCGCCGTCGCCTCGTCGGCCACGTCGAGCATCGTCTCCCCCGAGTACGTCGTCTCGTAGCCCGCCTCGCCGGCAGCGACCAGCCCCGCGTCTGTCAGCGCGGCGAGCGCCCGGTCCACCGTCGAGCGCGAGTGGTCGAACTCGTCGATGAGGTCGCGCTTCCACGCCGGAGCGTCCGCGAGGCGTTCGAGGTAACGTCGCCGAGAGAGTACGAGTTCGAGCATCTGGCGCTACCACGACGTGAGGACGGCGCCACATGATTCGTTCGGCACCGGAGAGTGCGGTAGAAGTATCACGGTCGACGGACGGCATCCCCCCGTGCCGGTCCGCGGACCGGGCGACCACTGCGGGTCTCCCTCCCCCGAAGGGACGTACACGGAGAGCGGGCTTCGGTTCACCGACTGAGGGGATTCGCCACGGCGTGACCACCGTTCGTCCGCGACCCCGAACCGGCGACACCCCTCCGGTAGCCACAGGCTTTTCGCCCGCACGACGATATGTCGGCCCGAACATGGACCTCGACTTCGCGTCGCTCGGCGACACCGGCCTACAGACCAGCGAGATACAGTTCGGGACGTGGCGCTTCGGCAAGGAGACCGAGGAGGGCAACGTCGAGATCGGCGAGGACCGCGCCCACGAACTGCTCGACGCCTACGCCGACGCCGGCGGCCGCTTCATCGACACCGCCGACGTGTACGGCGGCGGCAAGTGCGAGGAGTGGATCGGCGACTGGCTCGCGCAGTCCGACTACGACCGCGAGGAGTTCACCATCGCCTCGAAGATCTACTGGCAGATCCGCGAGGGCGACCCGAACTCCCGGGGGACGAACCGCAAGAACGTCCGCCATCGCATCGACGCGCTGCTCGACCGGCTCGGCACCGACTACGTGGACGTGCTGTACATCCACCGCTGGGACGACGAGACGCCCGCCCGCGAGATGATGAAGACGCTGAACGGGCTGGTCGAGGGCGGCAAGGTCCACTACCTCGGCACCTCGACGCTGGTCCCCAACGAGTGGAAGGTCGCCAAGGCCAACGAGATCGCCCGTGCCGAGGGCTGGGAGCCCTTCACCGTCGCCCAGCCGCGCTACAACCTCGTCGACCGTGAGGTCGAGGGCGGCTACCTGGAGATGACCGACGACTACGGCATCGGCGTCTGCCCGTGGAGCCCGCTCGGCCAGGGCTTCCTCACCGGGAAGTACGACCGCGAGGACGGCCTCACCGGCGAGTCGCGCGCCGCCGAGTCGTCGCGCTTCCGCGAGGCGTACCTCACGGAGGAGAACTTCGACGTCCACGACGAGCTCGCGGCCGTCGCCGACGAGGTCGACGCGACCGTCGCCCAGACGGCCGTCGCCTACCACATGGCCCACCCGTCCATCGCCGCGCCCATCGTCGGCGCACGGACGGTCGAACAGCTGGAGGAGAACCTCGGCGCGGCCGAGGTCGACCTCTCGGACGAGCAGTTCGAGCGGCTGGAGGAGTCGAAGGGCGGCCCGTACAGCGACATCTGAGGGCGCGACGCCGCGACTCAGTTCGCGACGGCGAGCCCGAGCATCGCGAGCCCGAACACGAGCGCGAGGACCCCCTTCGCCCGCGTCCACCGCGGGGCGCGCTCGCGGGCTCCCTCGGACGCGTTCGGGAGCGACCCCGACAGGACCGGACTGTGGACCGCCGGCGTCGCGAGCATGTGAAGCCCCCAGAGGACGCCGCCGACCCCGGCGGCGACCACGACGGCGCTCCGGGGGAGATACCCCGTCCGCGCGAGGGCGGCCGTCCCGAAGCCGGCGACGAGTAACACGGCCGGGACCAGCCGCCACAGCGTCCGTCCGTTCACGCCGGGCGATTGGGGGTCGCCCCGATAGTATCTGTCGGCGGGTCGCCGCGGTCAGTCGTCCGCGGCCGAGCCCTCCCGGACGAACCCCTCGGGGAGCGCCTCGACCTCGCCGACCTGGACGCGCCAGAGGTCGGCGTACAGCCCGTCGGCGGCCAGGAGCTCGTCGTGGGTGCCGGTCTCCGCGATGCGCCCGTCGTCGAGGACGACGATACGGTCGGCGTTGCGCACGGTCGAGAGCCGGTGGGCGATGACGAACGTCGTCCGGTCGGCGACCATCTCGTCCACGTTCCGCTGGACGACCACCTCCGTCTCGTTGTCGACGTGGCTCGTCGCCTCGTCCAGCACGAGCAGCGACGGGTCCTCGAGTATCGCGCGGGCGATGGCGAGCCGCTGGCGCTGACCGCCGGAGAGCTTCACGCCCCGCTCGCCGACCGTCGTGTCCAGCCCGTCGTCGAGGTCCCGGACGAAGTCCCACGCGCCGGCCTTCCGGAGCGCCGCCTCCAGGTCGGCCGGGTCCACGTCGCGCTGGCCGTAGGCGACGTTCTCGCGGACGGTTCCGCCGAAGAGGAACGGCTCCTGGCTCACGTAGCCGAGGTGTCGCCGGAGGCTCCGCAGGTCCACGTCGCGCACGTCGTGGCCGTCGAGCCGGACGACGCCCTCGTCGGGGTCGTACAGGCGCATCAACAGTTTCGTCAGCGTCGTCTTGCCGGCCCCGGTCCGGCCGACCAGCCCGACCGTCTCGCCCGGCTCGACGGACAGCGACACGTCGTCGAGGACGGGTTCGTCCCCGTCGTAGCTGAAGGTGACGTTCTCGTACTCGACGGCCCCGTCGATGGTGTCGAGTTCGACCCCGTCGTCGCGGTCGGGTATCCGGTCCGGCTCGCGGAGGAGGCCGACGATGCGCTCGGTGGCGGCGTACGCGTACTGGTAGTTGTTGAGCACCTGCCCGAACTGCTGCATCGGGTACATCAACCGCCGGCTGTAGAGCAGGAACGGAACGAGCGTGCCGACCGTCAGCGGGAGCGTGAACACCCCGAATCCCCCGAACAGGTAGACGTAGCCGCCGAGCGCGAACGTCGCCCCGTAGCCCAGCGCGGTGATGAGGACGAGCGTCGGGAAAAAGCGGATGCGCGTGAGGATGGCGTCCCAGTTCGCGTCGCGGTAGTCGTCCGACGCCTCGGTGACCCGGTCGGCCTCGTACCGCTCGCGGCCGAACGCCTTGATGACGGTGATGCCGCCGATGTTGTTCTCCAGCCGGGCGTTGAGCCGGCCGACCGACGACCGCACCTCCCCGTACTTCGGCTCGATCTCCCGCTGGAAGCGGTAGGAAGCGTACCCCAGAAGGGGCACCATCGCCAGCGTCACGAGCGCCAGCTGCCAGTGGAGGTACAGCGTTATCGCGCCGATGACGACCGCCGTGACGGCGATGCGGACGCCCGCCTGCAGGTCCTGCGAGAGGAACGACTCCAGCTGGTTCACGTCGTTGTTCAGCACGGACATCACCTCCCCGGTCTGGTGGTCGTCGAAGAAGCCGAGCCGCTGGGTCTGCATCTCGGCGTAGGTGTCCGTTCGGACCTCGTGTTGGACGTCCTGTGCGACGCGGTTGAGCGCCCACCCCCGGACGTAC
The DNA here is from genome assembly GCF_029338355.1 of Halosegnis marinus. Taxonomy (GTDB): domain Archaea; phylum Halobacteriota; class Halobacteria; order Halobacteriales; family Haloarculaceae; genus Halosegnis; species Halosegnis marinus. Next base: position 882,351 of record NZ_CP119802.1, read on the forward strand.
CCCGCGACCGCGGCGAGGAGGAAGGAGCCGGAGACGATGCCGACGGTGAGCCAGAACTGCCCGGCGAGCGTCGTCGGGAGCCACGCGTCGGGGACGAGCGGCAGCGCGAACGGTCGCGTGTTGTCGAATATCGCGTCGAGCGCGACCCCGAGGACGAAGGCCGGCACCGAGAACAGCGCCGCGCCGACGACCGTCATCAGCCCGCCGAGCGCGAGTTCCGGGACGTGGTCGCGGCCGTACCGAACGGCGAGATACCGCATCGGGTCGGTGGCGCGGTCGCGGAGGCCGTCCAGCGACCCCTCCGAATCGCTCATTGGGTCCGGTTCGCACGCGAGCGGCAAAAGCGGTCCCCACCGTGTCGGCCGAGGGGGGCTACGACGGCGTCGCCACGACCGTCAGCCGCGTCTCCCCGCGCTCCGTGACCACCCGCACGTCGAACGCGACGGCGACCAGCGCCGCCTCGCCCGCCCGTTCCTGCACGACCACGCCGCCGTCGGCGCGACAGGGACCGAAGACGCGACCGTCCCCGCCGGGACACGACGATTCGACCCACGCCCGCGCCGCCGTCGCGTTGTAGCTCACGAGCGTCGCGGTCCCGTCGGCGACCCGGCTCCCCGCGAGCCGGTCGATGCGGGGGCGGAGCGTCGCGCGGACGCGGTCGGCGGCCCGCGTCCGGTTCGCCCACGCGTAGTCGCCGTCGAGGCGCGCCTCGAAGGCCGCCCGGTCGAGCACCCGGACGGCGTTCGCCGCGGGGTCCTCGAAGTCCGCCGCCGCGTCCCTGTCGGCGTGGTAGCCGAGCTGGAGGTACGCGAGCAGGGCGGGCGCGAGCGCCGCGGCGACCACCGCCGCCGTGAGCAGGACGAGCTGACCGCGCCGGCTCACGCGTACCACACCCGTACCGTGACGCGGCCGTAGCCGGTGGCGACGCTCCGCTCCCCGACCGGCGCGCCCGCGGGAACGGGGTAGCCGACGGCGCCGTGGGGCGTCTCGACCCGGTACATGAGGTTGTCCGGGAGGATGCGGTCCACCCGGCGGTCGAGGGCGGCGCGCTCGCGCTCGAAACCCGCCTCGGAGCGTGCCACCTCCGCGAGCCGGGTCGTGCCGCCGTGGCGCGGCGGCTCGGCGGCGAGGACCGTCGCGGTGTCGTCGGCGTAGGCGTCGAGCTGTGCCGCGCTGGAACCGGGCGACGCGACCCCGAGCGCGAACCCGGAGGCGACCGCGAGCACGAGGACGACGCCGACCGCCGCCTCGACGAGCGACAGCGGTAGCTGTGCACGCTCACCCATCGACGGTCACCTCCACGAGCGCCTTGGTCGTCGCCGCGGGGCGGTACGCGACCGTGACGTTCCCCTCCCGGAGCGGGCCGTCCGCGGCGAACGCGAGCGTCGTCGTCGCGTACCGGCTCGTCCCCACCTCGTACTCGCCCGCGAGTCCGTCGGGGTCGTGGAGGACGACGCGGCCGTTCGCCCGCACCGTCGTCAGGGTCGTCCCGTTCGGCGGGTCGAGGCGGAGGCCGACCGAGGGGGTGCGCCGCGGGAGCGTCACCCGGGTCGTCGCGAGCGGCGGCGTCACCGTCCGTTCGGTTCGCGTCCGAACGAGGACGACCCGCTCGACCGTCGCCCCGCCGGTCGGGTCGCCCCGCTCGGCGACGACGCGGCCGCCGACGCGCACCCGGAAGTCGGTCCCCGCGAGCGCCGGGAACGCGGCCGCGAGCCGGTCGGCGTCCGTCCCGTCGAGCGCCGGCCGGTCGAGGACGTTCGCGCGGGCCGCGAGCGGCGACCGCTCGGCGACGAGTCTGTCGGCCACGCCGGCGGCGAGCGCGCCGTCGGTGTCGCGGGTCGCCCCGGCGAACGCGTCGTCCGCGAGCGCGAACGCGAGGCCGGCCGTCGTCGTCACGACGAGCAGCGCGACGGCGAGGGCGGGCAGGTTCGCCTGCCCGCGCGGGCGGGTCACGACACCAGCCGGACGGCGGGACCGTCCGGCGTCGCCCGCACCCGAACCGCGGGGTCGCCGCGGCTCTCCCACGCGCCCGTCACGGTCGCGTCCGCCGGGAGGACGAGGCGGGCGCGGCCCCCGATGTCGGGGTTCGGGTGGGCCATGACGAGCGTCCGGTTCTCGACCGTCACGCGGTAGGGGCGGCCCGCGACGGTGCGCGGCAGGTCCACCCGTCGGGTCGCCGTCGCACCCGCGACGCCCGCGGGCGGGACAGCCTGTGCGACCCGTTCGGCGCCGAGCGCGAGCGCGCGCTCGCCCACCTCCCCGCCGGCGACGGCCCGGTACTCGGGGACCGCGCCGCCGAACAGCGCCGTCGAGAGCAGGGCGACGAACAGCACCGCGAGCGCGAGTTCGAGCGCCTTCCCGACCGCGCCCGTGACGCCGCGGTCGGTCACGCCCCCACCTCCGCGCGCAGGTCGTGGACGACGAGCCACGCGCGCCGCTCGCCGGGGAAGCGCGCCACGACGCTCGGGACGCCGTCGCCGTCGAGGTCGCGCGTCGTCACGGTCGCCCCGGCCCGCTCGAAGTACGCGCGCCACGGCCGCGGGGTCGCCGTCTCGACGGCCACGCGGAACGTCCCGGTTCCGAGGTCGGTTCGCTCGTGGCTGACGTTCGTGCGGACCGCCACCCGGCCGCTCCCGCCCACGGCCCCGGGGTCGCCGAGCCGCGCCACCCCGACGACGAGCGCGCCGCCGTCCCTGGATGCGGTTATCGGGGGCGGCGTGTGCATCGACCCGCCGGGCGGCCGGCCCCGGACGACCGCGCCCCCGAGGTAGGTCACCCGGCGCTCCCCCGCCTCGAAGACGAGCGCGTCGGCCTCGACCGCGGCGACGACGCCCGACCCGTTCAACACCCGGACCTGCCGGTCGACCGGCCGCAGGTCGCCCTCGACGAACGCGAGGGTGCCGCGCCGGGGGCCGGTCGCCTCCACGGGTTCGAGCGCGGACCCGAAGCCGTCGGCCACGCGGCGGGCGTCCGCGCGGGCGGCGTCCTCCTCGACCACCGCGCCGATAGCGGCCGTGAGCGTGCCGAGCGCGACGACCGTGACGCCGACGAGGATGGCCACGCCGACGACGTTCGCCTGTGCCCTCACGGGCCCATCCCCGCGACCGAGAAGGTGAGATAACAGACGACCACGAGCGCCCCCGAGTGGAGCAGCGCCTCGTAGCGGTCGCGGGAGGCGACGCCCGCGAACCAGCCACAGGCGAGCATCGTCGCCTGCGTCACGACGTAGAAGCGCCGGCGGTCCCGCTCGATATCGACGGCCCGCGGGTCGATGGCGACGCCGCCCGAGGTGCCCGATACGGAGGACAGTTGCGCGAACCCGTCGAGGACGTGGGCGTTGACGGCGAGGACGATGCCGACGATGAGCAGCGCCGTGGTCCAGCCGACGGCGACGTAGACCAACATGCTCGAGCGGAGCGATTTCCGGGCGTGGTGGAGGCGACCGACCTCCTGCTGGAGCGCGTCGAACACCTCCTCCGCCTCGCCGCCCACGTCGAGCGCGCCGGTGACGAGGCCCGTCGTCTGGGCCGCGAGCGGCGTGCCGACCGCGTCGGTGAACCGTTCGAGCGCGGCCCGGCGGGTGTCGCCCTCCCCGCCCGCGCTCGTCAGGGAGAGGGTGAAGGCGAGGTCCGCCACGTCCGACTGGAGCGCACCGTTGTCCACCTCCTCGGCGACCGCCGCGACCGCGGCGGGGAACGGTCGGCCGAGGCTCATCCGCCCGGCGACCGCGTGGACGAAGTCCTTCAGCTCGCGGTCCTTCGCGTCGTCCCGGCGGGCGCGCCGGACGGCCACCAGTCCGACGGGTATTCCGTAGGCCGCGTACCCGAGCAGGACGGCGTTTTCGGGCGCGGCACCGACGGCGAACAGGCCGGCCGCCGCGAGCAGGCCCACGGGGAGGAACGCGACGGCCGCGCTCGCGGGGTTGGAACCGACGGAGGCGAGCGTCGCCAGCCCGCCCGGGCGCTCGTAGCTCGGGGCGGCCTGTGCCGCGGGGCGGAGGTCGGCGACGAGCGCCGCCGCGCCCGCCCCGACGAGCAGGGCGAAGGCGGCCGCGCCGTAGACGGCGACGGCGCGGGGCGTGGTCGTCCCCACCGGCGTCGGTATCGGCGTCGAGAGGCCGGGCGCGAGCACGGAGACGACGGTGAGAACGACGACGAGCAGCGCCGGCAACACGAGCAGGACGATGAACAGTTCCGCGAGCAGTTCGAGGAAGTCGCCGGCGCGCTGGCGGGCCCGGTCCTGCCGGTGGGAGAGCATCCGCGACTCCATGCGGAGATACGAACCGAGGGCCTCGGAGCCCTGCGAGGCGTGCTCGCGGAACTTCAACAGGAAGGGCGACAGCAGGTCCCGCGAGGGCGTATCGCGGGCCGTCTCCCGGAGCGCGGCGTCGAGGCTCCCCGACAGCGCGGCCCGCGAGAGGACGCGCTCGAAGGCGACGCCCGTCTCGCCGTAGGCGTCGCGCTCCGCCACCTTCCGGAGCATCCGCTCGCGGTCGTCGCTTCCGGTCGCCAGCGCGCGGAGGTACCGGACCGCGCCGGGGAGGGTGCGCTCGATGTCGCTCCGTCGGGCGGTCGCGGCCCACCGGAGGCGCAGGCCGCCGGCGCGCACGGTCGCGGCCTTGGCGAGCAGTCCGACGAGCGACCCGGCGACGGCGGCGACCCCGAGCCTGACGGGGACGGTCGCGGCGAGCGGGGTTCCGGCGAGCGCGGCGTCGAGCGTCGCCGGCGGGACGAGCAGGGCCGCGACGAGCGCGAGCGTCGCGGCGAGCGTCCCGACGAGCCACGACAGCCCGTACACGCGGACGAGATAGCGGTCGAAGGAGCCGGGGCGGTTGGCGGCGCGGAAGCGCCGGCGGTCGCGGGCGTGTCCGTCCTCGGCGTGGCGCGCGAACAGCGCGTAGAGGCCGCGGTCGACCACGCCGGGCACGCCGCCGGACCGCGGCGGGGACTCCCGCTCACGGCCGGTCGCCATCGGTCACCTCGTTTCGGATCGGTGCGACGCCGGGGGGCGTTCGTCGCTCCGTCATCGTGTAGTCGGCTGGCGCCTACCCGCGTATAAGTGTATTCCTGTTAGCTCAAAAACAAGTCGCGGCGGGCGACGGGCGCGCCTCAGCGCTCGTCGTCGTCCCCGTACAGCCGCGGCTCGCGCTCGCCGTCGAGTTCCTCGCCGGTCGCCGTGATAGCCCGGGCGGCGACGTAGCTGACGAGGAGGACGCCGCCGACGAGCGCCGCGTGGAAGCCGAGCAGCGGTTCCGCGCCCGACGCCGGCGCGAGCAGGGCGAACAGCCCGATGAACGCGCCGAGGACGAGAATCGGCACGGCGTTGACCGAGAGGTCCGACAGCGTCCGGCGCGAGAACACCGAGCGCTCGTCGTCGTCGTCCCGCGGGGCGGAGTCGTCCACGCCCGGAGAAGGAACGCCGGGCGCGTAACCCCTTCGCCGCGCGGGGACAGATTCTTACCCTTCGGAGGGCGAGTCGGACTAGATGAACACGGAGTCCCGGGGGGCGATTCGCGTGTTGTGCGTCGGCGGCGACGGGGGCTTCGCGAAGAGGGTCGCCGAGTTCCTGCGCCGGGAGTACGACGACACGACGGTCGAGACCGTCGCCGGGGCCGAGGAGGCGTGGGAACGGCTCGACGCGGGCGGGACGGACTGTATCGTCTCGGCGTTCGAGCTACCGGCGACGGACGCGCTGGCGTTCCTCGAACGGGTCCGCGAGGCGCACCCGGAGCTCCCGTTCCTCCTGTTCGCCGAGGAGCACGACGAGGGGGCCGCGACCGAGGCGCTCGCGGCCGGCGCGACGGACTACGTCCGAACGGACCGCGGGGCGGACGGGGAGGCCCTGCTCGGGAACCGCGTCCGGAACGCGGTCGAGCGCCGCCGGGCGCGGCGGCGCGCCGAGCGGAGCGACCGCCGGCTCGACCGCATCGAGCGGCGCTACGGGGCGATATTCAACGACCCGAACATCCTCGTCGGGCTGCTCGACGCGGACGGGACGGTGCTCGACATCAACGACACCGCGCTCGGCTACGTCGAGGCCGACCGCGAGGCGGTCGTCGACGCGCCGTTCCACGAGGGGCCGTGGTTCAGCGAGTCGGCGGAGACGGCGGCGAACGTCCGGTCGTGGGTCGAGCGGGCCGCCGCGGGCGAGTACGTCGAGTTCGCCATCGACCACGACCTGCCGAGCGTCGGCGTGTACCGGACCGAGGGGGTGTTCCGGCCGGTGACCGACGGGGACGGCGAGGTCGTCTCCATCATCGTCTCGGCGCGGGACACGACCGAACAGCGCGAGCACGAGCGCGAGCTCGAACGGACGAACGCGCTGTTGTCCACGCTGTTCGAGACGCTCCCCGTCGGCGTGCTCGCCGAGGACGGCGACCGGAACGTCCTCGCGCTCAACGAGCGGTTCGCCGACCTGTTCGGCCTCGACGGCGACCCCGAGACGTACGTCGGGGCCGACTGCCCGTCGCTGGCCGGCGAGGCGGCGGCGCAGTTCGACGACCCGGCGGCGTTCACGGCCGGCGTCGAGCGGCTGGCGGACCGCCGCGAGCCCGTCACCGACGAGGAGCTGTCGCTCGCGGACGGCCGGACGTTCCAGCGGAGCTACCGGCCCATCGAGCTCGCCGACGGCCGGGGCCACCTGTGGGTGTACCGGGAGACGACGGCCGAGAGCCGCCGCGAGGCGCGGCTGGCCGCGCTCAACGAGACGACCCGTGACCTGATGGCGGCGACGGACCGCGACGAGGTCGCGACCATCGGCGTCGAGGCCGCCGCCGAGGTGCTCGGGCTGGAGGCGAACGCCATCCACCTGTACGACGACGAGGTCGGCGGGCTCGTCGCGGCCGCGCGGACCGACGGCGTCCGGGAGATCGTCAGCGAGCCGCCGGTGTTCCGGCCCGGCAACAGCATCGCGTGGGCGGTGTACGAGGCGGGCGAGCCGCGCGTCGTCGACGACGTCCAGGGGAACCCGAAGCGACAGAACCCCGAGACGCCGATACGGAGCGAGCTGTTCGTCCCCATCGACGAGTACGGCATCCTGGTCGCCGGCTCCACGGCGGCGAACGACTTCGACGACGGGGACCTCGTCCTCGCCGAGATACTCGCGCGGACGCTCGCGGCCGCCTTCGAGCAGGTGGACCGCGGGGCACAGCTGCGCGCCCGCGAGGCGGAGCTCGAACGCCAGAACGAGCGGCTGGCGGAGTTCGCCGGGGTCATCAGCCACGACCTCCGCAACCCGCTCGGCGTCGCGAAGGGGCGCGTGGAGCTCGCCGTCGAGGAGACAGACAACGACCACCTCGCGGCGGCGGAGCGTGCGCTCGACCGCATGGACGCCCTGCTCGACGACGTGTTGACGCTCGCCCGCAACGGCGAGCGCGTCAGCGACCTCGAAGCCGTCGAGTTGGCGGCGCTGTGCGAGACGGCGTGGAACAACGTCGAGACCGGGACCGCGACCCTCGCTGTCGAGACCGACCGGACCGTGCGCGCCGACGCGAGCCGCCTCCAGCAGGTGTTCGAGAACCTCTTTCGCAACAGCGTCGACCACGCCGGCGAGGAGGTAGCCGTCACCGTCGGCGACCTGCCCGACGGCTTCTACGTCGCCGACGACGGCCCCGGTATCCCGGCCGAGAAGCGCGAGGAGGTGTTCGACGCCGGCTACTCCACCCGGACCGAGGGGACGGGGTTCGGGCTGAGCATCGTCAGGGGCATCGTCGAGGCACACGGCTGGCGCGTCGAGGCGAGCGAGAGCGAGGCCGGCGGCGCCCGCTTCGAAGTGACGGGCGTCGAGACCGTCTGAGAGGGTCACGAAAGGGGGAGAGCTCGGGCGCCGTCGTGCCAGTTATATAGATGGACTGAGACGACTACAGCGTGATTCCGGGGGACCCGGTCGTACTCGCGCTCCTGGTGGCAGGGAGCGCGTCGCTCGCGGTGATGCTGGGGGTGACAGCCACCCGCCCGCTCACCGCCTCCTCGACCGAGACGCTGTCGTTCATCGGCCTCTCGACGGGGGCGACCACGTGGGCGTGGGCCTACGCGCTCCAGCTCTCGGCGACGACGCTCCCCGCGAAGGTCGCGTACTCGAACCTGCTGTGGCTCGGCATCGCGACGCTCGGCGCGTCGTGGCCGCTGTTCGCGCTGACGGTCGCCGGCTACCGCCACCGACTCACGCCGGCCCGAGTGATTCCGCTCGTCGCCGTGCCGGCGGCCGCGGGACTGCTGGTGGTGACGAACCCGGCCCACGGGCTGATGTTCGCGTCCACGGAACTCGTCTCCGGCGCGGGGCGGGTCCGGGTGGACGCGACGCCGGGCGTGGGCTTTCTGGTCTTCTTCCTCTACTCGACGGCGCTCAACGTCGCCGTTCTCGCCGCGCTCGCGCTCGGGACGCGCCGGGCGTCGGGAACGACGCGGGTGCGGCGGGCGCTCGTCTTCTGTGCCGGCGTGCTCCCGTTCGCGTCGGGGTTGGTGGGGCTGTTCACCACCGGCGACGCCCCGCTGCTCGACCCGACGCCGCTGCTGTTCTCGCTCACCGCCGTCATCACGGGCGTCGCGGTCACGCGGTACCGCCTGCTCGACTCCGTCTCGATGGTCCGGACGCGCGTCATCGGGGAGTTCCCCGACCCGGTGTTCGTCGTCGACGCCGACGACACCGTCCGGCTATACAACGACGCCGCGGCGCGGGTGTTCGAGGTCGAACCGCGGGCACCGGCGGCCGCCGAACGGGTGTTCGCGGCGTATCCGGCCGTCGGGCGACGGCTGCTCGACCGCGACCCCGACGCGGGGACGGACCACGTCGAGGTCGAGGTGCCCGTCCGCGACGGCGACCGGGGCGGGCGCCGGAACCGCACCTTCGACGTCGTCCGAACCGGGCTGTCGGAGGCGGACGCCCGCGTGCTCGTCTTCCGGGACGTGACCGACCGGAAGCGCGCAGAGGAGTACACGCAGGTGTTGAACCGGCTGTTGCGCCACGACCTGCGCAACGACGCGTCCATCATCAGCGGCCAGCTGGGGCTGCTGGAGGAGTGTCTCGCGGACGGCGACACGGCGGGCGCCGAGCGGGCGATAGCCACCATCGACAAGCGGGCCGACGGGCTGCTCTCGCTGTCCGAGCAGGCCCGAGCGGTCGACTCGATGGCGGCGGACGAGCGGGAGACCCACCAGCTCGGCCGGGTGGTGTCGGCGCGGCGCGAACAGCTCGTCGCGGAGTACCCGAACGCCGTGTTCGACATCGACCTCCCGCCGGAACCCGTCCGCGTCTCGGGCGTCTCGGCGCTCCCCTCTGCGCTCGACAACCTCATCGAGAACGCCCTCGAACACGCCGACAGCGACCGGCCGTACGTCTCCGTGACGGTGACGACGGCCGACGACCGCGCGGAGGTCCGCATCGCCGACGAGGGGCCGCACATCCCTTCGGCCGACCGCGACGTGCTGACCGGGGAGCCCGCGGCGCTCGAACGCGCCAGCGGGCTGGGGCTGTGGCTCGCCCACGAGATAATCGCCGAGTCCGGCGGGACCGTCTCCGTCCACACCCGCGAGCCGCGGGGGAACGAGGTGTCGCTCACCCTCCCGCTGGCCGACCGGGAGACGAAGTCCGAGCGCGCGGTGACGGCCTGAGCTAGCGCCCGGTCGCGTTCGTCGTGTTCGTCGCGTTCCCCCGCACGACGCGTATCGTCTCGTCGCCGTACACCTCCAGCGTCTCGACGACGGTGCCGTTCGGGGCGACGCGCTGGACGACGAACGTCGGCGAGCGGCCGTCCGTGTCGCCGTCGCCGTCGTCGGGCATCGCCTCGCCTTCGAGGAACGCCCGCACCCCCTCGGAAGTGACGACCTCGCTCACGTCCGAGGAGCGCGCGTCCACGAACGCGATGTAGGCGATGCCGCTGCTGTCGTCGGGGACGACCCGCACCTCCCAGTAGAGGCGACCGTCCACGACGACGGGAATCGGCTCGGCCGGGGTGAAGCGGTTCCAGTCGGTCGTGCGGGCGGCCTGCCGGACGTAGTCCGTGGCCTTGCGCGCCCCGAACAGCGACTCGTTCGGCGTGAACCGCCCGTACTCGCCGGTGCGGCCGTCCACGGTCCATATCTCCTTGAGACCCTGCGCCTCGCCGTACGGCTCGACGGCGACGACGTACTCGGGCCCCTCGTCGGTGAACGTGAGGAACGGCTGGTCGTTCCCCTCGCCGGGGACCGGCGCGACCTCGATCTCGTCCTCGTGGCTCGTGAACGTGTTCAGGATGCCGTTGCGGTACCGCGTCGCGGCGACGCGCTCGCGCGCGAGTTCGAACGGGTAGAGCTTCTGTTCGGAGAGAACCGGGTGGTCGCGCGCCTCCGCGGGCGTGAGGTCGGCGACGGAGCCGTTCGGCGAGACGAGCGCGACGCCGCCCCACTCCGGCGTCGTGTACGGTATCGGGAGCCAGTGGAACTCCGGGGTGGTGTAGGGGACGGCGATGTACTGGTCGCCCTCGTGGACGACCATGAACGGGTCGGCGTAATCGACGAGGTACTCGCCGCGCTTCAGCAGGCCGAACCGGTAGTTGTTGTAGAAGGCCGGGCCGATGCCCTGTTCGAGGTCGCCGACGACCGTCTCCACCTCGGCGTTCTGCTCGGTCATGTCCACGAGGACGGTGCCGTGCTGGCGCTTGGTGAAGTGGTTGTACGCGCCGTCGGGTGCGAGCGCGTACGACCAGTACGGCGTCCCGTTGTACACCGTCACGTCGCCGCCCGCGATGCGGTACTGCGGGAAGTTCAGCGTGTTCGAGGCGTACCGGCCCGCGACGCTGCGCGGGACGACGCGGGGCATCTCGGCGTCCGTCTCCGCGAGCGTCGTCGTGTCGGTGGCCGCGGCCATCGTCGCCGTGCCGAGCTGTTGGCCGGCGAGCAGGCCCGTCAGGCCGGTGCCGGCGACGGCCAGGAGGAGCACGACGGCGAGGCCGGCCTGCGGGCCGAGCCCCGGGACGCGGCGGTTCGCGAGGACGCCGACCGCGAGGCCGACGACGAGCGCGACGGCGACGACCGGGTTCGTGTACAGCGTCCAGACGAGCGGGTGGAGCCACGGCCGGAAGTACCACGCCGCGGCGGCGGCGAGGAGGACGAGGACGAGGAGGACGCCCCCGAGGGCGCGGGGCGACCGCCCCCGGAGCCGCTCGACGGCGGCGCCGGCGGCGGCGACGATTCGACGGAGGGTCGGGTCGGACGGGGCCATATCACCCGTTGGAGAGGCCGGGGAAATAGCCGTTGTGCAGGGCGGCTAGCTCGTCGGCACCGTCGAGCGCCCGACCGTGTTGGACGTCTCCCCGTTCGCGGAGTTCCAGATTATCCGGATCACGTCGCCGTCCTCCAACGCCGCCGTTCCGTCCTCGGTGTACGAGAAGGACGACCCGACGGAGATGGTCGTATCGGACCAGTCACCCGAACCACCGACCTCCGTTCCCTCCACCTGCACGACGACGCGCGACCGCTCCATACTCTGGCCGCTGGTGTGTTCGACGGTGAACTGGTCGTTGTCGTCGCCGGTATCTGTGAATCCATCCCCACCCGCCGGCGTGTAGCTGAACTCGAAGTTCGCCGTCGGTGCGCTCTGCTGGACCTGACTGCCGAGACCGAGCACGAACGTGCCGATGACGGCCGCGAGAATCACCGTGACGGCGACCATCAGGATCACGCCGATGACCGGCGAGACGGCCTGTTCGTCCTCGAAGAGTGTGCTGAGTTGCATGTATCGAGCGGAGGCCGCTCGGCGGACGAGTCACGGAACCGGGAGTCGCCCGCCTCCGCGGGCGGTCACCCCCCTTCGTCTCTCCCCCGAGATACGGTTCCCCCGACGGGTGGGGGTGGACGGGGGACATAAACACCGACCACAGTTTTCGGGCGGCAGGTCGCCACCCCGGGTCGCGGCCGCGGCTAAACGGGTCGTTGGCCCGTCGCAGGCCGACCCCGATGCCGGCGCGGCGCCCGGAGCGTTTTGGTGTCGCGGGGCGACCCGACCGCATGGACCTCCGCATCGACCACGTCACCGTCGCCGGGCGGTCGCTCGACGCGCTCCGCGACGCCTTCGCGGCCGCCGGCCTCGACACGACCGAGGGCGGCGCCCACTCGAACGGCGTCACGCACATGGCGACCCTCACGCTCCCGGACGGGAGCTACCTCGAACTCGTCTCGACCGTCGAGGAGGGGGCCGCGTCGCCGTGGTGGGACGCCGCCATCCGAACCGACGCCGGCCCCTGCGCGTGGGCCGTCCGGGTCGACGACGCCGCGGCGACCGCGGCCGCGATGCGCGAGCGCGGCGTCGCCGTCGAGGGGCCGGTCGAGTACGCCCGCGAGCGCCCGGACGGCGTCGTCGTCGAGTGGGAACTGGTGTACCTCGGCGACGGGGAGCCGGGGAGCCTGCTCCCCTTCTGTATCGCCGACACCACCCCGCGGGCGGAGCGCGCCGGCGAGCCCTCGCCCGGGGTCGGCCCGACGGCCGTCCGGACGGTCGTCGTCGCGGTCCCCGACCTCGCGGCCGCGACCGACCGGCTCCGCGCGGCGTTCGACCTCGCGGCCCCCGTCGAGGGGGAGAGCGAACACCTCGACGCCCGCGTCGCCCGGTTTCCGGACGCGCCGGTCGCGCTGGCCACGCCCCGCGACGGCGGCCCGCTCGCCGAGCGGCTCGACGCGGTGGGGTCGTCGCCGTGTGCGTTCCTGCTCGACGCGAAACCGGGGGTGGAGGAGCGCTATCCGACGGCCGCGACCGAGTCGTGGGGCGACGCGACGGTCGCGTGGCTCGACGGCGACCACGCGGGCGTCCGGGGGCTGGGTCTGGTCGGGGCGTAGGAGCGGGCGAACATGTTCGCGAGGAGCGTCTTCCCCGTCGGGCGGCGACACCGATACGTGAGCACACACGAGGACGCCGACGCCGAGCCGGTGACCGACCGCGTCCACGACACCTCGTGGTCCGCGAACCTGGAACTGCCGCGCCACGCCGACGACCCCGACCGGGTCGTGGCCGACGCCGTCGACGCCGTCGCCCACACCGAGCCCGGGCGGCACGTGAACCTCGTGACGCACGGCGCCCACGGCCACCCGGAGACGTACCTCTACGACGAGCTCGCGGCGCGGCTGACGGACGCGACGTGGGAGTACGTCGACCGGTGCGGCTGTGGCGGCCACGTCACGCGCGTCCACGTCGGGCCGTCGGGGGGCGCGGCGACCGACGACCGCGGGAACCCCCGCGACTAGTCGGTATCCGTCGCCTCCTCGGCCCGTTCGACCGCCGCGGCGGCGTGGTAGCTCAACACCGACAGCGCGCCCAGCGGCACCAACACGAGCGTCAGCTGAATCGCGACGGCCGCGGGGTCGAAACCGTACGGCCTGACGACGACGAACAGCGCCGTGAACCCGGCGAGCATCGCGAGCGGGACGGCGTTCACGACGAGGTCGAGCAGGGTCTCGCGGTCGAAGCGCTCGAACGCCATACGCGGAAGCACACGCACGCCGGCGGAAGGCCGTACTCCCGAAGATGTTCGCCCCGCGCTCAGGGGCCGTCGGTCGGCTCGCCGACGAACTCCTTGACGATCTGTTCCTCGGCGCGGTGGAGCGTCTCCGAGACGGTCGACTTGGCCATGTCGAGCCGGTCGGCCAGTTCCGTCAGCGTACACTCTCGAGGGGTGTCGTAGTAGCCGTGGTCGACGGCCGCCTCCAGCACCCGGCGCTGCCCCTCGGCGAGCGGGCCGTCGGGGTCGGCGACCCGGCCGACGCGTTCCACCTCGAACCGGATACCGCTGTCGCGGAGGCCGTCGCCGAGCGCCGAGAGCCGGTCGTGCGGCGCCCGCACCTCCCAGACCGCGTGGCCGTCGGCCAGCCGGAACGGGAAGTCGAGGGGAACCCCCGACTCCCGGACCGGCGCGAGCAACAGCGGGTTCGACGTCCCGAGTCGGACCAGGACCCGGTCGCCCTCGCGGTGGAGTACCTCCGTCGCCGTCACCGCCGGCTCGTCGACGAGGTCGGCCAGCAGCGGCGCCGGGTCCGGCGACGACAGCTCCACGAGCGCGACGCCGCGCTCGCCGTCGGCGAAGGCGGTCAACACCCGGAACACCGCGTCCGGGTGGGCCCGCGAGAGCCGACCGATCCAGAGCCCGTCGGGGAGGGTGACCCGCAGGCGAGCCTGTGGCATCGGCGGCGGTTCGCCGGCCACCCACTCGGCTCTTCCGCCTAGCAGCAGAACACGAACGGGTACACCAGCGCGACCCGGTCGCCGTCGGACAGCTCCGTCCCGAAGCCGTCCAGTAGCTCGTTGAAGCGCCCGTTGACGAGCACGCGGGCGAACGCCCGGGTGCGCTCCCCTTCGGGGTTGCGCTCCCACCGACCCGGCGGGTCGCCGGGGTAGTTCGCCCACCCGTTCGCCGTCTCGTCGGCCTCGGACTCGGCGAGCAGCATCTCCTCGCAGCCGTACTCGTCGAAGAAGGCGTCGAGGAACTCGCCGAGGGTGTCCCCCTCGAAGGCGAACTCGAAGCGGTGCTCGTCGAGTTCCCGGCGCACGTGGCCGGTCGCCTTCACGTCCACCGTCGTCGTCGCCGTCCGCCGCTCGGGTTCGGTGACGCTCATAGCCGGACGTTCGGGACGGCGAGTGAAACGGTACTCCCGAACATGTTCACGCGCCGCGCTCGACGACCGGGAACACCAGCTCGAACACCGCGCCGCGCGGCTCGTTGTCGCCGACGCCGACCCGCCCCCCGTACGAGCGCATCGTCTCGCCGACGAGGTAGAGCCCGAGCCCGTTGCCCGGGGCGCTCAGCTCCGTCACGCCCTTCGCGAGGATGCGCTCCTTCTCGCCGTCCGGGACGCCCGGCCCGTCGTCGGCTATCTCGACCGCGAGCGCCGGGTGCTCGTCGGTCGGCTCCGCCCCGGACGGGGCGTGACCCGGCGGCAGCGGGTCGCCCGTCTCGGGGTCCGTCGGGAGCGAACACGTCGTCTCGCGGGCGCGGACCTCGACGGTCGGCGCGTCGGTGTCGTTGTGGACCACGGCGTTCGACAGCACGTTCTCTAGCACCTCGCCGACGAGCTCGTCCGCGAGCACGCGCGTCCCGGGGTCGGGGAGGTCGCGGGCGCGGAACGTCGCCTCGGGGTAGCCCTCGCGCGCGAGCGAGAGCTTCCGGTCGAGCACCTCGCGGACGGCGACCGGCTCGCCGCGGTGGCGCTCCCCCTCGATGACGGCGTCCATGAACGTCCGCATCGTGTCGATGAGCCCCGCCATGTCGTCGACCCGCTCGCGGATGACCTCGACGTGGTCGGCCGCGTCGGGGTCGTCGACGGACCGGGCGAGCAGGTCCGAGCGCACCGTCACGAGGTTCAGCCCGTTCAGGAGGTTGTGCCGCAGGAAGCGGTTGATGAACTCCAGCCGCTCGCGTTTGTGCTCGACCTCGCGCTCGTGCTCGACGGCGGCGATGGCCAGCCCCGTAATCTCGCCGAGCTGGGCGACGACGGCCCGCTCCTGTTCGCCGAACGCGTCGCGCCGCGTCGAGTAGAGGTTTAACACGCCGTACTCCGCGCCGTCGGTGCCGACGGGGACCGCGGCCGCCGAGCGGACGCCGCGCTCGCGGGCGTGGTCGCGCCACGGCGCGAAGTCCGCGTCGGTCTCGATGTCCCGGGAGATGTGGACCTCGCCGGTGCGGAGCGCCCGCCCCGCCGGCCCGCGCCCGCGGTCCTCGTCGGGGGCGGCCGAGACGGTGACGTCGGCGAGGTACTCGTCGGCCCGCACCGCCGTCGAGGGCACCACCTCGCCGGAGTGTTCGTCGACGACGCCCAGCCACGCGAACTCGTAGGAGTCCGACGCCGCCAGCCGCTCGCACACCACCCGCTCGATGTCGGCGCGGGTGGACTGCTCGACGAGCGTGCCGTTGATGTCGCGGACGACGGCGTTCACCTCGTCGAGCGCCGTCAGCCGGTCGATGGTGCGCCGGCGCTGGAGCTCCGAGCTCACCCAGTTGCCGAGCAGTTCGACGAACGTCACCTCCCACTCCGAGAAGCCGTCCGGGCGCGGCGCCCCGCCGTAGAAGCAGAAGGTGCCGTACTGCTCGCCGTCGGCGTACACCGGCGTCCCGACGTAGGCGGTCGGGCCGTCGGCCGCGTCGGCGACCGTCATCGCCCCGTCGGCCGCGAGCACCCGGGCGCACAGCGTCTCGTCGAGCGGAACCGACTCCCCGACGGCGGGGCCGTCGCCGTCGGCCGACGACACGGCCTCTGGGGTGTAGGTGTCCCCGTCCACGCGCGACAACACCCCCTCGGCGAGGTCGAGCGTCCCGCGGACCAACGCGAGCAGTTCCCCGACGCGCTCGTCGAACGACCGGTCGGCGTCGGAGGCTATCTCGTACGCCTCCCGCAGCGCCCGGTCGCGACGCTTCCGCCCGGAGACGTCGCGGAAGTACACCGACAGCCCCGTCTCGGAGGGGTACGCCCGCACCGAGAACCACGTCGAGAGGGGGTCGTAGTACGCCTCGAACGAGACGGACTCGCCCGTCTCGCGGGCGCGCTCGTACTCGTCGCGGAACGTCGACTCCGCGGCCGCGGGGAACACGTCCCAGACGTTCTCCCCGAGCAGCGCGGCCTCGTCGCTCTCCAAGAGCCCCTCGGCGTGTTCGTTGAGGAACGTGAACCGCCACTCGTCGTCGAGCGCGAACACCGCGTCGGTGATGCGGTCGAACACCTCGTCGGTCGGCTCGCCCGCCGGCGACCCCCCCGAAGAGTCATCCATTGTTCCATCGGCACGCGTCTCCCCAATAGAAGTACGCCCCTCCAGGGAGCCTGACCGCAAATTCGTGTCAAATGTCGTGAACTTTAACTGTGGGAGGACGAAGCTCCCCCGTGACTCCCCCCAGCGTTCCGAGCCCCGTCCCGCCGGGCGACGCCGACGCGTGGTACGCGCCGGCCGTCCGCGACCAGTACGCCGTCGCGCCGGGCGTCGTCGTCACCGTCGCCGACGCCGCCGACACCCCCTTCGCCTACCGGGTGCGCGCCCCGACCGTTCCACGCGGCGAGCGCGAGGCGCTCGCGGGCCTGCGCGACTTCTTCGGCGACGCGACCGTCCAGCCGCCGCTCACGCGGGAGGCCACGGCCGAGCGGTTCGCCGCCGGCCTCCCCGACAAGTGGCGGCGCGCGTTCGACCGCCTGACCGACGTCTCGCCGGCCGCGCGGCGGCGGCTCTCGTACCGCGTGCTCGCCGACGAGCGGTGTCTCGGGGACGCGACGCCGTTGGCGCTCGACGACCGCGTCGAGGTGGTCGATACCGAGGGCGACCCGGTCGTCCACACGCGCGACTTCTCGCCGGCCGCGACCGACCTCGACGCCGACGCCGACGCGCTGGCCCGCGTCGCCAGCGAACGGCTCACCCGCTACACCGTCGACTTCCGCGGCTTCGCGGTGCCCGTGGTGCTCTACCGCCGTCACACCCTCGGCCGGGACGCCTTCGCCGTCCGCTACGCCGTGCTCGAACCCGACCTGCTCCCGGGCGACCGCGACCTGATAGCGCGGTGCGAGGAGCGCGTCTGGGCCGCGGGCACCGACGGCGTCGTCGAGGAACCGGGCGCGTTCGTCCGCGAGCGCGCCGAGACCCTGCTCGGGCGGGAACTGCTCGCCGACACGACCGGCGCGTGGCTCACGGCGACCGCGCGGCGCGTCCGCGAGGCGCTGGCCGACCGCGGCCTCGCCGCCCCGCCCGTGGACGACACCTACGCGCCCGACCGGCTGGCGGACCTCGTCTACTACGTCCTGCGCGACTTCGTCGGTTACGGCCAACTGACGATACCCATCCGCGACCCGAACCTGGAGGACGTGGAGGCGAACCGCGTCGGCGAGCGCGTGAAGGTGCTCCCCCGCGCCGACGTGTACGACGGCCGCGTCCCGACGAACCTCTCGTTCGACTCCGAGACCGCGTTTACGGACGTGGTGACCCGGCTCGCGGCGGCCGACGGCGCGGAGCTCAACGCCTCGAACCCCTCCGCGAAGGTGAACGTCGACCCCGAGGGCGTCGAGGAGACCATCCGGTGTGCCGTCGCCCTGCCCACGATCTCGGAGGGCGGCCCGCACGTCTCCGTCCGCAAGCAGGCCGGCGACCCGATGACGCCGCCCGACCTCGTCGGCCGCGACGCGCTCCCGACCGAACTCGTCGCCCTGCTGTGGCAGCTGTACGAGACGCGCGGCGTCGTGCTGTTCTCCGGCCCGACGGGCGTCGGCAAGACGACGCTGATGAACGCCCACATGCCCTTCATTCCGTTCGACGACCGGCCCGTCTCCATCGACGAAGGGAGCCGAGAGGTGGAACTCCCCCACGAGACGGGCGTCGCGCTCTCGACGCGCGAGCACGCCGACGAGTACAAGCGCGTCTCGATGGCCGACCTGATGACCGAGGCGAACTACCTCAACCCCGACGTGGAGGTCATCGCGGAGATAAACACGCCCGCCTCCTTCGAGACGTTCGCGGAGTCGCTCAACACCGGCCACGGGCTGATCGGGACCACCCACGCCGAGGACACGGAGACGCTCGTGAACCGCGTGGTCGAGCAGGGCCTCCCGGCGTACCTCCTGCGCGAACTCGACCTCGTGGTCTTCCCCAAGCGCGTCGAGGGCGACCGCTACGTCGGCGAGGTCGTGGAGTTCCCGAGCGCGAGCGAGTACGCGGCGCTCGACGGCGACGGAGCGCGCGGCACGGTCGAGAAGGACGGCACGACCGTCTACTGGAACCGGGTCTGTGCGCGCACCCACGACCGCGGCTTCGCGTTCGCCTACGACCACCCGGACCTCGGGGACGCGACCGAGGCGAGCCGGACCGCCGTCTTCGAGCGGCTGGCCGACCGCACGGACCGGCCCGTCGCGGAGGCGAAGCGCGACTTCCGGCGCAAACACCGATACGTCGAGTACCTCGTCCGCGAGGGCGTGGACGACTTCGAGGAGCTGTTCGCCTTCCTCTCCGACCTGC
Organism: Halosegnis marinus; assembly: GCF_029338355.1. Lineage (GTDB taxonomy): Archaea > Halobacteriota > Halobacteria > Halobacteriales > Haloarculaceae > Halosegnis > Halosegnis marinus. The sequence goes on from NZ_CP119802.1 coordinate 901,293, forward strand.
GGACGGACGAGGCGGCGACGGTCGAACGGGTGGGCCACCGCGAGGCGGCCTACGAGGGGTGAGCCTCGGGCGATATCCGACCGCTCGGACAGAACGCATTAACGGCTCGAACCGGAACGGGGACGCACCGAAATGAACGCGACCGAGATAGGCATCCGGCTGCTGGCGGGGCTCGGACTCATCCTGCTCAACGGCTTCTTCGTCGCCATCGAGTTCGCGCTCACGCGGGCGCGACAGTTCAGCAGGGACGAGTTCGTGGACGGCAGCGCCGCGCTCGAACGCGCGTGGGAGATGACGGGGGAGCTCGAACTGTATCTCACTACCTGTCAGGTCGGGATTACGGCCTCCTCCATCGCGGTCGGTATCGTCGCCGAGCCGGCGCTGGCCGCCCTCTTCGAGCCGCTATTCGCCGGCTCCGCGCTGGCGACGGTCGGCGCGGGGGCGCTGCTCGGCTACCTCATCATCAACCTCGTCCACCTGACCCACGGCGAGCAGACGCCGACCTATCTCGGCGTCGAGCGCTCCCGGTTCGTCTGTCGGTGGGGTGCGCGCCCGCTCCACTGGTTCTACGTCGCCATCTCGCCGCTCATCACGCTGGGCGACTGGGTGGCGAAGCTGACGCTGAAGCTGTTCGGCATCGAGATGACCGGCGCGTGGCTCGAAACCGAGGAGGACGTCATCGAGTCGCGCAGCCAGCTCCGCACCCGGCTCCACTCGCTGCTCGGCGAGGGCGAACTCTCCGAGGAGCGCCGCGAGGAGGTGCTGGGCGCGCTGGACGCCGACGAGCGGCCCGTCTCCGACATCGTCGTGCCGGCCGACGAGGTGGTCGCCGTCTCGACCGAGGCCACCGTCGAGGAGAACCTCGACCGCATCCGGGCGACGCCGCACACGCGGTTCCCGCTCGTCGGCGAGGACCTCGCGGACCTGCGCGGCGTGGTGTACGCACCCTCCATCCTCGAACACTACGAGGGACTGCGGGCGGGCGAGGTGTCGTTCGCCGACATCGCCACGTCGCCGGTGACGATGGCCGCGAACACGACCGTCAGCGACGCGTTCGACCAGTTCCAGACGGAGCGGCAGGAACTGGCGCTCGTGCTCGACGGCGGGGAGGTCGTCGGCCTGCTCACCGCGACCGACACGCTCGAAGCCGTGATGGGCGAACTGAAGGACCCGCTCGACGAGCGCGACGAGGGCGAACGGGACGGCTAAGGACGCATCCGGCCCCCGACCCAGCCGAGCGCCGCGCCGACGGCGACGAGCCCGAGGGTGCCGACGACGGGCGAGGCGCGGACGAGCCCGGGTATCCCGAGCGCCTCGGAGAGGAACCGACAGACGACGCCGACGGAGCGACCGCCGCAGCCGTCGCCGCCGAGCAGCAGGAAGCCGGCCACGAGGAGGCCGCCGAGCGCGCCCCACAGCGGGGAGACACGGCCGTTCACGGCTCGGCTCACGGCACGGGAACGCGAAAAGCCCGCGCTACAGGTCGGTCGCGCGGAAGCGCAGGTATCCGAGGGCGAGCGGGACGACGGCCCACGCGAGGAGCGCGAGCGCGGCCCCGCCGGTCGAGACGAACCACGCGTCCGAGAGCCGCGTCACGGCCGGGAGCGTCCCGACGTCGAGCAGGTCCGCGCGCAGGTAGTCGAACGCCGCGCCGGGCGAGAACATCCGCGCGAAGGCGGCCCACGTCGGGTAGTCGCCCATGAACGCGGCGGTGTCGAGCCGGAACAACACGAGGCCGACCACGTCCACGAGCGTCCCCCACGCGACGACGAGCGCGAAGTAGCCGCCGAGCGCGGCGGCGATTACGCGGCGCGTGGACGCGAACAGCGCCGAGAGGCCGACGGCGAAGGCGAGGAAGACGACGCCGTAGCCCGTCGCCAGGAGCGAGAGCCCGAGGAACGTCGCGGCGTCGAACGCCGGGAACGCCGCGAGCGTCACGGCGCCGGCGACGAGCGTCGCGAGCCACGTCGCGGCCGCGAACAGGCCCGTCCGGGCGGCGAGCTTGCCGGCGACGAGCGAGCGGCGCGAGTGAGGGAGCGAGAGCGCCAGCGTCGCGGTGCCGGAGCCGCGCTCCTCGACGACCGTGCCGTAGCCGAACACGACGGCGAGCAGCGGGGCCAGTATCGCGAGCACGGCGCCGAGCACGTCCGTGTACGCCGCGAAGTCCGGCTCGCCGACGTAGAGGAACACGCCCGCGAGCCCGACGTAGACGAGCAGGAGGACGCCCGTCAGCCCGACCGCGCCGCGGCTCCGGCGGAGGGTCCGCAGGTCGTTGCGGGCGACGGCACGCCAGCTCACGCCGCACCACCCCCGAGGGCGCGGCTCACAGGTCCGTCCCCCGGAAGCGTAGGTAGCCGGCCGCGAGCGGCAGCGTCGCCCACGCGACGAGCAGGACGGCCGCGACCGTCCCGCCCAGATACCACGCCGCGTCCGGGCCGAGGTACGGGCCCCGCTCGACGCCGACGACGAACGCGTCGACGACGCGGCCGTACACCGCGGTCGGCTCCAGCCCGTGGAGGAACAGCGCCCACTCGGGGAGCCCCCCGCTCGGGGTCGTCAGCCCGAAGTAGTCGAGCGCGAGCAGGAGCGGCACCCGGAGCTGTCCCCAGAAGGTGACGGCGACGAGGACGACGAACGCGCCGACCGTCGCGCGGCGCGGGGAGACGGTCAGCGTCGAGAGCGCCGTCCCGACGCCGAACAGCGCCAGGCCGAGCGCGAGCGTCGCGGCCAGATACGCGGCGAGCGTGAGGAGGTCGACCGAGCCGAACGGGTACTCGACGAGCCAGCCGCCGACGAGTATCCCGACGGCGAGCGTGCCGACGGCCACGCCGCCGCGCGCGAGCAGTTTCCCGGCGAGCACGTCGGCGCGGCTGTGCGGGAGCGCCAACACGAGCGCGAGCCGACCGGCCGCGCGGTCGCCGACGACCGAGCGGTAGCCGAGCAACAGCCCGAGCGCGCCGACGACGAAGGGGACGACCCCCCCGAGCAGGTTCGCGTACGTCGCCACGGTCGCGTTCGACCCCGGCGTCCCGGCCGCGTACCCCCCGCCGACGAAGACGAGCGCCACGACGGCCAGCCCGGCCTTCGTCGTCCGGCCCGCGAGCAGGTCCGACAGCTCGCGGCGGGCGATGGGTCGCCACGGCATCAGGCATCTCCCCGGGTGTACTCCACGAACAGGTCCTCCAGCGACGACTCCTCGGTCGAGAAGTCGAGCACGTCCGCGCCGACGTCGCGCAGCGCGACCACGGCGTCGAGCTTCGCGGCGTCCGAGCAGGTGACCACGAGCCGCTCCTCGTCGTCGAAGCGGACGGAGTCGACCCCGTCGGTCGCGGCGACCGCCTCGGCGTGGTCCGCCGACGGGTTCGCGAGCGTGACGAGCAGTTTGGTTCCGCCGCCCGCCGTCTCGCGCAGCCCCTCGATGGTATCGACGGCCGCCAGCCGCCCCTCGTGCATGATGCCGACACGGTCGGCGACGGCCTCGACCTGTTCGAGGATGTGCGACGAGAAGAAGACGGTCGCGCCGCGCTCGTTCTCCGCGAGGATTATCTCGCGCATCGCCTTCGCGCCGCCGGGGTCGAGCCCCGTCGTCGGCTCGTCGAGCACGAGCAGGTCCGGCTCGCCGACCAGCGCCATCGCGAGCACCATCCGCTGGGCCATCCCCTTCGAGTAGCCGCCGGCCTTCCGGTCGGCCGCGTCCGCGATGTTCACCCGGTCGAGCAGGTCCATCGGGTCGCCCCCGACCCCCTTCGACTCCATGGCGAACCGGACGTGTTCGCGGCCGGTCAGCCCCTCGTAGACGCCGTACCCCTCCGGAAGCACGCCCATGTGCTCGCGGGCGGCGACGCTGTCCTCGCGGGAGTCGATGCCGAACACCTCGATGCGCCCCTCGGTGGGGCGCGCGAAGTCGAGCAGCATGTTGATGGTCGTGGACTTCCCCGCGCCGTTGTGGCCGAGGAAGCCGAACACCTCCCCCTCCTCGACGGTGAGGTCGAGGCGGTCCACCGCCGTCAGGTCCCCGTAGCGCTTCGTGACCTCGTGGGTCCGTATCGCGTCCGTCACTGAATAGGGGTTCAGCAGTCGCGGTAAATGTCTTCCCGTCTACCCGTACAGTTACGTCCCCCGCGTGTCAGCCGCCCCCATGGACCGGTCGTTCAGCCGCCGCGACCTGCTCCGGGCGGTGCCGTCGGCGGGCGCGCTCGCGCTCGCCGGCTGTAACGCGCCGAGCGAGTCGGACGGGGAGACGGGGACGGAGGGGGGAACCGAGGTACGCGTGACGACGACGGCGACGGGGAGCGCGACGGCGACGGGAACGCCGACTGCCACCCGAACCGCGACCCGAACCGCAACCGCGACGGCGACGGACACGGCCACCGCCGTCCCCGACCCGCGGGTGGCGGTGACGGACCTGACCGTGGAGCCGACGACGGTGCGACAGGGCGGGGAGGTCCGCCTGACGGTGACGCTCGCGAACCGGGGCGGACCGGGCGACCCCCACCCGCTCGCCCTCCGGGGCGACGACGGCGTCCTCCGTCGGACGCGGCTGGCGACCGACGCGGACTCGATGACGGCGACGTTCACGGTCCGGTGTGACCGGCCCGGCACGCGCACCTTCCGGGCGGGCGACCGCGAGGCGGCCGTCGCCGTGGAGCCGTGGCCGGCGGGGTTCGTCGGGACGGACGGGACGGCGTTCGTCGCCGACGGCGAGCCGTTCACGATGGTCGGGACGAACAACGCCTACCTCCACCACAAGTCGCACAAGACGGTGGACGAGGTGTTCCGCGACGCCGCGGACATGGGGCTGAACGTCGTCCGGGCGCTGATCAACGGCGGCGGGACGGAGGTGGGCAACTGCCGCGACTTCGCCTGCGACGAGGGGAACTACGGCCTCCAGCCCGGACCGCGCGAGTACGACGAGGCCTCGTTCCGCCAGTTCGACTACATGGTGGCGACGGCCAAGCGCTACGGCGTCCGCGTGCTCCCGACGCTCATCACGCCGAGTCCGGGCGGCATGTCGGCGTACGTCGAGTGGGTCGACGGGGCGACGGAACTCGGCGACTTCTACACCCACCCCGAGTGTCGCGCCATCTACCGCGACTACCTCGAACAGGTACTCACGCGGGAGAACACCTACACCGGCGTCGAGTACCGGAACGACCCGACCATCGCGCTGTGGGAACTCGCCAACGAGCCGGAGACCGAGGGCGCGCCGTTCGGCGACGCCCTGCAGGAGTGGGTGGCGGAGATGGCCGCCCACGCGAAGTCGCTCGACCCGAACCACCTCGTCTCCGTCGGCCTCATCGGCTGGAACGACGCGGGCAACGAGTCCGACTACCTCGCCTGCTTCGAGTCCGACGCCGTCGACGCCGCCTCGACGCACATGTACTACGACGCCGACGGCATCGACGACTGGGTCGAGCGCCACGCGACGGGCGTCCACGACCGGCTCGGCAAGCCGCTGTATGTCGGCGAGTTCGGCTGGGACGCCACCCGAACCGAGGACGACTACCGGAGACAGCTGTCGAACCGGAACGAGGGGTTCCGCGAGTGGTACGAGCAGTTCGAGCGGTACGACGTCGCCGGGTCGCTGTTCTGGTTCCTGCTCGGCCACGTCGACGAAGGGGCGCGCTTCCCCGACCACGACGGGTTCGGCGTCTACTACCCCGAGGACGCGACGACAACCGACATCGTTTCGAGCGCCGCCGACCGGCTGGCGGGGGGTGACCGATGAGCGACGCGGCGTGGCCCGGCTACCAGTTCGACGCGGGCAACACCGGCGCGGTCGACCGGGCCGTCCCCGACGCCGTCGAGTTGTGGTGGCGCTCGGAGCCGTACTTCGAGGTGCTGGGGTCACCGGCCGTGGCCGGCGACGACGTCATCGTCGGGGCGCTCGACGGCACCGTCTACGCCGTCGAGACGGACTCGGGCGACACGCAGTGGGAGTACGACACCGGACCGGGACCGCTGTGGTCCTCGCCCGCGGTCCACGACGGGGTCGCGCTCGTCGGCGGCGACGACGGTACCCTCCACGCGCTCGGCGCCGACACCGGCGAGCCGCTGTGGCGCGTCACGGCGGGCGGCCCGATACACTCCTCGCCGACGATTCGGGACGGGACGGCGTACGTCGGCTGTAACGACGGCACCGTCCGGGCGTACGACGCCACGACCGGCGCGGCCCGCTGGCGGTGGGACGCGCCCTCGCGGGTGTGTGCCGTTCCGGCCGTCGCCGACGGGACGGTCGTCGCCGCCGCGTGGCACGGCACGGTCGCCGCGCTCGACGCCGACGACGGGACGGAGCGGTGGACCGTCGACCGCGACGGCGTCGTCGCCGCCTCGCCGACCGTGTCGGGCGACACCGTCGTCGTGGGTGACTCGACCGGGCGGGTGGCCGCGCTGGCGCTCGCCGACGGGAGCGAGCGGTGGTCGGTCGATGCCGGCCGAACGGTCATCGCGTCGCCGGCCGTCGCCGACGGCGTCGTGTACGTCCCGGCGGGGAACACGGAGGCCGACTTCACGCCCGTCAACGGCCCCGGCCCGCTGCTCGCGCTCGACGCCGACGACGGCACCGAGCAGTGGCGCGTCGGCACCCCCGACGACGGGGTCGGGCCGCACGCGTGGGGGTCGCCCGTCGTCGCCGACGGAACCGTCTGTCTCGGCACCGACGGGGCGGACCGCTTCTTCGCGTTCGACGCCGCCGACGGGACGGAACGGTGGACCGTCCCCGAGACGCCCACGTTCGCGTGGTCGGCACCCGCCGTCGTGGACGGCGTCGTGTACGTGAACAACCGCTACGACGGCACCGTGGCGTTTCGCGACCCCGCGTAGCCCCCCGACCGCCACGCCCATGCCCGCGCCGCCCCCAGTCCGCCCGTGACCGACCACCGCAACGCCGGCTACGAGCGGCTGTTCGGCGGCGACGACCTCACGTTCGGGCTGGGGTTCCCGCTCGCCGGCGGGCGGACCGAGACGCCCGACCCCGACGAGGAGGCGCGGCTGGCGGCCCGCGCCGAGGACCTGGGCTTCGACGCGCTGTGGGCGCGCGACGTGCCGACCTACTGGCCGCGGTTCGGCGACGCCGGGCAGACGTTCGACCCGTGGACGTGGCTCGGCTACGCCGCGGCCGAAACCGAGGAGGTGACGCTCGGCACCGCGAGCGTCGTCCTCACGCTCCGCCACCCGCTCCACGTCGCCAAGCAGGCCGCCTCCCTCGACCGCCTCTCGGACGGGCGGTTCGTCATGGGCGTCGCGACCGGCGACCGCGACCCGGAGTTCGACGCGTTCGGCGTCGACCGCGAGGAACGCGGCGAGCGCTTCCGCGAGGCCGTGGCGACGATACGCGCCGCGTGGGGCGAGACGTACCCCGAGCGTGCCGGCGCGTGGGGCGACCTCGACGGGAACCTCGACGTGGTGCCGAAGCCGACCGCCGGGACGGTGCCGATGCTCCCGACCGGCCGCGCCCGGCAGTCGCTCGACTGGCTGGGCGAGCACGGCGACGGCTGGCTGTTCTACCACCTCCCCGACGACACGCTCGACGCCTACCTCGACGACTGGCGCGGCGTCGGGGGCGACAAGCCGTTCGCGATGGTCGCCCGCACGGAACTGGCCGACGACCCCGATGCGGGTCCCCGGGCGGTCCATCAGGGCTACCGCGCCGGCGCGGACTGGTGGGTCGAGTACCTCCGCGGACTGGAAACGAAGGGCGTCGGCCACGTCCTCGTCTCCGTTCCCGGCGACGACCCAGACGAGGGGCTGGAGCGGCTGGCCGAGGTCATCGACCGGGTGTAGGTGACGAGGGAGCGAGGAGGGAGACGAGGAGGAGTGGACCGTCCGAACCGGGGACGGACCGCGTGCCGATGACGAACCGCGTGCCCGGGAGGGGGCCGCTACCCGACGAGCCGTCGGACCGTCGCGCCGAGGGCGAAGCCGACCGTTCCGACGGTCGCGGCACCCGCCGACCCGGCGACGAGCGCGAGCCCAGCCAACTCCGGGAGGGTCGGGGCGCCGCCGGTCAGTCCGAGACCGCCGTAGTTCGCGACGACACCGACGACGGCGCCGAACGCGAGCAGCCAGCTCGTCACGAGCCCCCCGTTCGAGTACGACTGGACGCCGACGAGGGCGGTCAGGAGGACCGCGTACCCCTCCCACCACAACAGGAGATGGACCGTCGGGTAGTCGAGCGCCTTCACCGCCGAGAAGAGGACGAACGAGCCGAGCGACAGCGCGAGCGCGGCGGCGGCCCAGCGCCGCGCGTCGTCCTCGTCGCGTCCGAAGAAGCGGCCGCTCGTCCCGGCGGTGTCCATACCGGGGGGTGGCGCTTGCTCGCATAAGTCCTTTCTCGCGGGGAGACCCGTCCGACACGAACACGAACTACAAGAGCCCCGGCCGCGAGGACGGGCCAATGACGACGGACGACGGCGCACCCGAAACGGGGGCGTTCGAAATCGAGACGCCCGACGAACCGCGACCGTTCCGCTACGACGGGGAGGTGCGGCCGGGCGAGAAGCGCCACGTCCGCTACGAGGTGTCGGAGACCTACCTGGGCGACCCCGTCGAGGTCCCCGTGACGGTCATCAACGGGACGGAGCCGGGGCCGCGCGTCTTCTGCACGGCGGCGATACACGGCGACGAACTCAACGGCGTGAAGGTCTGCCAAGAGTTGGCACGCCGGTACGACCCCTCGGACATCGCCGGGACGCTCGTGATACTCCACGTCGCGAACGTCCCCGCGTACCACGCCCAGCAGCGGTACGTCCCCATCTACGACCTCGACCTGAACCGCTCGTTCCCGGGGAAGGCGGGCGCGAACACGGCCGAGCGCACCGCCGCGGAGCTGTGGGACGCGTTCCTCTCGAAGTGCGACGTCGGGCTGGACTTCCACACCTCGACGCGCAACCGGACGACGATGTACCACACGCGCGCGGACGTGACCGCGCCGGGCGTCGAGCGGCTGACGCGCGCGTTCGGCGCGAACGTCGTGCTCGCGGGCGGGGGCGACGAGGGGAGCCTCCGGGCGGCCGCGACGCGGGCGGGCATCCCCACCGTCACGGTGGAGATGGGGAAGGCCCACCGCTTCCAGCCGGTGCTCATCGAGAAGGCGCTCGACGGCGTCGCGAGCGTGCTGGCCGAGTACGGCCTCGTGGAGGGCGCGGTGTCGTGGCCCGGCTGGTACCGCGTCGTCTCGCCGGAGGACCAGAAGAAGTGGCTCCGCGCGGACGAGGGCGGCCTCGTGGAGATGCAGTGGGGGCCGTACCCGCTCGTGCGCGAGGGCGAGACCATCTGTACCGTGACGGACCACTTCTCGCGGGAGGAGCACGTCGTGGCCGCGCCCTTCACCGGCCTGCTCGTCGGCGTGCTGGAGAACCCCGTCGCCCTGCCGGGTCACCCGCTCGGCCACCTCGTGAGCGTGGACGAGGCGACGGCCCGGGAGATAGAGGCGGAGATACGCAGCGGCGAGTTCGACGGCTACCGCGCCAACGGCGGGGCGTGGCGCGCCGGCGACGAGCAGAACTAGTCCGCGAGTTCGACGCCGCGGAAGGCGAACCGCGCCCCGCCCGACTCGCTCGCCTCGACGGCCATCGTCCAGCCGTGGGCCTCGGCTATCTCCCGGACGATGGCGAGGCCGAAGCCCGTGCCGCCGTCGGTCGAGTAGCCGAACTCCAAGACGTGCTCGCGCTCGGACTCGGGGATACCGGGCCCGTCGTCGGCGACGGCGAAGCCGTCCGACAGCGCCTCGACGGTGACGGTCACCCCCTCGCCGGCGTGGTCGACCGAGTTACGGAAGAGGTTCTCGAACAGCTGTTCGAGCCGGGCCCGGTCCGCGAGCACGGTCGGGAGGTCGCCGAACTCGGCGGCCGCCTCGCCGGTCGCGACCCCGTTCCACGCGGCGCGGGCGGCGTCCCCGAGCGCGACGGGCGCGGCGTCGCCGACCGTGCGGCCCTGCCGGGCGAGCGCGAGCAGCCCGTCGATGAGCCGCTCCATCCGTTCGAGCGCGCGGTCGGCGGCCTCGAAGTGCTCGTCGTCGCCCGTCTCGCGGCCGAGGTCCAGCCGGCCGGCCGCGACGTTGAGGGGGTTGCGGAGGTCGTGACTGACGACGCCGGCGAACTCCTCGAGCCGCTCGTTCTGGCGTTCGAGCTCGCGCTGGCGCTCCTTCTGGTCGGTGATGTCGGTGTAGATGGCGAAGCCGCGCGTCGTCCGCTCGCCGATCTCGTAGGGGACGACGTGGAGCAGGAAGTCGCGGAGGCCGTCGCTGGACTGCCGGCGCACCTCGCCGTGGAAGCTCTCGCCCTCGCGTATCTGTCGGTTGTAGCTCCGCGCCCGGTCGTCGTCGGCGTCGGGGACGATGTACTCGTCGACGGAGTCGCCCGCGAGGGTGGCGGCGTCGTAGCCGAACGTCGCCTCGAACGCGGGGTTCGCGTCCCGGACGACGGGCGTCCCGTCCTCGAACTCGACGTAGATGGCCGGGTCGGGGATGTTCTCGAACAGCGCGGAGAGGCGGTCGCGCTCGGCGGCGAGTTCCGCGCGCTGTTCGAGGCGGTCGAGCGCGGCGGCGACGTTGGCTGCGAGCACGCCCGCGAGCATCTCGTCGGTCTCGCTGAAGCCGGCCTCGTCGGTTGCGGCGATGGTCAGCGTGCCGTGGTGGCCGAAGGGGAGGTACATCGCCGCCGCGAGCGCGCCGCGGCCGCGCTCGTCGGCCGCGTCGAAGTCGCGACGGACGAACGGTTCGCCCTCGCGGAGCGCGACGGCCGGCGGCGCGTCGGAATCGAAGTCGTACACCGGGCGCTCGCCGATGATATCGCGGGTCTCGTCGGGGACGGCGACGGGGACGAGGCGGTCGCCCTCCACGAGGCGGACGCCGTTGATGGGGTAGCCGAGGATGGTTGCCGCGGCCCGCGCCGCGGCCTCGGCGACCGCCTCGCGGTCCGGCGCGGCGAACAGGTCGCGCGTCGCGTCGTGGAGTTCGCGCAGGCGCTCGTCGCGCGAGCGGCGCTCGCTCACGTCGCGGAGCACGCCGACGGTGCCGCGGAACTCGCCGTCGGGCATCGGCAGCAGCGAGACGTGGTTCTCGACGCGGAGCCGCTCGCCCGACTTCGTGTGCAGGTCCATCTCGTAGGTGACCGTCTCCTCCTCGCCGGCGAGCAGGCGGCGGATGGCGGCCTCGCCCTGTTCGACGCCCGCCTCGGAGAGCACGAGCGACGAGTGTTCGCCGACCGCCTCCTCGCGCGTGTACCCGGACATCTCCAACGCGGCGTCGTTCAGTGTGACGAAGCGTCCCTCCTCGTCCGTGACGTAGAGGAAGTCCCCGACGGCGTCGACGAGCCGCCGGTACCGGGAGTCGACCGCCTCGCCGAGGACGGCCGACACGCGCTCGACCAGTCCCTCGGGGCTCACCTCGTCGCGGAGGACGTAGTCGCTCGCGCCCGCGGCGAACAGCGCGCTCGCGACGGAGGCGTCGGGGTCGGCGGCGTAGACGACGACGGGGACGTCGGCCGCGCCCGCACACAGGTCGAGCGCGTCGCCGTCCGGCAGCGTCCCGGCCGTCACGACGGCGTCGGCGTCCGGGAGGTGGTCGCGGACCGCCGCGACCGACCCCGCCGGGACCACCTCGTAGCCGGCCGCGGACAGCGCCGCCGCGACCGCACCGCCGGCGTCCGCACCGTCGACGTGGACGACACGGGGAGTCATATCGGCCTGTAGCGAGGCCGGAACTTAAGCCGTGTGTCCGACCACTTCCGGGGCGACGGTTGTCGATTGGCGAGGGAATTTACGTCGCGGCTCCCTACCGTCCCGCGTGGATTCTCCGTTCGACGTGCTCGGGGTGGAGCGGGACGCCGACCCCGAGGCCATCGAGCGCGCCTACCGCGAGCGCGTGAAGGACGCCCACCCCGACCACGGCGGGTCGGCCCGGGAGTTCCAGCGCGTGCGCCGCGCGTACGAAGCCATCGTCTCCGGCGACGAGGAGGCGCTCGTGGCCGCCGAGGAGGACGCGCGCGACGACGGGCGCACCTCGGACACCGCGACGCGTGCCCGTGCGCGGAACCGAACCCCGTCGGACGACGGCGCCGACGCCGACGACGGCCCCTCGGTCGAGGGGTCGCGCGTCGAGTTCCTCAACTACGAGGTGCTCGACGACCACGGCTGGGAGCTGACCGACGACGACCTCTTCGAGAAGGCGGCGGGCGCGGACCTCGACACCGAGGACTACGGCCGCCTGCTCGTCAAGCCCGGCGAGAACCTCCTGGAGGCGGCGGAGAACCGCGGATTCGTCTGGCCGTACGCCTGCCGCGGCGGCGCCTGCTCGAACTGCGCCGTCGCGCTCGTCGAGGGCGAGATGCCCACCCCCGCGGGCAACATCCTCACCGACGAGTGGCTCGACCGGGACATCCGGCTGTCGTGTATCTCCTCGCCCGTCAGCGACGAGGCGAAGGTCGTGTACAACGTGAAACACCTGCCCGGACTGGACGACCTGCGACTGCGGCCCAGCCGCTTCGACGCGCGGATGCAGGACTGACGCCGCCCCCCAGGCTTACGGGCGCGGCCGTGCTACCAACCGAGCATGAGCACCGCCGAGGTCGACGTCGAGGAGGTCGCCGAGAAGGTCGAGGCGGTCGAGACCACCGCGCGGAAAGCCCACGGGGTGTTGGTCGAGCAGATAGCCGAGGCGAGGGCGGAGAACCTCACGCTCAGGGACGAGGTCCGCGACCTCCGGGTCGAGATCGCCCGCGCGCAGGCGCGACTGGACGACTGCGAGCGGCTGGTCGAGGAACTGGCCGAGGAGTAGGGTCGGCGCGGTTCTACGACGGAGACCACCCGACGACGAGCGGCATCGTTACGGGAGCGGTTCCACCCACGATTCAAGGGCGAACGAGACGGGCCGAAATCGCAGGACGGGGTCGGAACTGTTCGGTACCGTGATACGGCGCGAAAACCAGTCCGCCCTCCCCGATTTGAACGGGGGACAAGTCGATCTACAGTCGACTGCTCTACCAGTCTGAGCTAAGGGCGGGCGCACTCGTTCGAAGTCGGCTGTCGGACTTAACGGTTATCATCGCGGCTCCCTCGGGTCGTGTGTGACGGCCGACGGACGCGTGTCGGACATCGCGGGAAGATTGAAATAGCGGCGGTACACAGGCGCACACGAGAGATGAGCAAGATAACGTTCCGGGCGGACGACGACCTCATCCGCCAGCTGGAGGAGTTCGACGCCTCCAAGAGCGAGGTGATGCGCGAGGCGCTCCGCGAGTACCTCGGGGAGCCCTCGCCGTCCGGAACGGCCGCGTCCGCGCCGTCGGACGCGGGCACGCTCGACGACGCGCTCGCCGAGCGCATCGACGAACTCATCGGCGAGCGGCTGGGGGCGTACGCGCCCCGCGAGCCGCAGGACGTGAACGTAAACGTGACGCTGGAGGCCCCTACCGCCAAGGACGCGGCGGTCGAGGCCGAGACGGACGGCGAGCGTGAGACGCGTAAGACGGACGGGCCCGCGCCCGCAAACGCGTCCGACGCGGAGCCCGAACCGTGTAAACAGTGCGGCGAGGAACTGGAGGCCTCGGCCGTGTACTGCCCGAACTGCGGGGAGAAGGCGTCACACAGAGTGTTCTGCGAGTGCGGCGACGAGCTCCGGTCGGACTGGTCCTTCTGCCCCGGCTGCGGCCGTCGGACCCCCGCAGCGGACGTGCTGAAGGACCCGTAAGACGCCGTAATCGCGCGACTCGGCGCCGTAAACGGCCGTTCGGACACGTCGTCTTACACCGGATGCAAACCTTTATAATACCACAGTCTGTGCATACGGCTGCGTAAGACGGTCGTCTTACAGCGCAGCCGGGTCGTGGTACGACCCGACGCCTTCGGGCGTTTTCGTGCTGTAAGACGCCTCGTGGGTGTGCACCACGTGCCGTCTTACTCCACAAGGGGAAATCAAAAAATGGAGCGTGTGACACTACGGATTCCGAAACAGCAGATCGAGGAAGTCGAACGCATGGTCGATACGGGAGAGTTCCCGAACCGGAGCGAGGCGATTCGCTCGGCCGTGCGCGAGATGATCAACGAACAAGAGAGCCACGACGACGGCAAGCGCCGTTCGTGGGCGAAGGTCTGACCGATGCAGGACCTCGTTAACTCCGCGCTGGAGAACGCCGAACAGGAGAAGCGCGACTTGGAGGAGGCCGGCGACGACGCCTCCGACTTCGGCGACCCGCGCATCGCCATCATCGGCTGCGGCGGTGCCGGCAACAACACCGTCAACCGCCTGTACAACATCGGCGTCGACGGCGCCGACACCATCGCCATCAACACGGACAAACAGCACCTGCAGATGATCGAGGCCGACACGAAGATACTGGTCGGCAAGTCGCTCACGCAGGGGCTCGGCGCCGGCGGCGACCCCTCGATGGGCGAGCGCGCCACGGAGATGGCGCAGGGCACCATCAAGGAGGTGCTCGGCGACGCGGACCTCGTGTTCGTCACCGCCGGGATGGGCGGCGGCACCGGCACCGGCGCGGCGCCGGTCGTCTCGAAGATCGCCAAGGAGCAGGGCGCCATCGTCGTGGGCATGGTCTCGACGCCGTTCAACGTCGAGCGCGCCCGCACGGTGAAAGCCGAGGAGGGGCTGGAGAAGCTCCGCAACGAGGCCGACTCGATAATCGTCCTCGACAACAACCGGCTGCTCGACTACGTCCCGAACCTGCCCATCGGCAAGGCGTTCTCCGTGATGGACCAGATCATCGCGGAGACGGTCAAGGGCATCTCGGAGACCATCACCCAGCCGAGCCTCATCAACCTCGACTACGCCGACATGACCTCCATCATGGGGCAGGGCGGCGTAGCCGTGATGTTGGTGGGCGAGACGCAGGACAAGAACAAGACGCAGGAGGTGGTGAAGGACGCGATGAACCATCCCCTGCTCGACGTGGACTACCGCGGCGCGACGGGCGGACTCGTCCACATCACCGGCGGCCCCGACCTCACGCTGAAAGAGGCCGAGGGCATCGCCCAGAACATCACCGAGCGGCTCGAAGCCTCCGCGAACGTCATCTGGGGCGCGCGCATCCAGGACGAGTACAAGGGCAAGGTGCGGGTCATGGCCATCATGACCGGCGTCCAGTCGGCCCAGATACTCGGCCCCTCGACCCAGAAGCAGGCCGACGCCTCGCGGCAGGCCATCGACGACGTGGGCGAGTACGACGGCGTCCAGGAGGTCGAGTCCTCCAACACCGAGTACGGCCACACCGACGGCGGCCGCTCCGAGGTCGAGCAGAACAACGGCCTCGACGTCGTCCGATAGGTCAGAACGAGTATCTTTTCTTTCGCAGTAGCGTCGTGCGATTAGCACTGAAGCTGTCCGTATAGCTGTTCTGATACGTCCGCCGAGAGCGGGCCGCGAGTCGGTGTATTACACGCGGCTGACGCCCGGCTGACGGGCGCACGACGGGCGGCGGACGAACGGAGGGTTACTCGGGGCTCGCCGGCTCGGGGTCGCCGCCGACGGCCTCGACCAGATAGCACTTCCGGCAGACGTCGTTGTCGGTCGGCGCGCCGCAACGGTCGCACTCGTCGAGGTCGTCCGCGCCGCCGCGCAGCGAGTCGGCGGCGGCCTCGGCGAGCTGCTCGTAGCCGGCCATGATGGAGTGGCGCGTGCCGGGGTGGTTCTCCTCCAGTTTCAGGAGGAGCTGTTGTATCTCGCCCCGATAGGCCTCGCTGGCGTGGGGGCACTCCGTGATGTGGGCGGGCAGGTCGTTGAGGTGGGCGTACAGCGCGACCTCCTTCTCGGGCACGTCGCGCAGCGGCTTGGCGCGGGGAACGAAGGTGTCCTGGGTCTCCCGTCCCTCGTCGTCGAACCCGCCCAGCGAGGCGTCGAAGTGCTTGGCGACCTGCTTGGGGTCGCCCTCGAGGAAGTTCATCAGCGCGGTCTGGGCCTCGTCGTCGAGGTTGTGCCCCGTCAGGAGCTTGTCCGCGCCGAGGTCGTCGGCGTAGCGTTCGAGCAGGTCGCGGCGGAACACCCCGCAGTACGCGCAGGGGGCCATCCCCTCGGGGTCGTCGGCCGCGACGTCGTCCATGCGGACGCCGAACTCCTCCTCGTAGGTGACGAGTTCGTGGCGCAGGTCGAGGTCGGCGGCGAGCTCGACGCAGGCGTCCACGCTCTCGTCGCGGTACCCCTCGATGCCCTCGTGGATGGTCAGTCCCACGAGTTCGACGCGGGGGTCCGACTCGAAGGTGTCGTGGAGCACCTTCGTGAGGACGACGCTGTCCTTCCCGCCCGAGAGGCCGACGACCCACGTGTCGGGGTCGTCGGGCGTCGCCGACTGGTCGAGGAGGCCGTCCTCGCGCACCCGGCGGCGGACCCGCTTCTCGACCGACTGCGAGAAGCAGTCGCCACAGAGGTGCAGGCCCGAGTAGGCGAGGTGCGTGACCGCGTCGGCCCCGCACTTGTCGCAGTCCATACCCGAGGTTCGGGGCGAGCGGATTACGGCTTTCGCTCGTCGGTCAGCGCCCGCGGCCCCGCGTCGAGCGCCGCGAGCACGGTGTCGATGTGGCGCGTCCGGGACGCGGAGGCGAACAGTTCGTGGCCGCCCTCGTAGGCGACGCGGTTGCGCGGCGGGACGCGCCGCTCGATGGCCTCGGCGCTCACCACCGGGTCCTCGGGCGTGTAGAACACGCTCGTCCGCTGTTCGTCGAACGTCGGGAGCCGCGCCTGTGCCCGCTTCGCCTCGCGGAGGAACGTCGGCGCGGCCCGGTCGGGCGCCTCGCGCATCCGCTCGTCGGTGACGTGCTCGCCGAGGTCCTCGGCCTCGATGCCCGCGGGGAGCAGCGGCGTCGAGACGGGGAGCTTCATCGCCAGCGAGACGAGCGGGTTCCGGAGGTCGTCGTGGAAGCCCCACCACGGGCTGAGGTGGACCGTCATCCCCGGGTCGGGGAGGAACTCCCCGATGAGCCCGCCCGTCGAGTGGGTGAGCAGTCGGTACTCTGCGAGCGACTCGGCGGTCCGGGCGACGGGGGCGAGCCACTCGGCGTCGAAGTCCGTGATCGTCGTGGGGAGCTGGAAGCCGTGGATGCGGTAGCCGGCGCCGGCGAGGCGGTCGACGAGCCACTCGACAGTGTCGTGGTCGAACCGGTTCCCCCAGCCGAGCACGAGCACGAGGTCGCGGTCACCGGTGCCGTTGAACGAGCGCGTCTCCATGGGTGTCGCAGAGCGCCGACCGACTTAGCTTCGGGCGTGACGCGGCCGGACGACGCAAGGGGTTTGGCCGGCCGGCCCCACGGACGGGTATGACAGAGGAGGGGCTGGCCCGGAGCGAGGCCGTCGCGCGGGTGGAGGCGATACTCGACGCGGTGGAGTCGGAGACGATGCCCGTCCCCGTCCGCGAGGTGTGGGTGTACGGGGACGTCGTGTTGGGGGTCGACCCCGTCCCGCGGGTCAACGTCTACCTGACGAAGGACCTCCTGTTCAAGGACGCCCCGGAGCGCGAGGCCGAGTTCGTCGAGTCGCACGGCATCGAGGGCGTCGGCAAGACGGTCCGCGCGGCGTGGGCCGACGAACACCCGGAGTACTTGCGGGCGAACAGCAACGGCCACGCCGCCCCGGAGAAGTGTCTCGCCGCCCACCTGCTCGACGACGACGAGCCGGTCCACCTGGAGGTGTGTAACACCGGCTTCGAGCGCAACGTCACCCAGCGGCTGGAAGGGGCGAAGGCGCGCGACGACTACACCCAGCTGCTCGACCCGCGGGCCGCGATGCTGTGGGCCGGCAACGGCGAGGAGAGCCGCCGGAGCGGGGAGGCGCTCTCGAAGCTCCGCGAGAACGAGTTCGTCCTGCCGACCCTGTCGGCGGCGCTGGCGATGCTGGGCTTGGAGGACGACGAGGCCGACCGCGCGGCCGAGCGGCTCCGCGAGTACCAGCGGGACAGACGCGGCGCGACGGTGCGCGGCGACGTCGTGTGAGGTTCGGGGGAACCGGCCCGGCACGAGGGATACCAACTCCGAGTGCGGACGGCGGCGGCCACCCCGTGTGGACACGCCTCGTTCGGATACTTAAGTTTTCGCCGAACTCCGACCCGGGTCACTCCAGCGAGACGTAGGTGAGGAACGCGAGCGCGACGAACTGGAGGGCGCGCATGACGGCGACGACGGTGCCGACGCCGCCGCCCATCCCGTACAGCGACGCCGCCGAGAAGAAGAAGTAGACGGCGACGGCGTTCTCCACGAGCAGCGAGAGTCCGAACGCGACCAGCCCGAGCGTCAGCCGGGACTCGAAGGTTCGGTAGTTGCGGTACCAGACGCCGAGCAGCACCACGAGCAGGACGGCGTTGGCCGCCGAGAGCGCGGTCGCGACCAGCAGTTGGGGCCCCATCGCCATGGTCAGATGTGCTCCGTTATCTCCTCGAACGCCTCGCGGTGGCCCTCGAAGCGGTCGGTGAGGAAGTACAGTTTCCCGTAGTCGTCGCCGCCGGTCTCGACGACGTCGTGCTCTAACAGCGCGTCAAGGTGGTGTCGGACGGTGTTGTAGTCCACGTCGAGTTCCTCCGCGAGTTGGTTGGCGTTGCGGGGCCGGGCGTCGAGCAGGCGGATGATACGCGCCCTGTTCGCGCCGCCGCGGGTGCCGGCCAGCAGGTACCACAGCGCCTTCTCCATCTGTGCGTGGGTGAGAGGGGTGGGCCGGCTACATAGGGGTTCGCCCGGCGTGCGGCGGGCGCGGGCCGCCGTTACGCCTCGAAGCCCTCCTCGAAGACGAAGGTCCCGTTCCGCTGGACGGCCTCGCCGTCCACCTCGATGACAGAGTCCTCGCTCATATCGACTATCATGTCGGTGTGGACGGCGGAGTCGTTGCGCTCGTTGTCCGCGCCGACGGTGTCCTCGTAGGCCATCCCGATGGCCATGTGGACGGTGTCGCCGGTCTTCTCGTCGAACAGCATGTTGTAGGTGAACTCGTCGATGTCGCGGTTCATGCCGATGCCGAGTTCGCCGAGGCGGCGCGCCCCCTCGTCGGTGTCGAGCAGGCTCGTCAGGACGGCCTCGTTCTTCGACGCCGAGTGCTCGACCACCTCGCCGCCCTCGAAGACGAGGCGGGCGTCGAGCACCTCCCGGCCCTGCACCAACACGGGCTTGTCGAACAGCACCTCGCCCTCGACGCTGTCGGGGACGGGCGCGGTGAACACCTCGCCGCCGGGCATGTTGTGCTCGCCGTAGTCGTTCTCCACGACGTTGCCGGCGACGGACATGGTCACGTCCGTCGTGTCGCCCGAACGGATGCGGACCTCGTCGGCGTCGTCGAGGATATCGACCAACTGCGACTGGTGTTCGCGCACGGCGTCCCAGTCCTTGTTGACGGCGCTCCAGACGAACTCCTCGTACGCCGCGGTGCTCATCTCGGCCTTCTGTGCGCCCGTCTCCGTGGGGAACTGCGTGAGGTTCCACCGCTTCGACATGACCTCGTCGGAGACCGGCTTGTTCGCGGCCGACTTCGCCTGCTGTATCTCCGGGGGGACGTCGCTCGACTCCAGCATGTTGCCGCCGCCCCGGACGTTGATGAAGACGTCCGCCGCCTCGGCGCGGGCCAGCGACATCCCGTTCAGTTCGATGTCGTCGGGGTCGACCGCGCGGTCGTAGGCGCGCGAGGCGCGGGCCGAGCCCATCGTGACGACGGTCGTCGCGCCGCGCTCCGCGCACAGTTCGTTGACGGCGACGAGCAGGTCCTCGCTCTCGGGCGAGCCGCTGACGATGACGTCGTCGCCCCGCTCGATGTCGGTACAGTGGTCGACGAGCACCTCGGCGTGCTCGCGGATTCGGGGGTCCATACCCGGGGTTGTGCGAGCCGGGACTTAACCCCGGGCAGAAGGGCCCTTCTGTTTGGGTTCAGGGAGGTTCGCCGGTCGCGACCACCCGGCCGCGGTCGTCGAGCGTGACGGCGAGCGTGTCGCCCTCGACGGTCAGTTCGAAGCGGAGGCGGTAGGGGTCGTCGTCCGCGACGCTCGCCGTCGCCGTCCCGATGCCGCCGGGACCGCGGCCGTCCACGGCGACGGCGACGCGCCACGGCCGCGCGTGGTGGACGTCCGCGCCGTGGTCGCGGTAGAAAGCGACCACCTCCGGCGCGAGCACGAGGTAGGTGCCGGCGCTGGCGGCGAACCGCTCGCCGCAGCGGTCACACCGGGAGGCGAACACGTGCATCTCGCCGCCGTCCACCGCCGTCGTCGTCGGCTCCGTCGCCAGCGGTCCGAGGCACTCGGGACACCGGCCCGTCGTGGCGAACTCCATCCGCTGGTAGGTGCGAAGCGCCGCCGTCTCCAGCAGGGTCTCGGTGTCCATGTCGGCGGCCGCGCCGGGCGGGAACCCCGTCACGAACAGGCCGTGGTCCGCCTCGCAGCGCACGGCGAGTTCGCCGTCGGCGTAGCCGGCCGTCACCGGCGCGCCGCACAGCACGCAGTCGCCGAGGTCGGTCGGTTCCTTGCGCTCGGCCCCCGAGTAGGTGCCCGCGATGACCGCCGCGACGACGGCCCGCCCCGCGTAGGAGAGGTCGTACCCCTCCTCGGACTTCTCGACGAACGTGCCGACGAGCTTCCCGAGGTGGTAGTTGAAGCGCCCGGAGTCGTCGATGGCGGTGCGCCGGCGCAGCGTCGAGAAGGCCAGCGGCGTCTCCCCCTCGCGGCGCGCGGCGACGAGCGACTGGAGGATGTCCATCCGCGGTTCCGCCGCGAGCAGTTCGAACGCGGCCGCCGGGCGGGTGCCGTCCATGGACCGCGATACGCCCCCCGGGACAAAGGCGTTCGCCCGGCGGTTTCGGTTACGCGTCCGACAGGTCCGCGACGGCGACGTGGAACGGAACCGTCTCGCGGCGCTCGTAGGTGCCCTCGCGCGCCTGCGCGACGGCCTCGCGGCCCATCTCGCGCCATCGCTCGCGCAGCGCGTCGAGTTCGGCGTCGTCGCCGGCCATCTCGCCGCGCCGGTCGCGGATGGCGTCGCCGCGCGCCTTCCGCGCGACGGCTTCGAGCTCGCGCTCGGCGTACGGCGCCGTCGTCGTCCGCGTGTGGTCGCGCCGGGCCGTCTCGGGGGCGGGGAGGCCGGCACGCTCGAACAGCGCCGGCAGGTCGCCGCCGAGCGCCACGTCCGTCTCGACCCCCGCGAGGTAGCGGTCGCGCGCCTCGCGGGCGAGGCCGGCCTCGCCCTCGGCCGTGGACTCGACGGTCACGCCCGCGTTGTCGGGTTCTATCGCGGCGACGGCGTCGCGGGCGACCCGCGCGAACTCCCGCAGGGCGCGCTCGGGGTCGGGGAGGTTCACCAGCAGGGCCTGACACGCCACGAGGTCGAAACTGTCGTCGGGGAAGGGGAGGCTGTACGCGTCGGCGCGCACCCCTTCGACTTCCTCGGGGAGCGCCGCGAGCAGGTCGGGGTCGCGGTCCGCGCCGACGACCCGGCCCGGACACTCGGCGGCCATCGCCGCGGCGAGTTCGCCCGTGCCGCAGCCCACGTCGAGCACGCTCGTCCGCTCCGGTAGCGCCAGGGGCGCGAGCGCGTCCCGGTCGGCCCACAGCCCCTCGCGCGTCCGGTCGAGGTACTCGGCGGTGAAGCGGCGCACGCCCCCGATAGCGAGGGACGGGAGAAAACCCCTACGCGTCGAGTTCCGTCCCGCACTCGGGACAGACGAGCGTGAAGCCGTCCTCGGCCGGCACGAACCGCATCTCGTCGCTGTCGCACTCCGGGCAGTCCTGCTTGACGCGCACGTCCTCGCTCGCCTTCGGGGCGCCGAGCGCGAGCGCCACGACCGGCTCGTCGCCGCCGTTGTACCCCGACTGGAAGTCGCCGGGCGCGAACCGGACGGCCTCGCCCGCGCCGACGGTTACCTCGTCGTCGGGGCGCTCGAACGTCGCCTCGCCCGAGAGCACGTAGAACACCTCCTCCTGGTCGAGGTGGGTGTGCAGCCCGCCCGAGAAGCGCTCGCCGGGCGCGAGCGTGTAGTGGTTGATCGCTACGTCGCTCGTCCCGAGCGGCCCGGCCAGCCGCCGCACGTCGGCGTCGCTCATTCCCTCCGCGTCGAGGTCCTCGACGGTCACTTTCTCCATGCCCGGAACACGGACGCGCGACCCAAAAGCGTCGGCTTCGCGGAAGCCCCCGTGACGACCTGCCGGTCGGGGGCGCAGGGCTCACTCCCGATAGCTCGCGTGTCGCCCCGCTCCCGCTCGCCCGTCTCGCGGCCTCCCTATCGGTCGGCCGCGTGCAGTTCCCGGACCCGCTCGCGGCTCCGCCGCTCGCCGTTCGGTCCGCTCACTCCCGCTGGCTCGCGTGTCGCTCCGCTCCCGCTCGCCCGTCCCGCGGCCTCCCTATCGGTCGGCCGCGTGCAGTTCCCGAACCCGCTCGATGTTCCACTCGAAGGACTTCCCGTCCTCCGTCGGCGTCTCCAGCGCCATCGGGACGCCCTCGTCCGCCGCCCGCTGGATGAACGCCCGCATCCCCTCGACGCCGATCTCGCCCTCGCCGATGTGGGCGTGTTCGTCCTTGTTCGTCCCGCAGGCGTGCTTCGAGTCGTTGAGGTGGACGTACGCCAGCCGGTCGAGGCCGACCACGTCGTCGAACGCCGCGAACGTCTCCGCGACCCCCTCGGCCGTGGAGATATCGTAGCCCGCCGCGAACGCGTGGGCGGTATCGACGCAGAACTCGATGTCGAGCGACGTCTCGTCGGCCACCGTCGCGAGGTGCTCGAACTGCCCGCCGAGCTTCGTGCCCGAGCCGGCGTCCGACTCGATGAGGACGGTCACGCCGTCGGGCACGTCGAGGTCGTCCAGCACGGAGCCGGCGTTTTCGAGTCCCCCCTCGACGCCCGCCCCGGTGTGCGCCCCGAGGTGGACGTTCACGTACGGGATGTCGAGCGTCGCCGCGGCCTCGACCTCCTCCTGCATGGAGTGTAGGGACTTCTCGCGGAGGCCCTCCTTCGGCGTACAGAGGTTGACGAGGTAGGAGGTGTGGATGACCCACGGCCCGATGCCGTGTTCGTCGGCGAGGTCCACGAACTGCGCGGCCGCTTCCTCGTCGAAGGAGGGCGACTGCCACACCTGCGGCGAGTGCGAGAATATCTGCCCGCAGTTGCCGCCGTACTCGACCTGCTGGTGGACCGCGTTCGCCGGGCCGTCGTACGGGCCCGCGCTCTTCGCGATGGAGGTGTGTGCCCCCACCCGGATGTCGTCCGTGCTCATGGCTCGGGTAGCGGGCGGGGGTCGCAAAGCGGTGTCGGATGCGTCGTTCGGTGTGCTCCGTGGCTGTTCTCGCGGCGTGGGTTCGGTTCGCGGGACTCGACTCCGATACTGCTCCGCGAGCGCCCTGCTCGCGCGATTCCATGAGTACCGCCCCGCGACCGCACCGCCCACACACCTCCCTTGCCGATTCACTCGGTCGCGTCGCTCCCTCGTTCATCCCTCGCGTGGCGCCGGCTCGCCACGGCAGGCTCGCCGGCGCGCGCCACAGGCGGCAGAAGCAGTGAAGCGGAGTCTGACTACGACGTCGGGTCGTCGCGCCGCCGGGTCCACGCCTCGCTCCGGTACTTCTCGTCGGCGCGTTCCTCCGCGAAGTCGCGTTCCGCCTCGGTCCACTCGCCCTCCTCGGCCCCGGCCCACTCGGCGAGCGCGTCCTCCAGCGCCGCGACCACGTCGGCACGGGTCAGGTCGGGGTTCTGCTCGAGGAGGCTCGTCACGCGGCCGTCGAAGTCGGCGGGCGTCACGTCGTCGGCGGCGAAGCAGTCGAGGTGGCGCTCCGGCTCCGAGCGGAAGGTGATGGAGCCGTGCTGGATGACCGCGTCCTTCCGGCGGTACTGCGCGTTACCGGAGAGCTTCCGGCCGTCCCCGGCGACGATGTCGTGGGCCGGGTGGAGCGCGCGGAGGTAGCAGGCCGGCTCGTGGACGGCCGCGTGTTCCTCGGCGACGAAGCGGGCGTCCACGCCGAGCGCGTCGAACGCGTCGAACAGCGGCTCGCAGAACAGCTCGTACGTCTCCAGCAGGTCGCCGGGTACCTCGTCCGCGGGGGCGATAACCGAGTACGACACGTCGCCGTAGGTGTCGTGGTAGATGCCGCCGCCGCCGGTGTTGCGGCGTATCACGTCCACCCCTGCGCGCTCGCAGGCGGCCCAGTCCACGCTCTCGGCGGACTGGCGGTAGCCGAGCGACAGCGTCGAGGGTCGCCACCGGTAGAGCCGGACGGTCCGGGGACCGCCGGTCGCAGCGGTGCGGGCCGCGGCCTCGTCGTAGGCCATCGCCTCGGCACCCGGGAGCGCCTGCTCGCGTAGCAGCCGCCAGTCGCCTTCAGGCATCGCCGGTGTCGGGTCGCTCGGGTTCGAACACGTCGGCGTGGAGCCGCCCGGCCACCTCGTCCATCAGCGTGCGGAGGTTGACGGCGTCCTCGCGGTTGTACGAGACGAGCGTCTCCAGCGAGCCGTCCTTCCCGCGCTCGTGTTCGCGCCACAGACGTACGGCGTCGCGGCCCGTGATATCCGGGCGGTCGCGCTCGATGCCGACTTCCGGTTCGATTGCCTTCAGCCCGCCCGAGAGCCCGACCTTCTTCGCGGCGTACATGCTGTCGAGGTGGGGCGCGTCGATGTCGAGGTCGAACGCCGATTCGAGGAAGGGCACGTCGAAGGAGGCCCCGTTGAACGTGACGAGCAGCGGGGCGTCGAGCAGGCGGGCGACGTTCTCGCGGGTGAGGTCGTCGCCGCGCACGAGCGTCGTCGTGTCGCCGCCGCGGTGGACCGAGACGGTGGTCACCTCGTCGCGGTCGGCCGAGAGTCCCGTCGTCTCGATGTCGAAGAAGGCCGCGTCGTCGCGGAAGTTCTCGTAACAGCGCCACAGTTCGCCCGAGGGGAACCGCTCGCCGAAGTACCGCGCGTCGCCGGCCGCCAGCCGCGAGCGCGCCTCCTCGATGTACGCGCCGATGCGCTCGCCCGTCGTCGCGCCCACGTACGAGGGGTCGAACGCGTCCCAGTGGGTGACCCCGCGGCGCCAGAGGTCGCGCTCCGTCTTCTCCCCGACCCCGCCGACCGGGATGAAACTGTTCTCGATGCGCATACCCGAACTTCCTGTCGTGCGGCTAAAACCCCTCGCTCCGGGCGGCGGGCGCGAGCGACGAGACGCGTTTTAGTATCGTAGTATGCAGTTTACAGTGCGGAACGGGAGAGACCCCTCGAAGCACAGTAAACAACCGTGAAAAGCCGTCTACCCTCCGTCGAGCCGCGTTAGACGACCACGACGTCGCCCGAGGGCTCGTACTCCATCTCGCGGGCGACGCGCTCGGCCACGTCGGCCCCGAACTCCCGGTCGACGACGTGGAAGGCGAGATCGAGCCCCGAGGTGACGCCGCCGGCCGACAGCAGGTCGCCGGTATCGACCACGCGGGCCTCCCGCACATCGGCGCCGGCGTCGGCGAGGTCGTCGAGCGCGGAGGCGTGCGTGACCGCCGGTTTCCCGTCGAACAGCCCCGTCTTCGCGGCGAGCATCGCCCCCGTGCAGACCGTGGCGAGCGGGACGCCTTCCGCGTACAGCGCCGCCAGCCGGTCGGGAAGCCGGCCGTCGTCGTACTCCGCGCGAGCGCCGGCCTCGGCGTCCGGGTCCGACCACCCGCCGCCGGGGACGACGACGAGGTCGGGGTCCGAACCCCCCAGTTCGCCGTCCGCGCCCACGCGGAGGCCGTGGCTCGCGGTCACGGCGTCGCGGCCGTCGCGGGTGACCATCCGCACCGACCCCTCGTCGGCGGCGTAGCGCAGGCCGTTCGCCAGCACCTCGTACGGACCGACGGCGTCCAGTTCGTCGAACCCCTCGTATATCGCTATCTCGACGTTCACAGCGGCCGTTCGCGCGGTCGGGGGTTCAGCGTTGCGGACGGTGTAGTAAATCACATATTGCGATATTAAATCCATCAGGCGAGCCACGGGCGGCGCTGCTCACGGGGCAGAGAGGTAGTCCGGAAGTTACCCCCGGGAATCAGGTGACGCCGTCGGATTCGACGTCGTAGGCCTCGTACGCGTCGGCCTCGTGGATATCGCGCAGCGCCTCGGCCACGTCGAGCACGTCCTCGAACCCGGTGTACAGCGGCGCGGGCGCGACCCGGACGACGTTCGGCTCCCGGAAGTCCACGACGACGCCGCGGTCCTTCAGCGCCTGCGAGATGCGGTACGCCTCCGGGTGTTCGACGGCGACGTGGCCGCCGCGGCGGGCGTGTTCACGGGGCGTCCCAACCGAGAAGGCGTCCGGGAGGTCGTCCACGAGGGCAACGAGGTAGTCGGTGAGCGCGAGCGATTTCTCCCGGAGGGCGTCGATACCGGCCTCGCGGGTCACGTCGAGCGCGCCGTCGAGCGGCGCGGCCGCGAGGACGGGAACCGTCCCGATCTGGAACGCGCCGGCGCTCTCGGCGGGGGTGAACTCGTGGTTCATGTCGAACTGCGTCCCCTTGTCGTGGCCCCACCACCCGGCGAGCGCGGGCGTCGTTCCGAAGTGCTCGCGGTTGCAGTACAGCCCCGCGACCGCCCCGGGACCGGCGTTGAGGTACTTGTAGTGGCACCAGACGGCGAAATCGACGCCCGCGCCCGCGAGGTCGTGGGGCACCGCGCCGACGGAGTGGGCGAGGTCGAACCCCGCGTACGCGCCGTGGTCGTCGGCCGCCGCGGTCAGCCGTTCCACGTCGAGGAGTTGGCCCGAGCGATACAGGACGCCGGGCATGAACAGCACGTCCACGTCCTCGCGCGCGAGCGCGGCCTCCACGTCCGCCTCCTCGACGGTCCTGCCGTCGCGCGATTCGACCACTGTGAGGTGGTCGTCGGGGTCGAGCCCGCGCTGGCGCAGCTGCGCCCGGACGGCGTAGTGGTCCGAGGGGAAGTCGAGGTCGTTGACGAGGACGGTGCCGGGGTCGTCGGCCGCGGCGGCGCTGCCGCCGTTCGCCATGTCGTAGAACGTCGCGACGAGGGTGTGGATGTTCACCGTCGTGGAGCCGCAGACCGCGACCTCTTCCTCGTCGGCCCCGACGAGGGGGGCGAGTTTCGCGCCCAACCGTTCTCCGTAGTGGAACCAGTCCGGGTCGGCCTCGGTCCACCCCTCGACGGCGTGCTCGCGCCACTGCTCCACGACGCGACGTATCGCGTCCTCCGCCTCGCCGGAGAGCGGCCCGAGGGAGTTGCCGTCCATGTACGTGCCGGGCACGTCGAACCGGTCGCGGAACGACGCGAGCGGGTCGGCCGCGTCGGCCTCGCGGGCCGCTTCGCGCCGCGCGCCCGGCGATTCCTCGACGCTCGGTGTCTGCATATCGGGTGCACGGGCCGGGGGGTGAGGGGCTTTTCGGCACGACGGTGTAAATCGTATGTCGCGATACTAAATCGGCGAGGCGGCGGGACGGTCGCCCACAGCGAACGGGCCGGAGACGGCGGCGAGCGCCCCTCAGCGCTGCGAGCCGCGGAGGATGAACGGCCCGATGGCGAGCGTCCGCTTCGCGACGGTGGCGATGCGGGCGATGTAGGAGACCAACAGCAGGAACGGCACCAGCGAGACGGTGAAGGCCGTCGCGACGAGCAGGAGGACGTTCGGGATTCCGAGCGTCGCCCCGGGCACGGGACCGCTACCGAAGAACGCGAGCATACAGCCCGCGACGACGAGCGCCGGAACCGCGGCGTAGAGGATGAGCTGCGAGAGGTCGATGAGTGCCCACTGGAAGTACAGCGTCTTGATGTGCTCGCGGGCGGGCCCGAACATCGAGAGGACGGTGTGCAGCTCGTCGAGCAGCCGGTCGACCTCGTCGTCGACGGCGTCGGCGTGCTCGTCGCCGATGCGCTCGACCTGGAATATCTTCCAGCCGTAGTTGAAATCGAGGGCGGCGAACAGCACGTCGAACTCCCCGAACGTGGCCCCGTCGAGCTGGTCGCCGACGGCCTCGGCGTTGCCGGTGACGCTGTCGGTGAACTCCGCCACCTCGTCGCGGAGCGGCTCGTCGTCGCTGTCGGCGACGGCGTCGCGCAGCGCCGTCGCCCGGCTGTCCGTCTCGTCGACGAGCATCCGCAGGAACGCCGACGGGTCGGCGGGGGTCGGCTCGCCGGCGAACTCGCTCGCGTAGTCGCGGAAGTCCATCGTGTTGCTCATTCGGCGGTGCTGGTCGCCGAGCGGGCCGTTCTCCTGCGAGATGACGAGCTGGCTGATGGTGACGACGAGCGTGGTGCCGGTGATGATAGCGCCCAGAAGCGTCGAGAACAGCGTCGCCTTCGTGTCGCCCGACTGGAGGCTCGCGGTGAGGCCGACGGGATCGACGGTCCCGACGCCGACGAACGCGGCGAAGACGCCGACGGCGAGCGCGCCCGTGATGAGCAGGCGGTTCGCGCTGAGCATCACCCACAGCTTCAGCCGGCTCTCGTTCGCGCGCTCGCGCATCGTGTTCGCCGTCGAGAACTCGGCGTCGCCGGAGCTCTCGATGTCGGTGTCGGCGTCCGGGTCCGCGTCCACGTCGTCGTCCGGAGTGACGCTCATCGGTCGCCCGCGGGGCGTTTGAACAGGATGAACTTCGTCCCGCCGCCGACGTAATCGACGGTGTCGACGAGTTCCCACCCCTCCGCGCCAAGCCGGTTCAGTTCCGCCTTCGGGTCGGTCGCCTCCTTCTTCGTCGCGCCTCGGGGCGGCCGCAGCGTCTCGTACTCCCACTCGTCGGGTGCCATGCACGACGGAGACGGTTGGGCCGTAAAAAGCTCCGTCCGAAGCTTCACGCTCCCCCTCGCCGAACCCCGACCGTGACCGACCGACCCGACACGCTCGACCCCGACCTCGCGGCCGTCGTGGAGGCGTTCGAGGCCTCGGGCGTCCCCGAGTGGCACACCCTCGACATCGAGAGCGCCCGCCGGCTGGAGGACGACCTGTTCGGCGCCGACCGGACGACCCCGGTCGCGTACACCCGCGACGTCGCCGTCGAGGGACCGAACGGTCCCGTGTCGGTGCGGGCCGTTCGACCGGAAGCGGCGGGGGAGTTGCCCGTCGTCGTCTTCTACCACGGGGGGCTGTGGGCGCTCGGCACCCTCGACTCTGTGGAGGACATCTGCCGGGAACTGGCCGACCGCGTCCCCGCGGTGGTGCTCGCCGCCGACTACCGTCTCGCGCCCGAACACCCGTTCCCCGCGGGGCTGGACGACTGCGTCGCCGCGTACGAGTGGGCGCGCGAGCACGCCGACGCGTTCGGCGGCGACACCGACCGGGTGAGCGTCGCGGGGACGAGCGCGGGCGGCAACCTCGCCGCCGGGGTCGCGCGCCGCTGCCGGGACGGCGGCCTCCCCGCGCCCGAGCGGCAGGCGCTCCTCTACCCGATGGTCGACGACGACTTCGACCGGCCCTCGTACCGCGAGAACGCCGACGGGCCGCTCCTCACGCGCGACGCGGTCGAACACTTCTGGGGCGAGTACGTCCGCTCGCCCGTGGACCGCGCGAACCCTTACGTCGCGCCGCTGCGGGGCGACGCCTCGGGGCTCGCGCCCGCGACCGTCGTCACGGCCGGCTTCGACCCGCTGCGCGATGAGGGGACCGCCTACGCCGAGGCGCTCGCGGGGGCTGGGGTCGCGGTCGACCACCGCCACTACCCGTCGATGTGCCACGGCTTCCTCTCCCTGACCGACGAGGTGGCCGTCGCCGACGGGGCGATGGCCGACCTCGCGGCGGACCTCGGCGGCGAGTAGTCGCGCGGACCCGAAACGCTCCCCTCGACCCCGTGACGCCGCCGAGCGACCGTGTTCGGCAACGAACGGGCCACTCCCGCCCCCGCACTCGTGTTCCGCCGTCCGCCGCCGGGGCCGTTTTCGTATCCCCACATACGGTTTACCGCTCGGCGACGGCGCTACGCGGCCCTTTTGCGTCTCCGGCCTGTTAGCCGTCCTATGGTCCAGAACGTCGCTCCGCTGATGGCGGAGCTGGAGTCCGAGGACTTCTATCTGCTCTCCGGGCTCGAACAGGGGATGCGCTTCTCGCGGTGGGTCGCCCGGGGGAAGCTCTCGGAGTTCTCCCGGCTCGACGACGAGGAGGTGTCCCACCGGCTCGACCGCTGTGAGCGCCGGGGGCTGATCGAGCGCAAGACCATCCAGTACACCGGCTTCCGGCTGACGTTCGAGGGGTACGACGCGCTCGCGCTGCGCACCTTCTCCGAGCGCGACAGCATCGAGGGCGTCGGCGCGCCGCTGGGCGTCGGCAAGGAGTCCGACGTGTACGAGGCGCGGTCGTACAAGCCGCTCGCGCTGAAGTTCCACCGCGAGGGGTACACGAACTTCCGCGAGGTGAAACGCGAGCGCGAGTACACCGCCGACCGGAACCACATCTCGTGGTTCTACACCGCGCGCAAGGCCGCCGAACGCGAGTACGAGGCCCTGCGGACGGTGTACCCGCAGGTGTCGGTCCCCCGGCCCGTGGACCACAACCGCCACGGCGTCGTGATGGAGAAACTGGAGGGCGTGGAGCTGTCGAAGGCCGCGCTCGACCCCGAGCAGGCCGTCGGCGTCCTCGACCTGGTGCTCGACGAGGTGGCCGAGGCGTACGCGCAGGGGTACGTCCACGCCGACATGTCCGAGTACAACGTCTTCGTCGCCAGCGACGGCGTCACCGTCTTCGACTGGCCGCAGGCCGTCCCCGTGGACCACGAGAACGCCGACGAGTTCCTCGAACGCGACTGCGGGAACGTCGTGAGCTACTTCGCCCGGAAATACCCCTCCGAGACGCCCGATATCGACGTTTCGGCGCTCGCCGACGCCGTTCGCGCCGGGGAGTTCGACGGCGTCCGCGCGCTGGCGTAAACCGCCCGTTGCGATACGAAATCCCGACACCGCTTTGCCATCCCGCCCCCAGCCCCGAGCGTGTACCTCGTCACCTTTCGGCTGCGCCCGGGCGAGTACGACGACGAGTTCCGGGAACTGAACGCGGCCGTCGAGCGCGCCGCGGAGACCACGCCCGGCTACGCGGGCCGGCGCGTGTGGGAGTCGCCCGACGGCGCGGAGACGCTGGTGGTCTATCGCTGGGAGACCCTGGAGGCGCTGGCCGCCTTCGCCGCCGACGAGGACCACCGCGAGGCGAAGCGTCGCTGGGCGGAGTGGTACGAGGAGTACGAGGTGACCGTCGCAGAGGTGGTGGACACGTACGGGAACGGGAGGTGAGATTCGACGCCCTTTTGCCCGCGAACGGGGAAGTGAGTCCAAGCACGTCGGCTCGCGGGCCCCGACGGGCACCTGCTACGGCAGGACGGGATGTGACACGGCGGCCGTGTTGAACCACGCAACGCCCGCGGAGACAACAAATGGCACGAAGCTTCTACTCGCACATCGCGGAGGCCTGGCAGTCCCCGAAGGAGGGGAAACTGGCCGAACTCCAGTGGCAGCGACAGCAGGAATGGCGAAAGCAGGGCGCTATCGAGCGCGTCGAGCGACCGACCCGACTCGACCGGGCGCGCTCGCTCGGCTACAAGGCGAAGCAGGGCGTCGTCGTCGCCCGCGTCGCCGTCCGCAAGGGGAGCGCGCGCAAGCAGCGCTTCAAGGCGGGCCGCCGCTCGAAGCGGCAGGGTGTGAACAAGATCACCCGCCGCAAGTCCATCCAGCGCATCGCCGAGGAGCGGGCCTCCCGGAAGTTCCGCAACCTCCGCACGCTGAACAGCTACTGGGTCGGCGAGGACGGCTCGCAGAAGTGGTTCGAGGTCATCCTGCTCGACCCGGAGCACGGCGCCATCCAGTCCGACGACGACCTGAACTGGATCTGTGACGACAGCCAGCGCGGCCGCGCGTTCCGCGGCAAGACCAGCGCGGGCCAGCAGGGCCGCGGGCTGACGACGCGCGGCACCGGCACGGAACACACCCGCCCCTCCATCCGCTCGAACAACGGGCGCGGCAAGTAACACCCGGACCGCCCGGGCACGCTTTCTCCTCGCGGCGCGTAGCTCTCGCGTGAACGACACCGACGGGTTCGACGAGTTCGACCCGATGGACGACCTCGACCGCGCGGAAACCACGCTCTCGATACGCGTCGAGTCGCGCCGCTACGGCAAGCCGATGACCGTCGTCGAGGGGTTCGGCGACGGGACGGACCTGAGGGCGCTCGCCTCGACGCTGAAGAAGCGCATCGGGACCGGCGGCACCGTCGAGGACGGGACGATAGAGCTCCAGGGCGACCACCGCGACCGCCTGCCGGAACTGCTGGAGAAGGAAGGGTACGCCGTCGCCTAGAACGCGGCGCGGCCGACGAGCGGAACGGCGATACCGACCGCCGCGACGACGTGGAACACGCCGAGAACGACGAGGCCGAGCGTCGTCATGCCGGGCATCGCGGCCGCCCCGGTGACGAGCGGGACGAACGAGAGGGCCAGCACGAGCGCCGCGAGCGCGAGGAAGTCGCGGGTCGCGGTCTCGCGGGCGGCCAGCAGCGCGTAGACGAGCGTCCCGCCCGCGGCCGCGAGCAGGGTGACGAGGACGATTGGCGTCCAGCCGAACGGGTCGAGCGCCGCGAGGTCCGGCGCGAGCAGGACGGCGACGAGGCGGACGGCGGCGACGCCCGCGAGGGCGAACGCCGCGGCGGTGAGGCCCCGGCGCGCCAGCGTGTTTCGGTCGACGCCGGCCGAGCGGGGGACGGTAGTGACGGTAGCCATACCGACCGTCTTCGCGCTCCGAGGAGATAACCGCGCCGGCTGCCCACTGTTATAGGGCCGGCGCCCGCACGGTCGGGTATGGGAGACGGAATCGACCGCGTCGATACGGGGAAGCGAGCGGCGAGCGGGCCGGGGCGACTCGGCCGACTGCTGTTCGGGCTGGGAATGGCGCTGCAGGCAACGGAGGACTTCCGGGACATGGAGGACACGGTGGAGTACGCCGAGTCGGCGGGCGTCCCCGCCCCCGACCTGCTCGCGCCGCTGGCCTCCGGGATGATGTTCGTCGGCGGGCTGGGCGTCGCGTTCTGGAAGCTCCCGAAGGTGGCGACCGGCGCGGTGGCGGCCTTCCTCGCCGTCGTGACGCCGACGATGCACGACTTCTGGAACGAGGAGGGCGACGCGAGCGGCGAACGGCTGGCCTTCTTCGGCAACCTCGCGATGTTCGGCGCGGCGCTCGCGTTCCTGCGCGAGGCCTACAAGTAGAGTTCGGCGGCGAGGTAGCCGTCGACGACCTCACGGACCCCGGCGACGAGCGACGGCCGTATCGTGACGCCCCACGTCAGTCCGCCCGACGCGGCCGCGACGAGCATCGTGGCGGTCTCCTCGGGGTCCACGTCGGCGAAGTCGCCGCGCTCGACGCCGGCGGCGATGACGCCGGCGAAGCCGTCGTGGATGGCCGCGTAGAGGTCGGCGAACCGCTCGGCGTAGGCCGGTTCGTGGGGGGCCTGCGCGAGCAGTTCCATCACGGCGACGCGGAAGTCGCGGAACTCGTCGTCCATCTCGCGGGGGAGCAGGCCGTCGAGCATCCGTTCGAGCGCCGCCGGGGGGTCGTCGGCACCCTCGAACTCGAAGGCGGCGCGGAACGCGTCTACGAGGTAGTCGATGAAGTCCCGCAGGATGGCCTCCTTGTCGTCGTAGTGGTAGTAGAGCAGCGACTTGCTCTTCGGGAACGCGTCCGCGATGGTCTGGACCGTCAAGCCGGCGTAGCCGTGCTCCGCGAGGGCCGCGTAGGTCGCCTCCATCACCTCCTCCTCCGTCTCGCTGCGGTCGCCCGCGTGCATACCCTCAGGCTGGGGACGCCGCCTAAAGCCGCTTCGGTGCGGAAACGGCCGACAGCGATTTATCCGGTGACGCGACAGCCGGGGGTATGTACGAGAGCGGGGCGTTCGTCGCCGCCCACCTCGACCCGGTCGCTGACGAACAGGTCCAGCCCAACGGCGTCGACCTGACGCTCGCCGCGGTGGAGCGACAGGTCGAACCCGGCCGCATCGACACGGACGGCAAGCGGGTCGGCGCTCGCGAGACGGTCGAACCGGACGACGACGGCGTCTACCGGCTGGAGCCGGGCGCGTACGTCGCCCGCTACGGCGAGGTGATCGCGGTCCCGGACGACCACGTCGGCTTCGTGTTCCCCCGGTCGTCGCTCATTCGCAACTCCTGTATGCTCAACACGGCGGTGTGGGACGCCGGCTACGAGGGCCGCGGCGAGGGGCTGTTACAGGTGGGTCACACGGTCGAAATCGAGCGGGGCGCGCGAATCGCACAGTTCGTCCTCTCGACGGCCGACCACGAGGGGCACTACGACGGCACGTACCAGGGCGAGAACCGGTGACAGGGGGCGTTCTCACGGCGTGAAACGGCCTCCCGCCTTTATGGTGGGTCGCGGTGTACATACGTACAATAGAATGGCCGCGGGGATGGAACCGGAGTCGTTCACCGACCGGGCGTTCTTCGAGGCGCTGGTCCAGAACGGCTCCGACGCGATCGTGACGATAGACACGGAGAGCCGCATCCGCTTCGCGAACGACGCGACGGAGCGGGTGTTCGGTTACGAGCCGGCCGAACTCGTCGGCGAGCCGCTGACGCGGATCATGCCGGACCGGTTCCACGAGGCCCACCACAGCGCCGTGGACCGGTACCTGGAGACCGGCGACCGCACCCTCGACTGGGGCGGCATCGAGCTGCCGGCCGAACACGCCGACGGCCACGAGATACAGGTCTCGGTCACCTTCGAGGAGTACGAGTACGAGGGCGAGACGGTGTTCTCGGGCATCATGCGCGATATCTCCGACCGGAAGGAGCGCGAGCGCAAGCTCGAACAGCAGAACGAGCAGCTCGAACGGTTCGCCTCCGTCGTGAGCCACGACCTGCGGAGCCCGCTCCAGACGGCGAAGGCGACGCTCGCCGTGGCGCGCGCGAACGACGACGAGGAGGCCCTCGCCGAACTGGACGACCTGCTCGACCGGATGGACGAACTCGTCGACGACGTGCTCGCGCTGGCGACGCAGGGGCAGGCCGTCGACGACCCCGAGGAGGTGTCGCTCGCAACCGTCGCCGACGAGGCGTGGCACGTGGCCGGCGGCGACCAGACGTTCGAGACCGACGAGCGGCGGCTGGTGGCCGACCCCGAGCGGCTCCGGACGCTGCTTGAGAACCTCTTCCGCAACGTCGACGACCACGCCGACGCCGGGAGCGTGCGGGTCGGGGCGCTCCCCGACGGCTTCTACGTCGAGGACGACGGCCGCGGGCTCGACGGCGTCGAGACCGACCGCCTGTTCGAGCACGGCTACACGACCGCCGACGAAGGGACCGGCATCGGCCTGAACATCGTCGAGACGGTGGCGACGGCCCACGGCTGGCGCGTCGGGGCGGGCGAGAGCGACGACGGCGGCGCCCGCTTCGAGTTCCACGAGGTGGTGACGCGGTGACCGCGGCCTCGAACGACCGGCTCTCGACGGACGGCGCGGGCGACGACGGCCGCGAGCCGGTCGTCCTCGTCGTCGACGACGAGGAGCGCGTGACGCAGGCGTTCGACCTCTGGCTCGACGGGTACGACGTGCGCACGGCCACCTCCGGCGAGGCGGCCCTGGAGACGCTCGACGACGAGGTGGACGTGATACTGCTCGACCGGCAGATGCCGGGGATGAACGGCGACGAGGTGCTCGAACGGGTGCGCGAGGGCGAGCACTCGCCGCGCGTGGCGATGGTCACCGGCGTCGCGCCGACGTTCGACGTGGTGGACATGCCGTTCGACGACTACCTGGAGAAGCCCGTCGGGCAGGAGGAGTTGCGGGCGGTCATCGAGCGCCTGCTCGACCGCTCGGCGTACGACGAGCGCATCGCCGAACTGGAGGCCACGACGCGGAAGGTCGAGCTGTTGCGCGAGCGACACACCGACTCGGAGCTGGCCGACAGCGAGGAGTTCGGCGAGCTGACCGACCGGCGCGACCGGCTCCGGTACGAGGCCGACGAACTGCTCGCGGACCTCGGTCCCGAGGAGTTCGCCCGGCTGATGCAGGACCTGTAACCCCGCTACAAGGATTTCACTCCCCGGTGAGGGAGAGCTCGCGGAGCGCCCGCCGCTCCGCGCGCCGGAGCGTCCGCGCGACGGTCACCGGGTCGGAGCCGACCATCGTCGCGACCTCGGTGTGGGTCGTCCTCCGCGGCTGTTCGTAGTAGCCGGCGTCGAGAGCGGCCTCGACGACGCGCCGCTCCTCGTCGGTGAGCTTCGGGCCGCCGTCGCCGCGCACGGCCGCGGAATCGTTCACGCCGACCGTACAGCGCGCGGGGGTTTGAACCTTCCCGTCCGGGAGGCGGCGACAGAATTCTCGCCCGGTCAGATACCGCCGACGCCCGTCTCGGCGTCGGGGAGGTCGTACTCGACGACCTCCATGCCGAGTTCCTCGATGGCCGCGCGCATGTGTTCGTCCTCCGCGTAGTCGGCGCCGTCCTCCTCGCGGAGCCGCTGGGCCGTCGCCAGCACCTCGCCGCGCCGGTCGTCGGGGATCTCGTACTTGTCCGTCGAGAGCTCGATGACGAGGCCGTTGTTGTCGCGGGTGTACAGCGAGTGGAAGATACCCCGGTCGAAGACGTTGTAGCCGCGGCCGTCCTCCTCGATGGCCGCCATGACTTCCTCGAACTCCTCCGGGTCGACGCTGAAACAGAGGTGGTGGACCGCGCCCGTGCTGGTGCGCTGAGCGCGCGCGGAGTCGCGGTCGTCGCTCACGAAGAAGGTGAGGATGCGCCCGTCCCCGGTGTCGAAGAAGAGGTGCGTCTGCGAGGGGTCGTCGAGGTTCGGCTGGCGGAGCACGAGCGGCATCCCCAAGAGGTCGCGGTAGAAGGCGACGGTGTCCGCCTCGTTCGACCCCCAGACGGTGATGTGATCGGTACCGGTGGTGTGGAACGGGGCCTCGGGCAGGTCGGCGGTGACGGGCGGCCGGTCGGACTGCTGTGACATACTCCCCCTTCGCGCGCCGCCGGCATAAGCCGTCGCGGACACCCGTGTCCACGGGTGACGGGGGTGTCACCGCCGGGTCGCGGCGCGGTTTCCTCGGCCGGCGATGCCGGCCTCGTGTTCCGTCGCTCGTGGAGCGACCTACTCCACGAACGGCCCGCGCTGACGTATCGGCTCGCCGTGCGGCCGGCCCGCGATACAGGCGACCCGGAGCCCCTCGCCGTCGAAGGCCGTCTCGCCGCCGCCCTCCACGTCGATGAAGTCGCCGCCCCCGAACGCCTCCCCGTCGGCGGTCCCTTCGCCGTCGATACCGTAGGCGAAGCCGTTCCAGCCCTCGGGCACCGACCACGTCCACGCGCCGGAGAGCGCGGCCACCTCGTAGGAGACGGGCGTGTGGAGCGACAGCGGCGACCCCTCGCCGACGACGGTGGTGACCGTCGCGCCGTCCGTCTCGCGGACGGGGAGCTCCTCGGCGCTCGCGTCCTCGTAGCTCGGCTCGACCGTCTTCTCGTCGCGGGGGAGGTTCACCCACAGTTGGAGGCCGTTACAGGCCGCGCCCTCGTCGGGCATCTCGGAGTGGCGCATCCCGGAGCCGGTGGTGACGCGCATCGCGTCCCCCTCGCGGGCGACGCTCTCGTGGCCCATCGAGTCGGCGTGTGCCATCGCGCCCTCCAGCATGTACGAGATTATCTCGAAGCCGCGGTGCGGGTGGGTGTCGAACCCCTGGTGGGGCTCGATGTAGAAGCGCTCGAAGACGACGAACGGGTCGAGGTGGTCGCGGGCGCCGGTGGGCATCACGCGGCTGGCGTTCATCCCGCCGGGGTGGACGACGCGCTCGGCGGCGCGGGGGTCGGACATACCGGAGGGAGGGGACGGCGCCGGAAAGCCGTCGCGGTCGCGGCGGTTCCGTCAGTTGGTTTCGAGCGGCGGGAGCTGTTCCTCGATGTACTCGAGGTCCACGTCGAGCCACTCGGGGACGACGAGGTTCTCGCCGAGTTCCTCCTTGGGCTCGTCCACGTCGAAGCTCCCGTCGGTCGTCGCGAACTCGAAGACCGCGCCGCCCGGCTCCGAGATGTACCGCGAGCGGAAGTAGTCCCGGTCCTTCCGCGAGGTCGGGATGTGGCCGTTCGCCTCCAGCGCCTCGGCGACGGTGTCCTGCTCCCAGTTGTTCGGGACGCGGAACGCGACGTGGAGGTACGTGCCGATGCCCTGCCGGCCCTCCGGGGCGTTGGGCCGGATGAGCACGTCCACCACGTTCGCGTGCGCGCCGTCGACCGGCGAGCGGTAGCGGACGATGTCGGCCGCCTGGAAGTGTTCGTGCATCCCGACGCGCTCCCAGCCCATCGTCTCCAGCACGTCGATGGTGCCGGCGGGGTCGGCCGACAGCAGCGCGACGGAGTGGAAGCCGCGGATGCCGTGTTCCTCGGGCACGTCGCCGCCGTCCCACGGCTCGATGGAGGACTCGCCCGTGACGAGTTCGTACGGGGTGCCGTCCGGGTCGGTGAAGGCGACGGCCGTCTCGTCGAACCGCTCGCTCACGGCGTACTCGACGCCGTGGTCGTCGAAGCGGTCGGTCCAGTACTCGACCGACCCCTCGGGGATGACGAGCCGGGTCGACTCCATCTGCCCCTTGCCGACCTGTCCCTGGCCCATCTCCATGTTGGACATCGGGAAGTAGGTCACGACGGTGCCGGGCGTGCCGTCCTCGTCGCCGTAGTAGAGGTGGTATATCTTCTCGGGCACGTCGAACCGCACCGTCCGCTTCACGAAGCGGAGGCCGAGCACGTTCGTGAAGAAGTCGTAGTTCTCCTGCGGGTCGTCCGAGAACGCCGTCACGTGGTGGATGCCGTCGACTGCTACCATGATACACCCACGGGTACGACCGATACCGTGGACAGCGTTGTCATAGGGGAGGATTCCCGCGGTATCTCGCGTGTTTATCTACTCCCCGCCGCCCGTGTACACCCCGTCGGGGTCGAGTTCCTCCCGGATGAGCCGCAGTTCCTCGTCGGTCGGGACGGGCGTCTCGGCCACCTCGTCGGCGAACGAGATGTCCCAGCCGGTGGCGTCGCGGACGTCCTCCCGGGAGACGCCGGGGTGGAGCGACGTGACGTACATTTCGCCGGCGTCGTCGAACTCCATGACCGCCTTGTCGGTGATGACGGCCTCGGGGCCGCCGCGCAGGCCGAGTTCCTCGCGGCCCTCGCGCCCGCCGACGTAGCCCGGACTCGTCACGAAGTCCACCTCCTCGGGGAACCGTCGCTCGCTGTGGGGGGTGATGACGAGCGTGCGCTCGGTGTTGCTCGCTATCTCGCAGGCCCCGCCGCTCCCCGGCAGGCGCACGTCCGGGTCGTCGTAGTCGCCGATGACGGTGGAGTTGATGTTGCCGTGTTTGTCTATCTGCGCGCCGCCGAGGAAGCCCACGTCGATGCGGCCCGCCTGGAGGTAGTAGCCGAAGCCGTCCACCATCGGCACGACGCTGCGCGCGTTCGACGCGAGGACGGGGTCGCCGATGGAGAGCGGGAGCGACGAGGGGTCCGAATCGACGGTGCCCGACTCGTATATCATCCGCAGGCCGGGCGCGCCCGTCCGCTTGGCGAGGTTGCAGGCGATGTTCGGCACGCCGACGCCGACGAGGACGGTGTCGTCGTCGCCGAGTTCCTGGGCGGCGCGGGCTATCATCAGTTCGGTGTCGGTGTAGTCGGCCATCTCAGTACCCCCCCATGTCCACCGGCGTCGCGTAGTTCCGCTTCGGCAGGAGGTCGAGCAGGCGTTCCGCGCCGAGTTTCTCCATGTACTCGCGGCGGTTCTCGACGCCGTGGACCCACTCGTCGAGCCACGCCAGCGTGTCCTCGTGCGTGCCCGACACCTCGTCCCACTCCAGGTAGGCGTCGTTGTCGCGGTCGTAGAACCCCTGCGCGTAGGAGGGGTGCGCGCCGAACGGCTCCTCCACGACGAAATCGACCGCGTCGTCCGGGATGACGGTCCGGTTCGGGTCCGAGCGCACGACCGACTCGTCGACCACCTCCTCGACCGTGAGGACGACGGTGTCGGCGGCCATCGCGGCCTCGACGATCTCGCCCTGGATGCCCCATATCTGCGCGTTACCGTCCTCGTCGGCGCGCTGGGCGCTGACGACGGCCACGTCCGGCTTCAGCGGCGGCACGACGGCCACCTCCTCGTCGGGGTCGTAGGGGTTCTCCACGACGCGGATGTTGTCGTTCACCTCGGGGTAGTCCGACCCGAGGAACGTCCGCAGGGGAACGAACGGGAGGTCCCGCGCGCCGGCGGAGAGCCGCGAGGTCAGCCCGAAGTGGGAGTACTCGTCTATCTCGACCTCGTGGGGGACCCCGTCCTCGACCGCGCGGCGGAACGCCCGGAGGCTCCCGACGCCGGGGTTGCCAGCCCACGAGAAGGTGACCGCGGTCGCACACCCGGCGGCGATGAGCTGGTCGTACACGAGGTCCGGGGTCGCCCGGACCAGGTGGAGGTCGTCGTACCCCTGCCGGATTATCTCGTGGCCGGCCGCGAAGGGGATGAGGTGGGTGAACCCGCCGAGGTAGAGGCTGTCGCCGTCCGAGAGCGCCCCGTCTATCGCCGTCTCCATGTCGACGACGGTCACGGTGCCGGCCTCCGCGCGTCTGCTGTCATGACCGGAGGTGGGGCGCGGACGCACATATAAACCGCCGGCGGCGGCGGTTCTCCCGCCTGCGACCACGCTTATCCCGGTGCCGCGCCGACCGCCGGCATGGAGACGGACCCGGCGCCCGGCTTCGAGTTCGACTACGCCGCGGGGAAGATACACAGCGGCCCCGGCCGCGTCGCGAGGCTCGGCGACGAACTCGACGCGCGCGGCTACGAGCGCGCGCTCGTCGTCACGGGCCGGACGGTCGGGTCGACCCCGGCGGTGATGGGGCCGGTGCGCGACGCGCTCGGCGACCGCCTCGTCGGGGAGTTCGCGGGGACGACGCCCGGCAAGTACCTCGCGGAGGCGCTCTCCGCGGCCGAGCGCGTGCGGCGCGAGGACGCGGACGCGCTCGTCGCCGTCGGGAGCGGCAGCAGCCTCGACGTGGCGAAGGCGGCGGCGGCGCTGTGTTCACACGACGGCCCGCTCCGCGACACCGCCGAACGGATGGTCGCCCGCGGCGAGGTGGTCGTCGCCCCCGACGGCGGCGCGACGCCGACGCTCACCGTCCCGACGACGCTCGCGGGCGCGGACCTGTCGGCCATCGCCGGCTCGAAGCTCGCGCTCGACCCCGAGGCCGCGCCCGACGACGAACTCCCCAACGGCGACATCGCGGACCGCCGGCTGATGCCCGAGGCGCTCTTCTACGACACGGACCTGTTCCGCGAGACGCCCGCGGGCGTGCTCGCGGCGTCGGCGATGAACGGCTTCGACAAGGCCGTCGAGGCGCTGTACTCGCCGTACTCGACACCCATCACCGACGGCACCGCCTCGCGCGCCGTCGGACTGGTGACCGACCACGCGGGCGCGCTGGCCGGCGGCGACCCGTCGGACGAACAGCTCGCGGCGGCCGTCGACGGCGTTCTGCTCGCGCAGTACGGCATCTCGACGCCGGGCCGCTACCGGGTGTCGGTGATACACGCCTTCGCGCACGGCTTCTCGCACGACTACGAGGCCCACCAGGGGACGGCCCACGGGATACTCGCGCCCCACGTCCTCCGGTACGTCTTCGAGCACGTCGACGGCCGCCGCGAACTGCTCGCCGAGGCGTTCGGGGCCGACGCCGCCGCGCTGTCGCCGGACGAACAGGCGGAGGCGGTGGTCGCGGGCGTCGAGTCCGTCCGCGACGCGCTGGACCTGCCCGCGCGACTGCGGACGCTGGAGGGGTTCTCGCGGGGGGACATGGGGGCCGTCGCGGCCGAGATAGCCGACGACCGCCTGCTCGACGCCGCGCCCCGCGGGCTCGACCTCGACACGGCCGCCATCGAGTCCGTCCTCGAACGGGCGTGGTGACTACAGCGAGTCGAGGAACGCCCGGAGCTCGTCGTTGAAGCGGTCGGGCGCCTCGGCGAAGGGGGAGTGGCCGACGCCCTCGTACACCGAGCGCTCGGCGGTGGGGAGGAGGTCGGCGTGGTGCGCCTCCGTCTCGGGGAGGACGACGGCGTCCTCGCTCCCGTGGGTGAACAGGACGGGCACCTCCAGCCCGGCGAGGGTGTCCTCGCGGTCCACCGTCCGCGACCGGAGCGCGTCGCGCACGTGCGGCGGGACGGCGGCGGTGTACCCCATCTCCAGGTACAGCTCCTCGGGGGACGGCTCCCCGGCGCGACAGACGCGCACGAGCCCCTCGACGCCGGCCATCGACGCCTCGGCGTCCGTCGCGGTCAGGTCGCCCATCAGCCCGACGTACTCCTCGCCGAGGCGGGCGGTCGCCTCGGGCGACCCGATGCTCGACACCGCGCCGACGAAGTCGACGCCCGCGACGCGGTCCGTCCCCCGCTCCGCGAGGTAGTCGAGCGCGACGAGGCCGGCGTACGACCACGCGACGACGGCGGCGTCCTCGGCGCCGAAGGCGTCGAGGACGGCTTCGATATCGGCGGCCCACAGCGCCGGGTCGTCGTAGGCGTCGCGCGGCTTGTCCGAGGCGCCGTGGCCCCGGAGGTCGACGCACAGCAGTCGGTAGTCGTCGGCGAGCGACGAGCGGTACTGTCCGCGCCACGCCAGCCGGCACTGCGAGTAGCCGTGGAGCATGAGGACGGGCCGGGCGTCGGCGGGACCGTACGCGTCGACGCGGATGTCGACGCCGCCCCCGCCGGCGACGGTTCGCGAGTCCATACCCGACGGAGCCGCGGGGGCGCCTTCGCTGTTGCGGCGCGACCGGTGACGCGCGTGTCGCTACCGTACTTATCCGGCGCGGTACCCAACTCCGGACGTGCGACCGACCGTCCGCGGCATCCACCACGTCACCGGCATCGTCCGCGACGCGGGGGCGAACGTCGGCTTCTACGCCGACACGCTCGGCCTCCGCTTCCTGAAGCGGACCGTCGACCTGGAGGACCGCTTCTCGTATCACTTCCACTACGGCGACGCGACCGGGAGCGCGGGGAGCGTGCTCACCTCCTTCCCGTTCCCGGACGAGGCCGACGGCCGCGTGGGCCGCCCGCAGATAGCCGACGCCTCGCTCGCGGTGCCGGCGGGGTCGCTCGGCTACTGGCGCGACCGCCTGGCGGACGCGGGCGCCGAGGTCGGGGCGGTCGAGGAACGCTTCGCGGAACGCGCCCTCCCCGTGCGCGACCCGGACGGCACCCGGCTGGAACTCGTGACCGCCCGCGCCCACGCGGAGCCGTGGGACGGCGGCGA
Source organism: Halosegnis marinus (assembly GCF_029338355.1). Lineage (GTDB taxonomy): Archaea > Halobacteriota > Halobacteria > Halobacteriales > Haloarculaceae > Halosegnis > Halosegnis marinus. The sequence continues at coordinate 944,441 of NZ_CP119802.1, forward strand.
CGTGCCCGCGGAACACGGGATTCGGGGCGTCGCGGGCGTCTCCCTGCTCTCGGCCAGCCCGTTCGTCACCGCCAGCCTGCTGGAGACGTTCGGGTTCGAGCGCGGCGGCCAGGAGGGCGACCGCGTGCGCTACGAGACGGGTCGCGGCGTCGTGGACCTCCTCGACCGGGAGGCCCCGTTCGGCCGCGAGGGCGCCGGGACGATACATCACGTCGCGTTCGGCGTGGAGAGCGACGAGGCGCTCCACGAGTGGCGCGACGTGCTCGCCGACCGCGAGGACGCGCGCGTCTCCTACGTGAAGGACCGGGAGTTCTACCGCTCGCTGTACGTCCGGGGCGCGGGCGGTATCCTGTTCGAACTCGCGACGGAACCGACGGACCTCACGGCGGGCGACCCAGCGCCCGGCGAGCACCTCTACCTCCCCGACCGCTTCGAGGAGGACCGCGACCTCATCGAGTCGCAGTTGCCCCCGCTATGAGCATCGACCCGCACGCCGACGAGCCGATACGGACCGCCGGCGCGCCCCCGCAGGCGGCGGAGGCGGCCGTCGTCCTCCTCCACGGCCGCGGCGACTCGCCCGAGGGAATCCTGCGGCTCGTGGACGACGTGTACCGTCGAGGGGTGCTCTACGTCGCCCCCGCCGCCGCGGGCCGCGTCTGGTACCCCGGCGGGTTCGCCGAACCCGTCACGGAGCGGCGCGAGGCGTTCGTCGAATCGGCGCTCGGGCAGGTGGAGCGGGCGCTCGCCCTCGCCGCCGAGACGGGTATCGCCCCCGACCGGACCGTCCTCGCCGGGTTCTCGCAGGGCGCGGCCGTCGCCGCCGAGTACGCGACCCGGCGGCCGGAACGGTTCGGCGGCCTCGGCCTGCTTGCGGGGGGCCTGCTCGGCCCGACGGACGCGCTCGACCCCCGCGACGGGTCGCTCGCCGGCACGCCCGCGTTCCTGGGTGTCGGGGACGAGGACCCGTACGTCGGCCCGGCCCACGTCGCGGCGACGGCCGACGTGCTCCGCGCGATGGGCGCCGAGGTACGGGCCGAGACGTACCCGGACCTCGGACACGCCGTCGGCGACGGGGAGATAGCGGGGCTGAACGACCTCGTCGGGGGCGTCGCGCCGGAGTGAGGGGGAGAATCAGTCGGCCGAGACGGCCGGACCGGACGGGGCCTCGACCGCGTCCGCGTCCGCGTCAGTTCCTTCGGGGGCGATGCCGGCCAGCCGCATCGCGTTGCCGGTGACGCCGACGGTCATCCCGGCGTCGCCCGCGAGCACGGCGGCCCAGATGGGGACGAGGCCGAAGGGGACGGCGACGGCCAGCGCGGCCTTCGCGGCGAGGCTGGCCCAGACGTTCTGCCGGATGGTGGTGTTCGCCCGGCGGGCGAGCGTGTGGAGGTAGGGGAGCCGCGAGAGGTCGTCGCTCATCAGGGCGATGTCGGCGGTTTCGAGCGCGGTGTCGGTGCCCGCGGCCCCCATCGCGATGCCCACGTCGGCGGCCGCGAGCGCGGGCGCGTCGTTGATGCCGTCGCCGACCATCGCCACGGTGCCGTACTCGTCGGAGAGCGCGTCGACGGCGGCGACCTTGTCCTCGGGCATGAGTTCCGCGCGGGCCTCGTCCACGCCCACCTCGGCGGCGACGGCGCGGGCCGTGCGCTCGTTGTCGCCCGTGAGCATCACGGTGTGGACGCCGGCCTCGCGGAGCGCGGCGACGGCGCGCTTGGCGGCCGGGCGAACCTCGTCCGCGACGGCGACGACCCCCTCCAGTTCATCGTCGGTGCCGACGAGGACGACCGTCTTCCCCTCGGACTGGAGCGCGGGCACCGTGTCCGAGAGCAGGTCGAGACAGTCGTTGCGCGCACAGAGGTCGCGGGAGGTGCGGGTGACGACGCCGCCGTCGGTGGCGGCGTGGACGTGCGAGAGGTCGAACCCGAGGTCCGCGAACAGCCCCGGCTTGCCGGCGTAGTGGGGCGTCCCGTCGAGGTCCGCGGTCACGCCCTTGCCGGTGAGCGACTCGAACGCCTCGACGTCGCGCTCGGCGACGCCCGCTTCCTCGGCGCGGGCGACGATGGCGTCCCCGATGGGGTGTTCCGAACGGAGTTCCAGCCCGCGGGCACACCGGAGCACGTCGGCCTCGGTGTTGTCCCCCAGCGGCACCACGTCGGTCACCGTGAGTTCGCCCTTCGTGAGCGTCCCCGTCTTGTCGAAGGCGACGGCGTCGACCGCGCCCATCGATTCGAGGTGGCGGCCGCCCTTCACGAGCACGCCGTGGCGCGCCGCGCTGGTGATGCCCGAGACGACCGTGACGGGCGTCGAGATGACGAACGCGCAGGGACACGCCAGCACGAGCAGGGTCAGCCCGTAGACGACGTAGGTGCTCCACGCGAGGCCGAAGGCGAGCGGCGGGACGACGGCGAGCAGCACCGCGGCGGTCACGACGACCGGGGTGTAGTAGCCGGCGAACCGCTCGACGAACTGCTCGCGGTCGGTGCGGTCGGCCTGTGCGGCCTCCACGAGTTCGACCACCTTCGAGACGGTGTCCTCGCCGGCCTCGCTCGTCACCTCGACTTCGAGGTAGCCGCCCTCGTTCACCGTGCCGGCGTACACCTCGTCGCCGGCGGTCTTGTCCACGGGCACGGACTCGCCCGTGACCGGGGCCTGATTGACGGCGCTCGTCCCCTCGACGACCGTGCCGTCACGGGGTATCTTCTCGCCGGGGCGGACGACGACGACCTCGCCGCGGGCCACCTCGTCGGCCGGGACGGTGACCTCCTCGCCGTCCCGGACGACGACGGCCTCGTCGGGCGCGAGTTCCATCAGTTCGCGCAGGGAGTTGCGTGCCCGGTCCATCGAGTAGCGTTCGAGCAGTTCCGAGACCGAGAACAGCACGGTGAGCATCGCGGCCTCGAAGTAGAGCGCCTGCGCGAAGACGACGCTCGCTATCAGCGCGCCGAGGATGGCGACGCTCATCAGCAGGTCGATGTCGAGGCTCCGCTGGCGCAGCGAGTAGTAGCCGTTCCTGAACACCGTCGTTCCCGCGACGGCGACCGCCGCGAGGTACGCGAGGTCGCCGACGAGGACGGCGCGACCGCCGAGCGCGACGGCCGGCCCCTCGAACCCCGTGACGGGGTTGGCGAGCAGGATACCGACCACGGTGAGCGCGCCCGCGAGGTAGGTGCGGAGCGCGCGGGCGCTGGTCCACGCGCCGGAGCGCTCGTCGTCGCCGTCGTCGCTCTCGACCACCTCGTAGCCCGCGGCCTCGACGGCCGCGACGAGCGCGTCGAGGTCCGTGCGCTCGGGGTCGTAGCCGACCGTCACCTCGCCGGTCGTCGGCCGGGCGTCGATGTCGCCGACGCCCCCGACGCGCCCGAGCGCGTTCGTCACCTTGTCGGCACAGGAGGCACAGTCCATGTCCGGAACCGAGAGGGTCGCGGAGCCGTCGCCGCGCTCGACGGCGTAGCCGGCCGCCTCGACCCGCTCGGTCACGTCGGCGGCCGTCAGGCCGTCGCCCTCGACGGCGAGCACGCCCGTCGTCGGGCGCGGGTCCACCTCGCGGACCCCGTCGAGGTCGCGGACGCTCCGCTCCACCTTCTGCGCGCAGGAGGCGCAGTCCATGTCGGGAACGGAGAGCCGCACGCGGTCGGGGTCGCGGTCGCCTCCGGGCGTGCCGTCGGAGGGCGTGGAGTCGCTCATTGGTCCGAGCTAGCCGCTCGGGAGGTATTAATCCGGCTGCTACGAAACGGGGCTCCGAGACTAAGGACTAGTAATTCTGTGCCTTTCGATTGTTAATCCGCGCCGCCTTCGACCGCGACGCTCCGCCCCTCCCCGGCGAGTATCGCGTCCACGACCCGCTGCACGCGGTTCGCCTCGCGGAAGGAGACGAGGTCGCCGCCCTCGCCCTCTATCTCGGCGACGAACGCCTCGACCAGCGCGGCCGTCGTGGACGAGCGCTCGTCGACGAGGACGCGCTCGTCGTCGGTCCCGCGGTCGGCGACCAGCCGGTACCAGTCCGTCAGGGCGAGCGAGCCCTCCGTGCCGGTGACCTCGATGACGTTCTCCTCGGGCACGTCGCAGTCGCACAGCAGGTCGAACGTGCCGGCGACGCCGCCGGCCTCGAACGTCGCGACGACGGACTCCTCGTACGTGTCGGGGCCGCTGTACTCGACCTCGGCGGCGACCCGCTCGACGGGGCCGAACAGCTCCTGCACGCCGAACAGGAAGTGGGTGCCGACCTCCCTGACGGGGCCGCCCTGCTCGCGGCCGCGGAGCCAGCCCACGTCCTGCCACTCGCGGGGCCACCGCGGGAACCGGAAGTCGAGTTCGACGCGCCGGGGGTCGCCGACGTCCCCGGCCCCGACGCGCTCGCGCAGCTCGACGAACCCCTCGGTGTAGCGGAACGGGAGGTTCACGGCGGTGACACAGTCGCTCGCCTCCGCGGCGGCGACGAGGGATTCCCCCTCGTCGGCGTCGGGCGCGAGCGGCTTCTCGCAGATGGTGTGGAGGCCCGCGTCGAGCGCGTCGGTCGCTACCTCGCGGTGGGCGACGGGCGGGACGCCGACGTAGGCGATATCGAGGTCGGCGTCCGCGAACATCGCGGCGTGGTCGGTGTAGGCGGCACAGTCGTAGTCGGCGGCGAAGCCGTCGGCCCGGTCGGGGTCGCGGTCGCAGGCGGCGGCCACGCGCGTCGCGTCGTGCGCGGCGAACGTCTCCGCCAGCCGGGTCCCGATGACGCCGCAGCCGACGAGTCCAACGTCGTACACACGGGGTCGTCGGCCCCGGCGGGCTTACGGCTACGGGTTCGCCGCGAGCGCGGCGTTGAAACCGCGCGCGGTCGTCGTTCGAGCATGACCGAGTGGGACGCGGCGGCCGTCGAACGGCTCCACGACGACCTCGTCGACCTCCACGGACCCGCGGAACGCGACGGGGAACACGGCAGCGACGCCGCGCCCGGCGACGGCGTGCGCCAGCTTTTGACGACCATCCTCTCGCAGAACGTCGCCGACGAGAACACCCGCCGGGCGGCGAACAGCCTGTTCGACCGCTACGCCGACTTCCGGGCCATCGAGGACGCGCCGCACGACGAACTCGCGGAGACGATACGGGTCGCGGGGCTGCCGGACACGAAGGCCGAGCGCATCCAGCGGGCGCTCGCCGCGGTGCGCGAGCAGACCGGCGGCGCGTACTCGCTCGCCTTCCTCGACGCGATGCCGACGGACGAGGCGAAGGCGTGGCTCACGGACATCAAGGGCGTCGGGCCGAAGACGGCGAGCGTCGTCCTGAACTTCCACTTCGGCAAGCCGGCGATGGCCGTCGACACCCACGTCGAGCGCGTCTCCAAGCGGTTCGGACTGGTGGCCGAGTCGGCCTCGAACGCGCGGGTCCACGACCTGCTCGACGACCTGGTGCCGGACGACCTGAAGTACCCGCTGCACGTGCTGCTCATCACCCACGGCCGGGAGTTCTGCACGGCGCGGTCGCCCGACTGCGACAACCCCGTCTGCGCGACCTACTGCGACTGCGACGGCTGCTAGCCGGCGTACACTTATCGGCGCGGGGGGCGAGTGGTCGCGCGTGCAGGAGAACACCGAGACCGAGCGCCGGGACGCGCTGTTCGCCCCCGAGCGGGTCGCCGTCGTGGGCGCGACGGACCGGGAGGGCTCGGTCGGCCGCGCCGTGTTGTCGAACCTCGACGGGTTCGACGGCGACGTGGCCGCCGTGAACCCCGGCCGCGACAGCGTGCTGGGCTACCCGTGTCACCCCGACCTCGCGAGCGTCCCCGGCCGCGTGGACCTCGCGGTGGTGGTCGTCCCGCCCGACGCCGTCCTCGACGTGGTCCGCGAGGCCGGCGAGCGCGGCGTGCCGGCCGTCGCCGTCATCACCGCCGGGTTCGGCGAGGCCGGAGCCGAAGGGGCCGCCCGCGAGCGCGACCTCGTCGCCGCCGCCGAGGCGTACGGCATCGACCTCGTCGGGCCGAACTCGCTGGGCGTGATGAGCACCCGGTCGGGGCTGAACGCCACCTTCGGCCCGGCGATGGCGACGCCGGGGTCGGTCGCGTTCATGAGCCAGTCGGGCGCGTTCATCACGGCCGTCCTCGACTGGGCGAACGACGAGGGGTTCGGCTTCTCGGACGTGGTGAGCCTCGGCAACAAGGCCGCGATGGACGAGACGGACTTCGTGCGCCGGTGGGACCGCGACCCCGACACGAACGTCGTGCTCGCGTACCTCGAATCCGTCGTGGACGGCCGCGCGTTCATCGAGGCCGTCCGCGAGTCGGACACCCCGGTCGTCGCCGTGAAGTCCGGCCGCACCGAGGCGGGCGCGCAGGCCGCCTCCAGCCACACGGGGGCCATCGCGGGGAGCGAGGCGGCCTACGAGGCCGGCTTCGAGCAGGCGGGCGTCCTCCGCGCGGGGAGCGTACAGGAACTGTTCGACGTGGCGCAGGCGCTCGACGGCCTCCCGCTCCCCGAGGATTCGACCGTCGGGGTCGTCACGAACGCGGGCGGGCCGGGCGTGATGACGACGGACGCCGTCGGCGACAGCGACCTCTCGATGGCTTCCTTCGCGGACGCGACGCGCGACCGCCTCGCCGAGCGCCTGCCGGCGAACGCGAACGTCCACAACCCCGTGGACGTCATCGGCGACGCGGACGTGGAGCGGTTCGCGACGGCGCTCGACGCCGTGCTCGACGACGACGGCGTGGGCGCGGCCGTCGTCGTCAGCGCCCCCACCGCGGTGCTCGACTACGGCGACCTCGCGGACGCGGTGGTCGAGGCCCGCCGCGAGCACGACAAGCCCGTCGTCGCGGCGTTCATGGGCGGCGAGCGTACCGCCGCGCCCGCCGACCGACTGGCCGAGGCCGGCATCCCGAACTACTTCGACCCGGCGCGGGCCGTGGACGGCCTCGACGCGCTAGCCCGCTACGCACGGCTCGACGCGAGGGAGTTCGACGCCCCCCGCGAGTTCGACGCCGACCGCGAGCGCGCGAGGGAGATACTCGAACAGGTGCGGGAGCGGGAGACGAACGCGCTCGGCGTGGAGGCGATGGACCTGCTCGACGCGTACGGCATCCCGACGCCGGCGGGCGGTATCGCCGACTCGCCGGGCGAGGCCGAGGCGCTCGCGGCCGAGTTGGGTGAGGACGTCGTGATGAAGCTCGTCAGCCCCGACATCCTCCACAAGTCCGATATCGGCGGGGTGCGGGTGGGCGTCGCGCCCGACGACGTGCGCGACACCTACGAGGACCTCGTCAGCCGGGCCTATCGGTATCAACCGGACGCGACGGTGCTGGGCGTGCAGGTGCAGGAGCGGATCGACACCGACGACGGCGTCGAGACCATCGCCGGGATGAACCGCGACCCGCAGTTCGGCCCGCTCGTCGTGTTCGGCCTCGGCGGTATCTTCGTGGAGGTGCTGGAGGACACCACGGCGCGGGTCGCCCCGCTCTCGAACGACGAGGCGACCGAGATGCTGTCGGAGATACGCGCCGCACCGCTGTTGCGCGGCGTTCGCGGCCGGCCGGCCGTCGACCGCGAGGCGCTCGCGGAGTGTCTCGAACGGCTCTCGGCGCTCGTCTCCGACTTCCCCGCGATACTCGAACTGGACATCAACCCGCTCGTGGCCCGACCCGCAGACGCGGGCGGGCCGCTGGCGCTCGACCTGCGGCTCACCATCGACCCCGAGAAGCTATGACATCCACCACACTCGTCGCCTCGACCGAAGCCAGCACCGGGAAGACGGCCGTCGCGCTCGCGCTCGCGACCGCGGCCCGCGACGCCGGCCGGTCGGTCGGCTACATGAAACCGAAGGGGACGCGCCTCTCGTCGGCGGTCGGCAAGACCCTCGACCGCGACCCGCTGCTCGCGCGCGACCTGCTCGACCTCGACGACAACACCGGCGACATGGAGCCGGTCGTGTACTCGCCCACCTTCGTCGCGGAGGCGATGCGCGGCGGCACCGACCCCGACGCGCTCCGCGACCGGGTGCGCGAGGCGTTCGACACCCTGTCCGAGGGCCGCGACGCGATGGTCGTCGAGGGGGCCGACGCGCCCGACACCGGCCGCGCCGTCGAGCTGGACGAGCGGGCCGTCGCCGACCTGCTCGACGCGGAGGTCGTGCTGCTCGCCCGCTACACGGAACCGCGCGACGTGGACACCGTCCTCGCGGCCGCCGACGCGCTCGGCGACCGGCTGTCGGGCGTGCTGTTCAACGCCGTCGCCGACGCCGAGTACGACACGGTCGCCGAGGAGGTGACCCCGTTCCTCGAACGCCGCGGCGTTCCGGTCCTCGGCGTCGTCCCCCGGGAGCCGTCGCTGGCCGGTGTCACCGTCGCCGAACTCGCGGAGGAACTCGGCGGGCGAACCGTGACGGACGGCGCGACGGACGCCCGCGTCGAGCGGTTCCTCGTCGGCGCGATGGGCGGCGAGTCCGCGCTGGCGCACTTCCGCCGGACGAAGGACGCCGTCGTCGTGACGGGCGGCGACCGCGCGGACATCCAGACGGCCGCGCTCGACGCGCCTGGCGTCCGGGCGCTCGTCCTCACGGGCGGCTACGAGCCGTCGGGGTCGGTCGCCGGCCGCGCCGAGCGCGAGGGCGTCCCCGTCGTCGTCGTGGACGGCGACACCCGCGGCACCGTCGAGCGGACGGAGGCGCTGTTGGAGGGCGGGCGGACCCGCGACGCCGAGGCGGTGGCCCGGATGCGCGACCTGCTCGCGGCGCACGCGCCGACGCTGTTGCCCGAGTGAGTCAGGCCGTCCGGCGGAGCCACCGCTCGAAGGCGACGCCCGCCGCGACGCCCGCGACGGCGGCGGCGACGAACTCCCACATCAGCGCCGTCTCGACGGCCGCCTCGGGGACGCCGGGCGCGAGCAACAGCCCCGTGTCGAGCCACAGGTCGAGCGCCCACCGGACGAGCGCCCAGACGGCGGCCGCGGAGAGCGTCGTCGCGACGACGAACGCGACGGCGAGGCCGGGGGTCATCTCGACCGGCGTGAACGCGTGGAGTTCGACGGCGACGACGAGCGCGACGGCCGCCACGGCGAGGTAGGCGACCGGGGCGGACGCGAGCCACGGCCGGGCGAGCGCCGTCGCCGCCGCGGGGAGCGCCGCGAGCGCGAGCAGTCGCCACGGGAGCATCGCCCGGCGGTCGCGGACGGCGACCGCGGGCACCAGCGCGAGCGCGAGGACGCCGCCAGCCGCGACCGCGGGAAGGAGAGCCCCCGTCGAAAGCGACGCCGCGCCGGCCGCGACGAGGCCGGCGAGGACCAGCCACGACCGGCGGGCGTTCGCCGGGTCGCGCCGGACCAGCGCGTCGAGGCCGGGGCCGCGGTCGCCGTCCCCGCCGCGCTCGTCCAGCCGGGCACGGACCGCGTCCACGAGGCCGCCGACGGAGCCGGGGCCGAGCGCCGCGGCGACGGTCGCCCCGACGGCGTCGAACAGCAGGTCCGCGAGGGTGTCGTCCAGCCCGTACTGGACGAGCACCGGCTCCGCGCCGACGAGGGCGGCCGCCCCGCGGGCCGCGAACTCCAGCAGTTCCCAGACGACGCCGAGCGCGAGCGTGGCGAGGAGGACGAGGACGACGGTGAACTCCGGCGGGAGGACGACGCGGTCGTCGTGGTCGGCGAGCGCGCGGACCGCGACGTAGCCGACCCCGGCGACGAGCGTCGCCGACAGCGTGTGCGTCAGGTGGTCGTACCACCACACGTCGCCGTAGAGGCCGAGCATCCCGAGCGTGTGGAGGAAGAGCGCGAAGGCGACGAACAGGGTGAGCCACGCGGGCGGGTTCGTCCGGAGGTCGCGCGCGACGGCCGCGGGGAGGAAGGTCGCGGCCAGCGAGAGGGCGGCGTTCACCACCACGGCGAGGTTGGCGGTCGCGACGCCGACGGCGAGCATCGCCGCGATGGCCGCCTGCAACAGCCGCGTTGCTCCGCGCTGGACCCGAGGGGCGGCGAGCCGCGTCATGGGTCGGTGGGGGGTCGCGACTGACATAAACCGTGTCGCCGGGCGGCCGACAGCGCGATAGGGGTCGGGAACGTACGGCCGCCGATGATGGCAACGACCCACGCGCTGGCGGGGATGGCGCTCGCGGCCCCCGTCGCGCTCGTGGCCCCCGAACTCGCCCCCGTCGCCGTGGCGGCGGGCGCGGCCGGCGGCGTGGTGCCCGACCTCGACCTCTACGGGGACCACCGGCGCACCCTCCACTTCCCCGTGTACTACCCGCTCGCCGCGGCGCTCGCGGCCGCGCTCGCGAGCGTCGCGCCCGGCACCGCGACGGTCGCCGCCGCGGTCGCCCTCGCGGCCGCGGGACTCCACTCGGGGATGGACGCGCTCGGGGGCGGCCTCGAACTCCGGCCGTGGGAGGGGACCTCCGAGCGGGCGGTCTTCGACCACTACCGCGGGCGCTGGCTCGCGCCGCGGCGCTGGGTCCCCTACGACGGCGCGCCCGAGGACCTCGCGCTGGCGGCCGTCCTCGGCGTCCCGACGCTCGCGGTCGCGCCGGCGTTCGAGCCGGTCGTTCTCGGCCTGCTCGCGGTATCGACGGCGTGGGTGCTCGTCCGCAAGCCGGTGGCGCGGCTCACGGAACGGCTGGTGCGGCTGCTCCCGTCGGGGCTCGCGGCGCGGCTCCCCGCGCGCTTCACCGGGGGCCGGTAGTCAGGGCCGGCCCCACTCGTAGAACCACCACGCGGCGCCGTACAGCATCAGCCCCGCGCCGAGCGCGGAGGTGGCCGGCTCCGGGAACACGAACAGCAGGAAGCCGGCGACCATGAGCGTCGAGGGGGCTATCTCGTCGGTCCACTCCGCCGGGATGGAGACCATGGCGAGGGGTCGGCTCCGGCGGGCAAAAGCGTGGGGGCGACCGAACCGTTATCCGCGCGCCGCGCGCCCCGAGGGTATGGACACGGAGGAGTCGCCGTGACGACGTTCGTCCTCGTTCACGGCGCGTACCACGGCGCGTGGTGCTGGCACGAGGTCGTCCCGCGGCTCGCGGACCGCGGCCACGAGGCGGTCCCGGTCGAGCTACCCGCCCACGGCATCGACACGACGCCGCCCGACGCGGCGACGATGGCCGACTACGTCGCGGCCGTGACCGCGGCGATAGACGAGGCCGACGGCGAGGTCGCGCTCGTCGGCCACAGCATGGCCGGGATGGTCGTCAGCGCCGCGGCGGAGGCGCGCCCCGACGCCGTCGGGACGCTCGTCTACCTCACCGCCTACCTGCCCGCGGACGGCGACGCGATGTTCGACCACCGGGTGCCGGGGTCGCCCATCTCGCGCGCCTTCGTCCGCGACGAGGACGCCGGCGTGGGGCGCGTCGAGCGCGACGCGCTCGCGGACCTGTTCTACGCCGACTGCTCGCCGGCCCAGGTCGCGCTCGCCCGGTCGCTCGTCCGGGGCGAACCTCTCGGCCCGCTCGCGGAGCCGGTCGCGCTCACCGACGCGGGCCACGGGAGCGTCCGCCGCGTCTTCGTCCGGTGTACCGAGGACCGCGTCATCACGCCGGAGAAGCAGGCCGCGATGGTCGACGCGCGGGGCGTCGACGCGGAGTACGAGCTCCCCGCGAGCCACTCGCCGTTCCTCTCGATGCCCGAGCGGCTGGTCGAGACGCTCGCGGACGCCGCGGCGTGACCCCCGACCCGGACTTCGCGCTGTTCGTCGGCGGCTTCGTCGCCGCGCTGTTCGTCCTCGCGGCCGGCTTCCTCTACCTGCTCGGCGGGGGCGCGGGCGCGACCCTCGGGCTGGCGGGCGCGCTCGCGGCGCTCGGCGGCGTCTTCCTCGTTCTCGGCCTCGTCGGCGCCGGACTGCTCCGGCTGGCGGGGTGACGCGCCGACCGACGGGTTCATCCGCGTGCGGGCGCTCGACTCGCGTACAGTGACCTAATACGCAGGTTTCAACTCCTGCGGGCCGGGTTCCTTCGACAGTTTCCCGGCCTATCACTGTGTTCTACACCGCGAGCCGTGCGCTCGCGCGTCTACTCCCCGTCGAGCGCCGCGGCGAGCGTTTCGAGGTCCGCCTTGCGGAACGGCCGGGCCGCCGCCTCGGGGTCGTCCTCCAGCCCCGCGACGCGGCGACGGATACCCGCGCGCATCTCCGCCTTGGGCGGGAGGGGCGCGCCGCCCGCGTCCCCGCCGACGGCGTCGAGGACGGCCGCGAGCGCCTCCTTCGTGAACGCGGTGGACTCGACGCGCTCGTAGCGCCCGACGGCGACGCGTATCTCGTTGCGGAGGTCGTCGACAGTGGGTGACACACCCGCGATGGCGGCCGCGGGGGCGTGTAGCTTCCGGTCGCGGCGGGCGAGCGTGCCCGCCGTGCGGTCGCGTCCACAGCCCCGGACGGTCCGCGAGCGCGGCCACGTCGGTTTAGTGGCTGTCGTCCGGTAGCAACGGACGAATGCGGAACCGAACCGCCGGCCTCCTGATCGCGGGGCTCGCAGCGGTGTGTCTGGCGCTCGTTTGCTCCGTCGCGTACCCGTTCTCGTTCGCCGAGCCACACGGCGCGAACCCGTCCGGCGAACGGTTCGGCGTCGGCGACGCGGACGCGTACAGCGCGACCGGCCGCATCGTCGTCGAGGGGGAGACGCGGCTCGCGTTCGAGGGCGCCGTGGCCGCCGACGGGGCGTGGTACCAGCGGGTGGTCCAGAACGGCGTCGCGTCGGAGAGGTACCGGTCCCCGAACGGGTCGGTGTACCGGCGGTTCACCGTCCGAGGAGTCGAGGCCGCCGAGGAGCGCCGGGCGGAACTCGCCGAGTCCGAGCGCGTGACCCTCCTCCGCGAGTCCCGCGACGGGGACTGCGTGACGTTCGTCACCGAGCGCACGACGGGCCCAGAGGGGGAGCCGGTCACGGGGACCGCGTCGGTCTTCGTCAACAACCTCTGGGTCGCGGGGTACGAGGCCACGAGCACCGACGCGTCGGACGTGACGACGTACCGACCCCGCGCCGACTGGTACGGAGAGCGGGCCCCGTACCGGCTGACGGACGTCTCGGGAACCGTGCGCGCCGACCCGGAGACGGACGCGGTCGTCGCGGCGAACGTCTCGTGGCGGCTGACGCGGGCCGACTCGTACGCGCAGTACCTCCTGGCCGGGGTGCTTGGGACGGGGACGACGGCGTCGCGGACGACCTTCGCGTACGACGCGACGACGCCCGAACTGGAGCGGCCGGCCTGGGCGACCGAGGAGGGAGCGAACGCGACGAGCGTGCCGGGCGGCTGTTGATTCGTGAGCGGCGGTGCTGCGGTCTGGGAGCAGTGGGCGTGTTTCGTGAGAGAGCGGCGAGAGCGAGCGACCGACTCCGCCGAAATCGGGTCGAATCGGTGCCCTACATGCCGGAACTGATTGGTCGCAAAACGGGCGGTAGAAGGACGAGCCCGACGGGAGCGAGCGGAGCCGGAGGCTCCGCGAGCTACGGCGGGCGAGTGACGAGCGAAGCGAGGAAGCGAGCCCGACGGGAGCGAGCGGAGCCGGAGGCTCCGCGAGCTACGGCGGGCGAGTGACGAGCGAAGCGAGGAAGCGAGCCCGACGGGAGCGAGCGGAGCCGGAGGCTCCGCGAGCTACGGCGGGCGAGTGACGAGCGAAGCGAGGAAGCGAGCCCGACGGGAGCGAGCGGAGCCGGAGGCTCCGCGAGCTACGGCGGGCGAGTGACGAGCGAAGCGAGGAAGCGAGCCCGACGGGAGCGAGCGGAGCCGGAGGCTCCGCGAGCTACGGCGGGCGAGTGACGAGCGAAGCGAGGAAGCGAGCCCGACGGGATTTGAACCCGCGGCATCCTGGTCCGGAACCAGGTACTCTGTCCACTGAGCTACGGGCCCTCATCCGAACCAGCCGGGCGACCCGTTTAACCGTTGTGACACGCGTCAGGCGACGACGCCGAGGGCGCGGACGACGACGAAGAGGGTGGCGACGGCCCCGACGGTGGTGGCGACGACGGTGGCCGACGCGAGGTCGCGGTCCCCGCCGAGTTCGCTGGCGTAGATGTACGTGGAGACGGCCGTCGGCATGGCGAGCATGAGGACGCCGGCGCGGACGGTGGTCGGGGCGGCCCCGAGCGCGAGGAAGACGGCGAGCGCGACGACGGGCATCGCGAGCAGTTTCACGGCCGCGACGGCGCCGACCGCGGGCGGGTCGACGAGGCCGCCCTCCGTCGAGAGCGACGCGCCGACGGCGAGGAGGGCGACGGGGAGCGCGAGGGTACCGACCGCCGAGAGCGCGTCCGCGGCGAGCGTCGGCACCTGGACGCCGACCGCCGACCCGGCGAGGCCGAGGAGGAGCGCGATGAGGACCGGGTTGCGCGCGACGCCGCGCAGTTCCGCGGCCACGTCGGCCTCGGCGCTCGTGATGCGCGTGAGCAGGAGGACGGTGAGCGTCACCTGGACGAGCGAGCCGATGCCGAGGACGACGCTGGCCTTCCCGGCGGTGACGCCGCCGAAGGTGGCGGCGACGAACGGGACGCCGAGAAAGCCCATGTTGCAGTGGTACGACTGGACGACGGCGACGCCGCGCCGGGCGGGGTCCGCGCGCCGGCGGTGGACCAGCCAGCCGAGCGCGGCGGCGGCGAACAGGACGACGACGACGCCGACGAGCAGCCGCCAGACGAGCACCTCCTCGAGCGCGCGGCCGACGGTGGACTCGAAGACGAGGGCGGGGAGCGCGACGTAGAAGGCGGCGGCGGTGAGCGCGTCGCGGCGGTCGGGGGTGAGGACGCCGACCGCGCGCGCCCCCGCGCCGAGCGCGAGGAGCGCGAGCATGTAGCCCAACTGCGTCGCGACGCTCATTACCGGAACCGGGCCGGCGGGCGGGGATGGGCGTTCCGGTCCGCGCCGGGCTTGCCTACTCCTCGGCGCCGACCTTCGTCGTCACGCGGAAGCCGTCCGGCGGGGCGAGGATGCCCGCGACGGTCCCCATCGAGTGGACGACGGTGACGAGCGGCGCGAGCGGCGTCGCCAGCGCGAGTTTCGCCGCGTCGCGGCCGTACGCCAGCGCCCCGCGGAGGTACCACAGGAACGTGAACGCCGCGAGCACCGCCGACAGCAGGACGAACAGGCCGCCGTAGACGACCACGCCGAGCAGCGACAGCGGCACGGCGACCAGCGTCACGACGGGCGAGAGCGCCCACGCGTAGTTCCGGAGCCGCGTCAGTATCCGGTAGCGCGCCGGCAGCATCGAGGCGGCTTCGAGGTTGCCCGCGGCCCACCGGCGGCGCTGCTGGGCGATCTCGTACAGCGACGGCGGGGCCTCGTTGCGCGCGACGGCGTCGGCGAGCGCGAACTCGGGGTCGTACTCGTCGAACGCGGCCCACACGAACGCGGTGTCCTCCACGAGCGTCTCGCGGTCCCACGTCACCGCGTCCTCCAGTTCCGTGCGGACGGCGATGCCGCCGCCCCACGCGAACAGCGGCACGGAGAGGCGCGCGAACGCGCGCTGTTCGAGCTGGACGCCCATCCGGTACACGTCGGCGAGGTACGACAGCGCCGAGCCGGTGCGGCGCGGGCGCTCCTGGAACTGCACCACGTCCGCGTCGGGCATCCCGTCGAAGTCCTCCAGCAGGCTGTCCTCGTCGAGGTAGAGCACGAACTCGCGGTCACAGGCGAGTTCGCGCCGCGCCCACTCGATGGCGCGCCCCTTCCGGACCGCGTCGCAGTCGAAGCCGTCCGGGACGACGTGGACCGCCGCGCCGGGCACGTCCATCGCCCCCTCGGCGACGACGTGGACGTCGTCGAGCGCGTCCGGGAGCGCCGCGACGGTGTCGCGGACCACGGACTCGGCGTCGACGGTGAGGATACGCACCTGGACCTCCTCGGGACCGTACGCCGGCTCCGGCGGCTCGTAGCCCGCGCCCACGACGTAGGTGAGGACGAGCCACAGCCCCGCGACGGCGGCGAACAGCGCGAGCGTTCCCCACAGGACCCACTCCAAGAGGGGCGGATACGTCGTCGTGCTGGCCGCGCCGGACGGCGCGTTGCCCGGCCCCGCGCCCGTCGCGAGCGCGAGGACGGCACCGACGAGCAGCAGCGCGCCGACGCCGACGAGGCCGATGCGTTCGAGGTTCATCGTACTCGGTCGGAGGAGCCGCGCCCCCTTCAACGGGGAACGCCGTTCGGCCCGTTGGGGCCCGTTCACGGGCGATAAACGGTCTGAACGGTCAGTCCGTGGCGGCCGCGCCCTCGCCCGCCTCGTCCTCGACGACGGTGTTCTTCCACGTGCCGCGGGTGAACCACGCCGTCGCGCCGATCGCGCCGACGATGTTGCCGAGCGCCATCCCGATCCAGATGCCGCGGGGGCCGAGGTCCGCGACGAACGCGAGGAGGTAGACGGTCGGGACGCGCCCGACCCACAGCGCCATCAGCGAGAAGACGAGCGCGGTCTTGGTGTTGCCCGCGCCGCGGTACGCGCCGAGGACGACCTGCAACACGCCGATGAAGGCGAACTCCACCGTCCGGATGCGGAGGTAGTCGACGCCCTGCGTCACCGTCTCGACGGCGTCGGCGGTGGTCGCGGAGATGAACACGCCGACGATGGGCTCGGCGAAGGCGAGCGCGACGAGCGCGACGAGGAACATCACCCCGGCGCCGACGCTGGCGGCGAGCTTCACCGCCCGCTCCGCGCGGTCGGCGCGGTCGGCCCCGAGGTTCTGCCCGACCATCGTGTTCGTCGCCCGCCCGAGCCCCATCGCGGGGAGGAAGACGAGCGAGATGAGCCGGTTCCCGAGGCCGTAGGCGGCGACGACCGGCGGGCCGAACGTGGCGACCATCGCGGTCAGCGTTATCATCGCCAGCGCGCTCGTGGACTGTTCGAGCGCGGAGGGGGCGCCGATGTCCACGATCTTCCGCACCCACTCCAGTTCGAGGTTCAGGTGTTCGGGCCGGATGTCCGGGCCGGCCGAGAGGCCGAACAGGACGTACAGGCCGATGGCGGTGGCGACCACGCGGGACAGCAGGGTGGCGACGGCCGCGCCCTCCACCCCCATCGCCGGGAAGTCGAGGGGACCGACGTCCCACCCGAAGATGAACAGCGGGTCGAGGACGACGTTGAGGACGACGGTGACGAGCATCACCCGCATCGGCGTCCGGGTGTTGCCGTAGCCGCGCATCAGCGCCGAGAAGACGAAGAAGCCGAAGAGGAACGGCGTCCCGAGGAAGAACACCCGCATGTACTCGGAGGCGAGCGGGATGACGACCCGCGCCGTCTCCGGGTCGGCGGGGAGGAGACCGAGCAGCGCGTCGGTGCCGAGATAGCCGATGGCCCCGACGACGACGGCCAGCACGGTGACGAACGCGAGGGTCTGGCCCGCGGCCTTCCCCGCGGACTCCTCGCCGCCCGCGCCGGTGTACTGCGCGACGAGCGTCGAGCCGGCGACGGTGAAGCCGCCGCCGACGGAGAGCAGGAGGAAGATGAGGGGAAACGCGAGGCTCAGCGCGCCCACGGCGGCCGCGGGTTCGGCGGTCCGGCCCAGCCAGATGGTGTCGGCGATGTTGTACGCGACCTGCAACAGCTGGGTGACGACGATGGGCCACGCGAGGGTGAACAGGGGCCTGACGAGGCTCCCTTCCGTGATGCTGCTCTCGGTGGAGGGGCCTGACACAGTCGTTCCTCGATACGCCCCGATATGTGCCCTTCGTTACGGGCGCGTGTGGACGGGTGACGCACCGGCCCCGTGCCGGGCGGCCCGCCCTCAGAACGCGAGCCGTTCCGCGAGCCGGCGGAGGAACCCCGGCCGGTTCCGGTCGTGGAGGTGGAGCGTCAACACCGGCTCCGGGCGCGCCTCGTCGAGCGGGTGGTCGGCGCTCACGAGCGTGAGGTCGGGCGCCGACTCCCGGCCCCCGTCGGGCCGGGCCACCACGGTCCGGCCGGGGCTCTCGACGACGTCGCGGACCTCGCCGTGGTAGGCGTCGATGGCGTCGGCCCGGCGGTCGGTCGTGCGGCGGCCGAGCCGGTACTCCAGGTGGAGGCGGGCGTCGTTGGCGCTCGCGAGCGCGTCGCCCAGCGCCAGCTTGACCGGGTCGTACGGGCCGCGCCCGGTGACGACGCGGATGTCCCGCACCTCGCCGACCGGGCCGCCCGCGAGCGTCCCGACGTCGCAGGGCGCGCGGTCGCGTATCCACCCGACGTCGTCGCGGAGCGGGCTCCCCGCGAAGCTCGGGTCGTCGGCCGGGAGGAGCACGAGGTCGGCGTCGTGGTCGGCCGCGACGTTGACCACGGCGTGGGCGGCGTCGTGGCTGACGACCTCGCCGAAGCTCACCGGCACGTCGGTCTCGGCGGCCAGTTCCCCGGTGAACGCCTCGAAGGCGTCGTCGCCGGCCGAGGAGACCTCCGCCGCGTACGTCAGCGGCACCTGGTCCGGCTCGACGTCGAAGCGGACGACGGAGACGCCGCCGTCGTGTGCCCGGGCGGCGTCGGCGGCGACCCGGACGAGGTCGCGCTCGCGCTCGGGGGGCGTCCGCTCGCCGACGGCGACGAGGACCTCGTAGCCCGGCTGGGCGAGCGCCTCGCGGGTCGCGCGGACGCGCTCGTCGCCGACGCGCCGACGGAGCGCCGAGACGGCCACGCCCTCGCGCTCGGCGCGGTGGCGGGCGTAGGTGAGGTACCACGCCAGGCCGGCGACGACGATGGCCGCCGCGCCGACCAGCGGGACGGTCCCCATCTGCGTGAGCAGGACGACCCCGGTCACGACGCCGAAGACCTGCACCCACGGGTACAGCGGCGCGCGGAAGCTCGGCTCGTACTCGGCGTGGCCCTCGCGGAACGCGACGACGGCCGCGTTGATGAGCACGAACACGAGTATCTGGAACGCGCTCGCGAGCTTCGCGATCTCCATGATGGGGACGAACGCGATGAGCACGAGCAGGACGGCCCCGGTGAGCGTGATGGCCGGCGCGGGCGTGCCGAGCCGGTCGCTGACGGCCCCCAGCGAGTCGGGGACGAGCCGGTCGCGCGCCATCGCGAAGGGGTACCGCGAGGACGACAGGATGCCGGCGTTCGCCGTCGAGACCAGCGCGAGGACGGCCGCGGCGACGACGGCGGCGACGCCGAGCGGGCCGAGGGTGACCGCCGCCACGTCCGCCATCGGCGTGAGCGTCTCCCCGATGGTCGAGAGGTCCGCGACCCCGACCATCACCGCGACGATGAGGACGTACAGCAGGGTGGTGAAGGCGAGCGAGCCGAGGATGCCGAGCGGGATGTTCCGGTCGGGGTCCTCTATCTCCTCGGCGACGCTGGCGACCTTCGTGACGCCAGCGTAGGAGACGAAGACGAGCCCCGTGGCGGCGACGAGGCCGCCCGGCCCCTCCGCGAAGAAGCCGGCGAAGTTGGCGCTCCCCACGTCGGGCGCGCCGCCGGCGACGAACCAGCCCAGCACCGCGAGCATCACGGCGACGATGACGACCTGGAGGCGGCCCGTGAGCTTCGCGCCGACGAGGTTGATGCCCACGAGGGCGGCGGCCAGCCCGAGCGTCAGCGGCAGGACCCACGCGTCGGGGACCGTCACGAGCAGGAGGACGTACGGGACGCCGCCGACGAGCGCCAGCGCGCCCTTGAACGACAGCGAGAACCACGTCCCGAGGCCGGCGATGGTGCCGAGCAGCGGGCCCATCCCGCGCTCGATGTAGACGTACGAGCCGCCGGATTCGGGCATCGCCGTCGCCATCTCCGCCTTCGAGAGCGCCGCGGGGAGGACGAGGATTCCGGCGACGAGGTACGCGAGCACGACCGCCGGGCCCGCGATGCCGACGGCCAGCGCGGGGAGGATGAAGATGCCGCTCCCCACCATCGCGCCGATACTGATGGCAACCACGCTCGCCAGCCCGAGGTCGCGTTCGAGCGTCTTCCCCATTAGCCGCGGAGCCTCGTTCGTTCGCGACCCTCGGCGGCCTCGGTGGCCTCGGTGGAGGGCAACGCGGCGTCGAGGACGACGGACTCGGCGGTCGCTCTGGCGACGGCCTCGGAGACGCAGACGGTCTCGATGCCGGCGTCGTCGAACGCCGCCCGCCGGTCGGGGTCGTTGAGGAGCGCGACGACCGTGTCGGCCCCGAGTTCGCGGGGCGCGGCCGCCGCGAGCAGGAGGTTCCGCGCGTCCGAGTCCGTCGCGACGACGACGGTTTCGACCGGGGCGTCGACGGCCGACGCGGCCGTTTCGAGCGTCGATTCGTGGGCGGTCAGGCCCGCCGCGCGTGCGCGGGTCGCCATCGCGGCGCCGTCGACGAACGCGACGGACGGGTCCCGCTCCGCCAGTGCTGCCGCGAGCGCGAGACCGAGCGGTCCGCCCCCGAGGACGAGTGTGTCGTGGGTCATGGTGTATGGCCCCGAGCCACCCCGGCGGGGGCGACGACCGGTGGCTACCCGCCGATAACCGCCCACCCGACATAAGCACATCGATATAATACACTATTCAGCGATTTTTGCTCGTTGTAAATCGAATAATCACGAATATCGACGTTATTTCGTAATTGGTTTCAGTTCCGTCGGGCGTGGGGGCGGCCGTCGAACCGCGCCGCTCCGGGGTCCGACGGGGGACGAAACCGAGTCACTGTGGCGGGGGGACGGCGACGCCGCTCGCCACGAGTCGAGAAGGGGAACGCGAGGGGGAGACGGGTGTCGGAGGGCGGAGCGGCCGCTAGGGGCGCGGGGAACGAAGAGAACGGAGGTGAGAGCCTACGGCGTCTCGCGCGTCTCGAGCGAGAGGTCGGCGACGGGGTAGGCGACGCAGGTGAGCGTGTACCCGTCGTCGAGTTCGGCCTCGCCGAGCATCGACTGGGTGTGGTGTTCGACGTAGTCCTCGGAGTTGCCGCCGTTCGTGATGTGGCCGGCACAGGAGACGCACTGTCCCTCGCGGCAGGCGTACGGCAGGTCCCAGTCCTGCTCCTCGCCCGCCTCCAGGAGGGTGGTGTTCTCCTTGACCTCGATGGTCGAGCCCTCCTTGACGTACTCCACCTCGAAGACCTCGGCCTCGTCGTCCGGGATGGCCGCGGGGTCGTCGTCCACCTCGGCCTCCGCCTCGGCGAGTTCGCCCTCGGCCTCGCCCTCGGCGACCGCGCCGGCGGCGACGCCGCCCCCGCCGATGGAGCGGTTCATCGGTTCGGGGAAGTCCGTCTCGGGCACGCTCTCGGCGCGCCGTTCGAGGACCTCCTGCGAGATGTCGTCCGGGGTCGCGTACTCGGTTCCCCGGGCGAAGTGCAGGGCGACGACGGCGAGCGTGAGGAACGCGCCGACGGCGATGCCCAGCGTTTCTACCATACGCGCACTTTGGAGACGGGATTCAATAGCGTTGCGATTGGCACGAAGCGGGGCGGCGTGGTGCGGTCCGGCCGCATCGCCGGGCCCGCGCCTACCGCGAGCGGTTGATGGTCTTCGTCTGCTGGTAGTGGTCGAGCGTCTCCTCGCTCAGTTCGCGGCCGATGCCGGACTGCTTGTAGCCGCCGAACGGGAGCCCCGCGACGAGGTCGTGGTAGGTGTTCACCCAGATGTAGCCCGCCTCGATGTCGCGGGCGGTCCGGTCCGCGGCGTCCATGTCGTCGGTGACGACGCCGCCCGCCAGCCCGTAGTCCACGTCGTTGGCGAGCGCCATCATCTCGTCGTAGTCGTCCCAGCGGAACACGTCGAGGACGGGCCCGAATATCTCCTCCTGGACGGCCTCGTGGTCGTGGTCCAGCCCCTCGACGAGCGTCGGCTCGACGTAACAGCCGTCGGCGAGCCCGTCGTCGTCCGGGACGCCGCCGCCGGCGAGGAAGCGGCCGCCGCCGGCCTCGGCGCGGTCGAGGTAGTCGAGCGTCCGGTCCACCTGCTCGCGGGACACCTTCGGCCCGAGGTCCGTCTCGCGGAGCAGCGGGTCGCCGACGTTCATGTCCTCGACGGCCGCCGCCAGCCCCGAGAGCACATCGTCCGCGATGTCGTCGTGGACGAACAGCCGGGAGCCGGCCTCACAGCACTCGCCCGTGTTGTAGAAGATGGCCTGCGAGACGAGCCGGACGGCCTTCTCCGGGTCCACGTCGGGGTGGACGACGACGGGGCTCTTCCCGCCGAGCTCCAGCGTCACGTCGGTGACGTTGTCGGCCGCCGACTTCATCACCTGCTTGCCGACCGCCGTCGAGCCGGTGAACGCGACCTTGCGCACGTCCTCGTGGCCCGTGAGCGGCGGGCCGGCCTCCTCGCCGTAGCCGGGGACGATGTTGACGACGCCGTCCGGGACCACGTCGTCGATGAGCTCCGCCAGCCGGAGCGCCGACAGCGGGGTCTGTTCGGCCGGCTTCAGGACCGAACAGTTCCCGGCCGCGAGCGCCGGGGCGAGCTTCCACGACGCCATCAGCAGCGGGAAGTTCCACGGGATTATCTGCCCGACGACGCCGTACGGCTCCTTGAGCACCTGCCCGAGCCGGGAGTCCTCGTTCATCGTGCTCCCGGCGTTGCCGCGGACGATACCCGCGAAGTAGCGGAAGTGGTCCGCGGCCAGGTACACGTCGGCCCCGGACTCGGAGACGGGCTTGCCGTTGTCCAGCGACTCCAGCTGTGCCAGCTCCCCGGAGTGCTCGTCGATGGCGTCCGCGATGTCGAGGAGCACTCGCTGGCGCTTCCCGGCGGAGTAGCCCGACCACGTCGACTCGTAGGCGTCCCACGCCGCCTCGACGGCGCGGTCGATGTCGGCCGCCGTCGCGCCGCCGACCGAGGCGAGCACCTCGCCCGTCGTCGGGTCTATCGTGTCTATCGTGCCGCCCTCGGCCGGCTCGACGAACTCGCCGCCGATGTAGAGGCCGGTGTTGTCGGGAACGACCTGCTCGGCCGTCTCGCGGTGTCGTTCGCGTACCTCCGCGCGTCGCTCGTCGCCGGACCGCGTCTCGCTCGACATGTGGTCCCCGCTCCGGGTCGGCCGAGGATATGCCTTCGGGATGCGACGGGCGCGGCGTAAGCACTCCACGTTACTATTTCACACGCTGCGCGATTCGGGGAAACCCCGAACCGTTGCTACTCGCGCGCGACCTCGTGGCGGCCGAAGCCGTAGCGCAGGCGGTTCGCCAGCCGTCTGGAGAACTTCGCGCGGGTCCGCGAGTCGAACCGCTCGCCGAGCGCGGCGTAGATGAGCGGCACGGCCACCTCCTGTTCGAGCGCCTCCTGCACGGTCCACGTCCCCGTGGAGCCGCCGGCAACGTGGTCGGCCACGTCGCCGAGGTCGGTTCCCTCCTCGCGGAACGCCTCCTCGCACAGTTCCAGCAGCCACGAGCGGATGACCGCGCCGTTGTTCCACGTCCGGGCGACGGCTTCGAGGTCGAGGTCGTACCGCCCCTCGTGGAGCAGTTCGAACCCCTCGCCGTAGGCCTGCATCAGCGCGTACTCGACGCCGTTGTGGACCGTCTTGACGTAGTGGCCCGCGCCCGACTCGCCCATCCGGTCGTGGCCGTCCGGGCCGGTCGCGACGGCGTCGAGGACGGGCGTCATCTCCTCGTAGGCGTCCGCGGGGCCGCCGACCATCAGCGAGAAGCCCAGTTCCGCGCCCGCGGGGCCGCCCGAGGTGCCGCAGTCGAGGTAGCGGGCCGTGGTTTCGTCCGCCCGGCGCGTCGAGTCGGAGAAGTGGCTGTTGCCGCCGTCCACGACGATGTCCTCCCCCGAGAGGTGCGGTTCGAGTTCGTCCAGCGCGGCGTCGACCGGGTCGCCCGCGGGGACCATCAGCCAGATGCGCTTCTCCTCGCCGAGGGCGGCGGCGAGGTCGGCAAGCGACTCGGCGGGGTCGATGCCCGCCTCGGCCGCGTCGGCGAGCGCCTCGTCGCTCACGTCGAAGGCCGTCACGTCGTGGCCCGCCGCCGACACGCGGTCCGCGACGATACGCCCCATCCGCCCGAGTCCGACGACTCCCAGGTGCATACGCGGGAGTCCGCGGGTCGGCAGGTAAGGCTCCCGGTCCGGGGCGGCGTAGCCGCGGGCTACGCCCCGACGCGCGGCGGGGTAGCGTGTGCATTCTCTAATGCCGGGGCGGGGAGACTCGGACGATGAGCCAGTTCGCGGCGGAGAGAGAGACGTACGCGTACCGCCCGTACGAGGCGGGGGACGCCGAAGGGTTCCTCGACCTGTACCGATCGGTGTGGGGGCGCGAGCGGACGACCGAGTGGTTCCGGTGGCGGTTCGAGGAGAACCCCTACACGGAGGCGGTGCCGATGGTCGTCGCCGAGCGCGACGGGGAGCTCGTCGGCGCGGAGCCGTGTCTCGCGATGCGGGTCTCGGGGGGCGGGACGGGGGCGCTCGCGCTCCAGCCGGCCGACTGGATCGTCCACCCGGACCACCGCCGGCGCGGGGTGTTCTCGGGGATGACCGAGTCGCTCCTCGACCGCTACGCCGACCGCGCGGCGCTGTTCTTCAACTTCCCCTCCGAGGCGCTCGTCCCCGGCGTGGAGAAGTTCGGCTGGACGGTCGGGCCGGGGCCGGTGGACCACTACCGGGTACACGACCCCGGGGCGCTGCTCGGCGAGGAGGGGCGCGGCGGGCGGCTGGGACGGCTCGCTGCTCCGTTCGCCCGGGGGTACGCCCGCGCCCGGACGCGGCTCGCGCGGACCGACCCCGAGGTGTCCGTCGAGCGGCGCGAGACGGTGCCGGCGGAACTGCTCGCGGACCTCGACGCCGGCGTCCCGGGGTCGGTCCACGTAGTTCACGACGAGGCGTTCTACCGGTGGCGGTTCGCCAACCCCGCGTGGGCGACGACGACCTACCTCGCCCGCCGGGGCGGGGAAACGGTCGCGGCCGCCGTCGCCGTCCGGGAGACGGTCGGCGGGGTCGCGCGGACGAACCTGCTCGCGGTCGCGCCGCGCGACGGGAGCGCCGACGCGGCCGCGCTCCGGGCGCTCGTGGCCGCCGTCGTCACGGACGCGGCCGACGACGACGCGGTGCGGGTCGCCGGCGACGCGATACCGGCGCGCGTCCTCCGGTCGTTCGGCTTCGTCGCCGGGGACGCGTTCCCGCTCTCGACGGCCGCGCGACGGTGCCGGCTGGCCGTCCGGACCCCCGACGGCCGGCGGCTCGACGGCTGTGACCCTACTGACTTCGGGGCGTGGTCGCTGTCGATGGCCGACCGGGACGTGGCCTGAGCCGGCTACCTGACGCTGGGGGGGATTTAAGCGGCGGCGCGCGCCACTGGCGCGTATGTTCGACACGGTCGTCATCGCCACCGACGGCTCCGAGAGCGGCCGGCGGGCCGTCGAGGCCGCGCTCGACCTCGCGGCGACGTTCGGGGCGGCGGTCCACGCGCTGTACGTCGTCGACGAGTCGCGGGTGGACGCGCTCCCCGAGGACGTCCACGAGGAGGTGCACGCGGCGCTGGAGTCGCAGGCCGCGGAGTCGCTGGCGGCCGTCCGCGGGGCGAGCGACCGCGAGGTCACCGTCGCCGTCCGCGAGGGGCGCCCCGCCACGGAGATAACGGCCTACGCCCGCGAGGTCGAGGCCGACGTGGTCGCCACGGGGACGCGCGGGCGGGACGGGGAACACTCCTTCCTGCTCGGCTCCGTCGCGGAGGCGGTCGTCCGCACCTGTCCGGTGCCCGTGCTCACGGTCCGGCAGCTGGAGGCCGGCGTCGAGGGCTGAGCGGAATCCGGGCTTTCTTGCCGGCCCACCCCGCACGGAGGGCATGAACGACCGACTCATCGACGACGAGCGGCTCTCGACGGAGCGGAAGTCGCTGCTCCCCGGCGCGGGCTTCTTCACGCCCGACTCCTTCGACGCCGAGAAGGCGGAGCGCGAGGCCCGCGAGACGCTCGACGGCGCCGACACCGTCGTCGTCGCCGACCCCGACGCCGACGGCCTCGGCTGCGTCGCCCTCCTGCGCGAACACCACGGCGAGGCGGCGCTGATACCGGCCGGGCCGCACCAGCTGGACGAGGCCGTCGCGCGGCTGGCCGAGTACGCCGAGGCGGGCGCGACGGTGTACGTCTGCGACCTGTGCCCCGACGACCGCGACGACCTCGACGGGCTGGAGACGCTGGTCGAGCGGGCCGACTCGGTCTCGTGGTTCGACCACCACCAGTGGGCCGACGCGGACGCCGAGCGCGTCCGCGACGCCGGGGTCCGCCTCGTCGTCGGCGACTCCGACGAGGAGTGTACGACGGACGTGACGCTGCGCTCCGTCGAGGCCGACTTCCCGGCGCGGTTCGCCGAACTCGCGGCCGTCACCCGCGACCACGACCTGTGGCTGCGCGAGGACCCCCGGTCGGACGACCTCGCGGACTACGCCCACTGGGAGGACCCCGAGGAGTACGTCGCGGTCGTGCGCGAGCACGGCGCGGACCTCCCCGAGGCCGTCCTCGACTACCTCGCCGAGCGCCGCGTCGAGAAGGAGGCGCTCGTCGAGAAGGCCGTCGAGCGCGCCGAGATAGAGGAGATAGACGGCGTCACGGTCGGCGTCACCTACGGCCGGTGTTCGCAGAACGAGGTGGCCGAGGCGCTGCGCGAGCGGGGCACCGACGCCGCGGTCGTCGTCAAGCCCGCCGGCTCCGCCTCCATCCGCGGCACCGACGCCTTCGAGCGGTGCCACGAGGTCGCGGCGCAGGTGAACGGCGGCGGCCACCCGAAGGCCGCCGGCTGCAAGCCCGACATCTACGACGACATGCTCGACTACGCGACCCACTGGACGACGCGGGGCGCGGTGGCGAAGCAGGTCATCCTCGACGGGTTCCGGAACCTCCCGGACGAGGAGGAGGAAGGGACCGAAACGGAGCTATAGCGCGTCGGCGACCGCGTCGCGGTGTTGCCGCTCGCGCTCGTCCTTCTCCTCGGCGGTCGCGTCCTCGAGCCACAGCGGCAGACACGCCATCGCCTCCGCCCGGCACTTCAGCAGGTACGTCTCCATCCGCGACTCGACGGCGGGGGTGAACGTCCAGCCGTCGCGGGCCGCGGCGTACGACTCGCGGAACAGCGCCCGGAGGTCGGCGGCGCGCTCGGGGCCGTCGGCCTGCGCGTCGAACAGGTGCGACTCGACCTTCGCGAGGTTGTAGGCCGGTTCGGCCGCGGTGAGGTTCGCCCAGTCGAGGACCGCGCGCGTCTCGCCCGTGTCCGGGTCCACGAGGAGGTTCCCGTAGCGGTAGTCCCAGTGGCAGTAGCGGGGCGGTTCGGGCTCCCGAAGCGCGTCGGCCCGCTCGCGCAGCGCCGCGCGGAGAGGGTCGGCGAGGTCGGCGAAGCGGTCCGGCTCGTCGGCGCGGTCCGGGAAGTAGGTGCCGTCGGCGAGCGCGTCGCACGTCTCCTCGACGCCCCGCGCGAAGTGCGCCCGGAAGTCGTCGGCCGGGCCGTCGTCGTAGTCGAGGACGGCGAGGTCGCCGTCCCGGACCCCGACCCGGCCGACGCGGGGGAGTTCGCCGACGGCGTGGAGGTCGGCGAGGTTTCCGCCCGCCTCGCGGACGACCCGCTCGCGGGCGGCGTCGGGGAGCGCGCTCGGGTCGTCCTCGTAGTTCTCGCCGGGGGCGTACGCCATGAGGTAGAAGGGCGCGGGGTACTCGTCGTGGTCGTCCGCGAAGCCGTACACCTCGGGGACGGGAATCGAGGTCTCGCGACCGACGAGCGCGAGCAGGCGCGGCTCCGAGCGGGCGATTTCCGGGCGGACGAAGCCGGCGGTCGTCGCTTTCAGCACGGCGGTGCGGTCGCCGTCGGGCGTCGCGCAGTCGACGACGGCGACGAAGTCGGTTCCCTCCTCGGCGCGCTCGTAGCCGCGGAGTTCCCACTCCGGGGCGCAGGCGCGGACCATCCCGGCGACGGCGTCGGCGTCCACGTCGGTCACGTCCCGTCCGAGTCGTGTCGCCGGTAAAAGTCTCGTGTCGGCGTGTGAGGGGTCGTCAGTCGTCGAGGACCCACTTGTCCGAGTAGGTCTGGCCGCAGGCGCAGGCGGCGTACGCGTGGAGGACGTCGCCCTCGGCGTAGAGGCCGCCGACCTCGGGGTTCTCGGCCTCGGTGAACGCGAAGACGAACCGCACGCGGTGGGCGTCGCCGGTGCCGGCCGGGCAGTCGCCGCCGGTGCAGTCGCGGCGGATGTCCCCCTCGGTGTCCATCGCCGCGCCGGCGAGGTCCATCGGGTCGATGCCGACCACGTCGGAGACGACCTCGCTCCCGCGGTCGCCGGGGAGGACGAGGACGTAGCCCGTGCCGACCTCTTCGGCGACGCCGGCGAGCGAGCCGGGGTCGCCGACGGCGTCGTCGTCGATGAACAGCAGGATGTCGTCGTGGCGCTCGCCGGCGAGGAACGCCTCGTAGGGGGTGCTCATTCGTCCCCCTCCGTCCGCCGGGCGATGTCGGCGAGTCCCTCGTCCGGGCGGTCGGGGACGCGATAGACGGCGCGCTCGCCGGGGGCGCGCAGGCCGTAGAAGAAGTCCTCCTCGACCACGTCGAGGTGGACGGTGCGGCCGAAGTCGAGCCCCTTCTCGTCGGCCCACTCGGCGAGGCGGTTCGGGCCCTCGCCCTCGCGGGCCATGCGGGCGTTGTCGTACGCGCCGCGTATCTCCAGGCTGTCGTCGATGGCGAGTTCGACCGTCGCGTGGCGGACCGCGCCGCCGAGCGAGAGCCGGACGACCTCGCCGCGCGGGAAGCGGTCGCGGGCCGCCTCGGGGACGGTTACCTTCGGGCGGTCGGTACGACCCGCGCGTTCGAGGGTGGCGCGCACGCTGTCCACGGCGTCGCTGGGAACTGACTCGGGCATGAAGGGGTCGGTTACTCGTCGTCGCCGTCGTCGCCCGCGCCGAACGCGGCGGCCACGTCCGCGTCGCCGGCGTCGATTACCTTGACGTTGATCTGGCGCGTCTCGTCGGAGACCTCGGCGCCGCGGACGGTGACGCGGCGGCGCTCGCCGTCGCGCTTGGGCTCGTAGCCCGTGCCGCCGGTGAGCAGGACCGCCTTCGTGCTCGTCCCCTGCACGTCGGCGCGCATCGGCCGGCCGGAGGTGTCGGAGCCGCCCGTGATCTCGAGCGTCGCGCCGTCGAGCCCGACCGCGCCGCCGTCGACCTCCTCGCCGATGGAGCGGCCGACGAATCGGTTCGCGTCCTGTCCGTCAACTTCGAGCTGGTACGTCGCGCCCTCCTCGGGGTCGGCGACGACGACCTGAAAGTCTGCCATACGGTGTGAGTATCGGCGCGCGATGAAAAGGGTATTGAAACCGCCGTGTCCCGGATTCGGCCGAGTGGCGGGCGAGCGCGGGGGTTCAGTCGGCCGCGGTCGGCCCCCCGGAGCCGACGACGTACTCGCGGGTGACGTCCACGAGCGCGCGCCGGTACTCCGACTCGTCGGGGTCGGCGGCCAGCGACCGGAACGTCCGGCGGAAGGTGTCGAGCGACACCGCCGGCGCGTCGCTGGCGGCCGCCCGCGCGAGGTCGTACAGCCGGTGGTCGTCGGCGATGGCGTCGTGCCGCTCCAACAGCGCGAGCGCGAAGGCAGCGTTGACGACCGTTATCTCCGGGTCGGCGGCCTCGCTGGTCCGGGTCCACCCGCCCGGGGCGGCCGCGGGGCGGTCGGCCACCGCGGCGGCGAGCGACGACTCCATGAAGGCGACGAGTTTGTCCGCCGGCGCGAGCGCGAGCGTGATGTCGTCGGCGTAGATGTCCTTCATGTGGTTCGCTATCTGATAACAGTGCGCGAGCTTCCGCCGCTCGACGGAGCGACCCGCGAGCGCGAGGAAGAGCGCCTCCTCCGTCTTCATCGTGTGGGAGGGGTGGGACTCCTCGTGGCGGGCCATGTGGGCGAACTCGTGGAGCGCGAGTTCCCGGGCCATGGCGCTCGTGGCCGCCTGCGCGCTCATCACGAGCACGTGGTGGTCGTCGTAGTGGCCGGTGAGCGTCCGTTCGTCCGGGTCCTCGCGGACGTCGACCTCGACCGGGAGCGTCAGTTCCTGTTCGGTCTCGAAGAGGTCCCGGGCCGAGAGAAACGGCTCCGACGGCCCGCTACCCTTCACGCGCAAATCCATGCGTACTGTTGACACAGTGTGCCGCCCGCTTGAGCCTTGCGGCGCCGGGAGTTGGATTTACACCGCCCGCGGGCGTACGTCGGTCGTGGACACCGCGTGGCCGCTGTTCGTCGCGGCGTTGGCGCTGGCGGCGCTGGCGACCCTGCTTGCGCTCCTCGGCTTCGGCTCCCCGCCGATGCTCGTCGGGGCGGTCGTCGCCGCCGCCGGGAGCTACGTCTGTCTCCGCCGGAGCCACCGCGAACTCTCCCGGCGGGCCTACGCCCGCGTCGGCGTGGAGCGCAACCCCGACGGGACGGTCGGCCGGGAGGGGCGGGCCGCGCGGCGCTCGCGGTCGGCCGACATCGACTACGAGCCGCGCGACTGGGACGACCCGGACGACTGGCCGTTCGACGACCCGTTCTGGACCGGCACCGACGAGGAGGACGACCCGCCCGGCCCCGAGGAGGGCCCCGGCGAGTGGTGGGAGCGCCGGACCGGCCGCACCCCGTCGCGCGACGGCGGCGCACAGGTGGTGGCGCCCCGCGAGCGGGAGGCGTGCGACGTGCTCGGGGTGGACCACGACGCCGACGCCGAGACGGTGACGGCCGCCTACCGCGAGCGCGTGCTGGAGACGCACCCCGACCACGGCGGCGACGAGGAGTCGTTCAAGCGGGTCCGGTGGGCCTACGAGTATCTCAAGGAACACCGGGAGTGACCCGCTCCCGGAGGGCAGTTCGCCCGCGTGGGCCGCGTTACCACGGAATCGCGCGGTTTCGGTAGCGGTGAAACACTACCCTTTTGTCGCTGGTATCGCTACGCTCCTGCATAATGGGCCGACGTAAGAAGATCGTACAGGAGTGTGAGAAGCTGATGGACAAACCGGACCAGATCCGGAACATCGCCATCGCCGCTCACGTCGACCACGGGAAGACGACGCTGACGGACAACCTCCTCGCGGGTGCGGGCATGATCTCGCAGGACACCGCGGGCCAGCAGCTCGCGATGGACACGGAGGAGGACGAGCAGGAGCGCGGCATCACCATCGACGCGGCCAACGTCTCGATGACCCACGAGTACGAGGGCACGAACCACCTCGTCAACCTCATCGACACGCCGGGCCACGTCGACTTCGGCGGCGACGTGACCCGCGCGATGCGGGCCGTCGACGGCGCGCTCGTCGTCGTGGACGCGGTCGAGGGCGCGATGCCCCAGACCGAGACGGTGCTGCGCCAGGCGCTCCGCGAGGGCGTCAAGCCGGCGCTGTTCATCAACAAGGTCGACCGCCTCATCTCCGAGCTCCAGGAGGGGCCCGAGGAGATGCAGGAGCGGCTCCAGAAGGTCATCGGCGACGTCAACGACCTCATCCGCGGGATGACGGACGACATGGACGACGTCGACGACTGGACCGTCTCCATCCAGGACGGCACCGTCGGGATGGGCTCGGCGCTGTACAAGTGGGGCATCTCGATGCCCTCCATGCAGCGGACGGGCATGGACTTCGGCGAGATCATCGACCTCGAACAGAACGACGAGCGCCAGGAGCTCCACGAGCGGACGCCCCTGTCGGACGTCGTGCTCGACATGGTCTGTGAGCACTTCCCGGACCCGCTCGACGCCCAGCCCCGCCGTATTCCGCGCGTCTGGCGCGGCGACGCGGAGTCCGACCTCGCCATCGACATGCGCGAGGTCGACCCCGAGGGCGAGGTCGTCCTGATGGTCACCGACATCGGTATCGACCCCCACGCCGGGGAAATCGCCGCCGGGCGTGTGTTCTCCGGCACCATCGAGAAGGGCCAGAACCTCTACGTCTCGGGTACCGCGGGCACGAACCGCGTCCAGTCCGTCGGCATCTACATGGGCGGCGAGCGCGAGGAGGTCGACCGCGTGCCGGCCGGCAACATCGCGGCCGTCACGGGCCTGAAGGACGCCATCGCCGGCTCCACCGTCTCGTCCGTCGAGATGACCCCGTTCGAGTCCATCGAGCACATCTCCGAGCCGGTCATCACGAAGTCCGTCGAGGCCCAGAACATGGACGACCTCCCGAAGCTCATCGAGACGCTCCGACAGGTCTCGAAGGAGGACCCCACCATCCGCATCGAGATCAACGAGGACACCGGCGAGCACCTCATCTCGGGGCAGGGCGAACTCCACCTGGAGGTCATCACCCAGCGTATCGAGCGTAACCAGGGCATCCCGGTCATCACCGGCGAGCCCATCGTCGTCTACCGCGAGTCGCCGACGGCGCAGTCGCGCGAGGTCGAGGGTATCTCGCCGAACCGCCACAACCGCTTCTACATGTCCGTCGAGCCGCTCTCGGAGGACATCGTCGAGCTGCTGAAGCTCGGCGAGGCGACGATGGACATGCCGGAACTGGAGCGCCGCGAGGCGCTGATGGAGGCCGGCATGGACAAGGACACGGCTCAGAACGTCGAGCACATCTACGGCTCGAACATCCTCATCGACGACACGAAGGGGATTCAGCACCTCAACGAGACGATGGAGCTGGTCATCGAGGGGCTCGAGGAGTCGCTCGACGACGGCCCGCTCGCCGCGGAGCCGGTCGAGGGCGCGCTGCTGCGCCTCCACGACGCCCGGCTCCACGAGGACGCCATCCACCGCGGCCCGGCGCAGGTCATTCCGGCGACCCGCGACGCGGTCCACACCTCGCTGATGGACGCCGAGATCCGGCTGCTCGAACCCATCCAGAACGTCCGCATCGACGTGCCCAACGAACACATGGGCGCGGCGTCGGGCGAGATCCAGGGTCGCCGCGGCCGCGTCGACGACATGTACCAGGAGGGCGACCTCATGGTCGTGGAGGGCATCGCGCCCGTCGACGAGATGATCGGCTTCTCGTCGGACATCCGCAGCGCGACGGAGGGTCGCGCGTCGTGGAACACGGAGAACGCCGGCTTCCGCGTGCTGGCCGACAACCTCCAGCCCGACATCATCCACGAGATCCGCGAGCGCAAGGGTATGAAGACCGAACTGCCCGAGCAGATCAACTACCTGTAACCCGGCCCGTCTCTCCTCTCTCTCCCGTTCTCCACCCCGCCCAGCCGCGGCTACCGGCCCGGCAGTAGCGTGTCGTAGGCGTCGTCGATGGCCTCGTTCACCTCGTCGCCGTTACCGCCCCACGGGTTCCGCGAGAAGTAGTAGAGGCCGGCGAACAGCACGCCGACGTCGGTGGCGACCGCCGGCGCGACCGCCGAGAGGCCGAACGCGGTGATGCCGGCGAGGACGCCGGCGGCGAGGATATCGAGCACCTGGTACGCGAAGCTCATACCCGGCCTCGGGCCGCGAACGGTTTCGCGGTTACGGCCGCGGAGTTTGTGATGGACGGGAGGCTTATGCGCGGCGGGGTGTACGACCGGGTATGACCGGGGTGACCGCGTCGTGAGCGACGCCGTACACGCGTACACCGTACGGCTCGAACTCGTGGACGAACCGGGCGAGCTACTGCGCACGCTCGAACCCATCGCGGAGAACGGGGGGAACCTCCTCTCGATATTCCACGAGCGCGGGAACCTCACACCGCGGGGCCACATCCCCGTGGAGGTGGACGTCGAGGCGACGCCGGAGCGGTTCGAGGCCATCGTCGAGGCGCTGCGCGACTCGGGCGTCAACGTCGTACAGGCGGGGGAGGAACGGTACAGCGAGGAGGTGACCGTCGTGTTGACGGGCCACCTCGTGGACACGGACCTCTCGGACACGCTCCGGCGGGTGCAGGACTGCGGGCGTGCGTCGGTGACGGACGTGTCGCTGTCGGCGCCGGGCGGCACCGAGGACGTGTCGTCGGCGCGGCTCCGGCTGGCGGCCGAACAGGGCGGGACGACCGAGGCCCTCGACGCGGTGCGCGCCGTCGCCGCGGAGAAGGACCTGCAGGTCATCGCGCCGCTGGCGGGGGGCGAGGCGTGAGGCTGGCTCTCGCCGGGGCGGGCGCCGTGGGCGCGAGCACGCTCGAACTCGCGGGCGAGTACGGCCACGAGGTCGTCGCTATCGCGGACTCGTCGTCCGCCGCGGTCTCGGAGGAAGGGCTCGACCCCGAGACGGTTCTCGACCGGAAACGGGAGACGGGGAGCGTGGGAGAAGCCGACCCCGAGGCGCTGTTCGCGGCCGACTACGACGCCCTCGTGGAGGCGACGCCGACGACGCTCGGCGACGCCGAACCCGGCTTCTCGCACGTGAAGCGGGCGCTCGAAGCCGACCGGCACGTCGTGCTGGCGAACAAGGGACCGGTCGCCGAGCGGTACGCCGACGTGCGCGACCTCGAAGCCGGAAGCGACGGCGAGGTACTGTTCGAGGCGACGGTCGGCGGGGCGATTCCCGCGCTCTCGACCATCACCGACGTGGGGCCGGGGCGGGTGACCGCCGTCCGGGGCGTGCTGAACGGGACGGCGAAC
The DNA here is from genome assembly GCF_029338355.1 of Halosegnis marinus. GTDB lineage: Archaea > Halobacteriota > Halobacteria > Halobacteriales > Haloarculaceae > Halosegnis > Halosegnis marinus. Next base: position 978,704 of record NZ_CP119802.1, read on the forward strand.
TTCGTGCTGTCGCGGATGGCCGCGGAGGGGCTCGGGTACGAACACGTGCTCGCGGAGGCACAGGACCTCGGCGTCGCGGAGGCGGACCCGAGTTTCGACGTGGAGGGAACCGACGCGGCCCTGAAGTGCGTCATCCTCGCGAACGTGCTGTACGACCGCGAGTACACGCTCGCGGACGCCGAAGTGGCGGGTATCGAGGGAGTTCCGGGGAGCGCGCTCGAACTCGCCGCCGAGGACGGCCGGACGGTGCGGCTCGTCGGCGAGGTGGCCGACGGCGAGGTCCGGGTCGGCCCGCGGCTCGTCCCCGAGAACGGGACGCTCGCGGTGACGGGCACCCGCAACATCGTCCAGCTCGACACCGAACACGCCGGGCGACTGAACATCTCGGGGCGGGGGGCCGGCGGCCACGAGACGGCGAGCGCGGTACTCGCCGACGTGGGGCGGCTCGCCAGGCGATGAGCCGGCGCGTGTGACCGGGTGGCAAACCGCCTGAGGCGGCCGTATTCGGTGGATTCTTTCGAAATCGTTTTACGGGCGAGTATCGAAGAAATCGCACAGCGCCTTAGCGCGTGAGATACACCAATGAGCGACAAACCCCACCAGAACCTGGCCGTCATCGGCCACGTCGACCACGGGAAGAGTACGATGGTCGGGCGGCTCCTGTTCGAGACAGGGTCCGTACCCGAGCACGTCATCGAGCAGTACCGCGAGGAGGCCGAGGAGAAGGGCAAGGGCGGCTTCGAGTTCGCCTACGTCATGGACAACCTCGCCGAGGAGCGCGAGCGCGGTGTCACCATCGACATCGCCCACCAGGAGTTCGACACCGACGAGTTCTACTTCACCATCGTCGACTGTCCGGGCCACCGTGACTTCGTGAAGAACATGATCACGGGCGCCTCGCAGGCCGACAACGCGGTGCTCGTCGTGGCGGCGGACGACGGCGTCCAGCCCCAGACCCAGGAGCACGTCTTCCTGGCCCGCACGCTCGGTATCAACGAGCTCATCGTCGCGGTCAACAAGATGGACCTGGTCGACTACCAGGAGAGCCGCTACAAGGAGACCGTCGAGGAGGTCACGAAGCTCCTCAAGCAGGTCCGCTTCAACACGGACGACGCGGAGTTCATCCCGACGTCGGCCTTCGAGGGCGACAACGTCTCGGAGTCCTCCGAGAACACGCCGTGGTACGACGGCGAGACCCTGCTGGAGGCGCTCAACAACCTGCCGGAGCCGCAGCCGCCGACGGACGCGCCGCTGCGCCTCCCCATCCAGGACGTCTACACCATCTCGGGCATCGGGACGGTCCCGGTCGGCCGTATCGAGACCGGTACCATGAGCCCGGGCGACAACGTCTCCTTCCAGCCGTCGGACGTCGGCGGCGAGGTGAAGACGGTCGAGATGCACCACGAGGAAGTCCCGCAGGCCGGCCCCGGCGACAACGTCGGCTTCAACGTCCGCGGCGTCGGTAAGGACGACATCCGCCGCGGCGACGTCTGCGGCCCCGCCGACGACCCGCCGTCCGTGGCGGAGACGTTCGAGGCCCAGATCGTCGTCATGCAGCACCCGTCCGTCATCACGGCGGGCTACACGCCGGTCTTCCACGCCCACACGGCGCAGGTCGCGTGTACCATCGAGTCCATCGACGCGAAGATCGACCCCTCCTCCGGCGAGATCGCCGAGGAGAACCCGGACTTCATCCAGTCGGGCGACGCCGCGAAGGTCACGGTGCGCCCGCAGAAGCCGCTCAGCGTCGAGCCGTCCGAGGAAATCCCGGAGCTCGGGAGCTTCGCCGTCCGCGACATGGGTCAGACCATCGCGGCGGGCCGCGTCCTGAGCGTCAACGAGCGATAGATGCAGCAGGCACGCGTCCGCCTCGCGGGCACCGCCCCCGAGGACCTCGACAGCATCTGCGGCGACGTCCGGGAGATCGCGGACAAGACCGGCGTCCAGCTCTCGGGTCCGGTGCCGCTCCCGACCAAGAAGCTGGAGGTCCCGTCGCGCAAGTCCCCCGACGGCGAGGGGACGGCGACGTGGGAGCACTGGGAGATGCGCGTCCACAAGCGTCTCATCGACATCGACGCCGACGAACGCGCGCTCCGCCAGCTAATGCGTATCCAGGTCCCGAACGACGTCTCCATCGAGATCGTCCTCGAGGACTGAGCGGGCGTCCGCGACGCGGCGCGTGACACTCTCACGCGCTTTTCGACCGAGGGCGAGAACGTAAGCTACAAACGACCGTCCGGTGTACGGACCACTGCGGGCGAGTAGATCAGCGGCAGATCGCTTCCTTCGCAAGGAAGAGGCCCGGGGTTCAAATCCCCGCTCGTCCATTTCCGACTCTCACCCCGTCGAGCGGCGCGTCCGACGCGGTTTTATCACGCTGCCGGACACAGAGTACCGATATGGACGGGTCGGCGTGGCGGGGGCTGCTCGCGGTTATCGTCGTGGCGGCCGCCTCGTTTATCTTCGGCAGGGTCGTCCGGGCGGGCCTGCTCCTCGCCGGCTACCGGGGGTACTACGCCGCCGACGTCGGGGGACTCGTCGCGCTGGTCGTCTTCCTGCTCGCGGTCGCGGTCCTGCTGTTCCGCCGGTTCTCGCCCTTCTGACGCACGGGCTTATCCGTCGCCCGCCCGTACCCGAACGCGATGGAGGTCACCGGCGACTGGACGCGGGCCGAGGCCGAGGCGTTCCTGACGAGCGAGGCCGGGCGCGTCCCGCTCCGGGTCGCGTGCCGGACGCCCGCCGGGGGGCTGTGGATGCTCTCGTTGTGGTACCGGTGGCGCGACGGGGGACTGGAGTGTGCGACGAGCGCCCACGCCGACGTGGTGGAGTACCTCGACCACGACGACGGCGTGGCGTTCGAGGCGTCGGTGAACGACCCGCCGTACGTCGGCGTCCGCGGGAGCGGGCGGGCGAGCGTCTCGCCCGACGGGGACAAACAGCTGTTGCGCGCGCTCCTCGACCGGTACCTCGGCGGCACGGACTCCGGGCTGGCCGAGCGGCTCCTCCGGCCGGAGCGCGAGGAGGTCCGGGTCCGTATCGACCCGGCGAAGCTGTACACGTGGGACTTCGGCGACCGGATGGACTAGGCGAGGTCGGGAACGCGGTGGACCTCGATGTCCACGGGGCGGCGTTCGCCCTCGATGTCGGCGACCATACCGGCGACGACCGTCTCGGACTCGCGGGCGACGACCGGGGCGAGGCGGTCCACGAGCGCGTCGAGCGGGAGCAGCCGCGTCACCCGCCCGCCGCGCATCGACTCGGGGTCGAACTCGATCCGCAGCCGTAGCTCCGTGGCCTCGCCGTCCTCCAGCGGGTCGAGGAGCCACGACCCGGTCGCGCGCACCCCGTCGGTGGAGCGCCAGTCGATGCGCTCGTTCTCGACGAGGTCCGTCACCCGCTGTTCGGCGGTGTAGGAGAGCTTCCACCACGAGACGGTGATGCGGTAGTCGGTCCCGGGCCCGCCGTCGCCGTACTGGCGCACGGCGTCCACATGGTCCGAGTACACCTCCGTGCCGGAGAAGTCGCGGATGTACGCGAACACCTCGGCCGGCGGCGCGTGCACGACGGTCGAGGCCTCGACGGCGTCCATACGCGAGGGAGGGGCGCCGACCTAATATGTTCGGCGTCAGGTTCGTCCTTCGAACGTCCATCCTCTCGTCTGCATCCGATGACCGCAGCGACCCCACGCGCCGCGACCCTCGCCCGGGAACTCCGCGACCGTCTCGCCGCCGCGCGGCCGATGGCCGCCGGCGGGCTGGCGACCCTGCTCGCGGTGAACCTCGCGGCCGGCGGGAGCGTCCACGGGGCGATACGCCCCGTCGAGTACGCCCTGCTCGCCGTGTTCCTCGCCGACCTCGGGCTGGACGCGCTCGTGGAGGGGCTCTCCCGCCCGCGGCTGGCGGAGGCGGCGGTGGTCGTCCCGTACGCGGCGCTGGTCGTCGGGGCGGTCGTCGGCCGGTGGCTCGGCTGCGGGCTCCCGCCCGCCCTTCGTCCCCTCGCCGGGACGCTGGAGTGGCTCCACGGCGCGACGGCCGTCTGCCGTGAACTGGTCCCCCTGGAGGTCGTCGCCGGCGCGGGCGTCCTCACCGAACTGTCGCTGTCGGTCGTCGAGGAGGTGGAGTTCGAGGCCTAGCCCCGCAGCGCCTCGACCGGGTGGAGGTTCGCCGCCTTCCACGCCGGGTAGAGCCCGGAGACGAGCGCGACCGCGACCCCGAAGCCGAACGCGAGGACGAGATACGGGACGTTCGACGGGTCGAGCACGACGGCGAGCGTCACCTCCGAGAAGTAGTAGAGCCCCCAGACGGCGACGAGCGACAGCGCCAGCCCGACCAGCCCCCCGGCGACCCCGAGCAGGCCGGCCTCCACGACGAGCGTCCGGAGCACGTCGCCCTTCTGGACGCCGACGGCCCGCAGGACGCCGATCTCGCCGCGCCGCTCGTTCGTGCTCATCAGCATCACGTTGAAGATGGCGACGCCGGCGACGACGAGCGACAGCCCCGCGAGCGAGAGCAGGAACGTGTTGAGCAGGCCGAAGAACTCGGAGATGGTGTCCACGATGGAGGAGAGTTCGAACACCGACACCCGCTGTTCGCGGGCGTTGACCCGCTCGCGTATCTCGGCGGCCGCCGCCGAGGCGGCCTCGCGCCCGTTCGCCTGAATCACGACCTGCGACGGCTCCGTGTCGGCGAACTCCGCGGGCGGGAGGACGACGGCGCGGTCGGGGCTGACCGCGGAGATACCCTCCGCCTCGGCGAGGACGGCGACCACCCGGTAGCGGTTCCCCTCTATCTCGATGGCGCTTCCCACCCTCAGTCCGAGCGCGTCCGCGACGCCGCTGCCGACGACCGCGCCGCTCCTGAGCCGCGGCGGCACCGTCCCCTCGGCGGCGTCGAACAGCGCGTCGGGGTTCTCGGTGCCGTACAGCTGTGCCGCGGTGCTCGCGCCGTTCCCCCGAACGAGCGCCCCGCCCGTGATGAGCGGGACGACCTCGCCGCGGCCCTCCGCCGCCCGTCGGATGGTCGCGAGGTCGCGCTCGGTGAACGACTCGACGCCCGCGTCGGCGGCGGGCGACACCGTGACCTGGTTGCCGATGCCGCCGAACGAGTCCGTCGCGGACAGCTGGAGGACGTTGCCGAACACGCCGAGAGTGGCGATGGCGAGCACGCCGATGACGATGCCGAGCGCCGCCAACACGGTACGAACGCGGTTGCGGTTGAGGTTGCGGACCGCCAGCCGGACCGCCGGCAGTCGGCTCACCGCGCCACCTCCTCCTCCTCGCGGGAGAGGTGCCCGTCCACCAGCCGCACGGTCCGGTCGGCGTAGTCCGCGACGAGCGGGTCGTGGGTGACGGTGACGAGCGAGACGCCCCGCTCCGTGATGCGGTCGAACTCCGCGAGCACCTGCTCGCCCGTCTCGCGGTCGAGGTTCCCGGTCGGTTCGTCGGCCAGTACGACCGAGGGGCCGTTGACGAGCGACCGGGCGATAGCGACGCGCTGTTTCTGTCCGCCCGACAGCTCGTCGGGCGTGTGGTCCAGCCGGTCGCCGAGCCCCACGCGCGAGAGCAGGTCCGCGGCCCGCTCGTCGGCGTCCGGGTCGTCGTGGAAGACGGTGGGGAGCGTGACGTTCTCCAGGGCCGTCAGCGACGGGATGAGGAAGAAGCTCTGGAAGACGAAGCCGACGTGTTCCTTCCGGGCGCGGGTGCGCTCGGGGTCGGTCATCGTCGTCGCGTCACGGCCGTTCACGAGGACCGTCCCGCGGGTGGGCACGTCGAGCAGGCCGAGCGTGTTGAGCATCGTGGACTTGCCCGACCCCGAGGGGCCGACCACGGAGACGAACTCCCCGGGCTCGACCCGGAAGTCGACGTCGGCGAGCGCCGTCACGACCTCGCCGCCCCCGTCGTACTCCTTGACGACGCCGCGCAGTTCCAGCGGCGCGGTCATCGCTCGCGGCGCGCGACGAACACGGCCCCGCCCGCGACGGTCGCCAGCGCGAGGACGAGCGCGCCCGCGACGGCGGCGTTGGCCCCGGTCGTCTCGGGCTCCTCGCGCGGTTCGACCCCCTCGACGGGGAGCGAGACGACGCGGCTCCGCTCCTCGCCGCCCGCGCGGTAGGTCACCTCGACGGGGACCGACGTCGCGTTGGCGGCGTCGACGCGGGCGGTGAGTTCGAAGGGCGCGAACTCGCTCCCCTCGACGGTGCCGACGAAGTAGTCGCGGCTCGGGTACGCCGGCTCGACCCCCTCGGCCGCGAGGAGGCGCACGACGACGCCCGTCACCTCGCCGTCGCCGACGTTGCCGGCGTTGCCGGTGACGACGAGTCGCCCGTCGACGAGCGAGAGGTTCACCCCGGTGAGGCGTATCTCGCCGGCCGGCGGCCGGTAGTCGTAGCTCCCCGCCGCGGTGCCGGTCCGCCCGGCGGTCGCGTACTCGACGGTCGCGGTGACGTTCGCCGGGCCGCGGAGCGCGGCGAGGCTCACCTCGACCGTGGTCGACTCGCCGGGCGCGAGCGTCCCGACGGCGACGCGGGGGAGCCGCCGGTCCTCGGTCGTCGGGACGACCACGGCGTCGCGTATCGGGGCGTTGCCGAAGTTCGTCACCTCGACGGCGAGCGCGTCGGGCGCGCCCGACCCCTCGTCGGTGCCCTGCGACCGGAGCGTGTCGCCGCCGGTCGGGGCCGCCCCGCCGCCGAGCAGCCCCTGAATCCCGCCCGCCGCGGCCTCGCCGCCGGCGTCGTCGGCCGCGGGCGAGACGGCCACGCCCACGTCCTCGCGCAGGGGCGCGACGCCGACTGTCTCGGCGTACTCGCCGGCGCGCTCGATGCCGGTGTTCGTGACGTACTCGACGCGGGCGGCGAGCGTCGTATCGCCCGCAGGCGCGGTGTACGTGAAGTTCAGGGTCGCGTCCGCGCCGCCGGCGAGCGAGGCGAGCGTGCGCCGCTCGACGCCCGTGCCGGGCGCGTCGAGCGTCACGACGAGGTTCCGGTACGCCTCGGTGTTGGGGTTCGAGACGGTCACGGAGAGGTTCGTCTCCGCGCCCGCGACGGGGTCGGTGCGCTCGAACTCCACGAGCGGGTCCGCCTGCTCGACGACGACCGTGAGCGGCCGGCGGACGGTGACCGTCTCGTTGTCGGCGTCCTCGCCGACGGCGACGACGGCGAGTTCCTTCGTGCCCGCCGTGGTGAACGCGCGGGTCAGGTCGACGGCGAGCGTGTCGCCGGGGGACAGCGCGCCGGGGCCCTCGGTCGTCGCGAGGACCGTCCCGCCGTCGCGGTTCACCAGCCGTACCTCGGTGAGGTTCACGGCGGAGTTCGAGCCGCCGGAGTTGCGTACCGTCGCGGTGACGGTGACGGGTTCGCCGACGGTCGGGGTGGCGGGCGCGACCGTCAGGTCGGAGACGGCGAGGCGCGCGTCGGGAACGGTCGCCGCCGCCGGCGCGACCGCCGGGGCGACGAGGACGAGGGCGAACAGGACGGCGAGGAGGCGGCGCATTCGGATGGGTTTGACTAGGCGGTCAGCCCGCAAAAGGGTTGGCGTGGCTACGTCTCCGCGCCGCCGACCGAGAGGTACTCCTCCAGCAGGTCCTCCCGCTCGTTCAGTTCCTCGACGGTTCCCTCCCACGCGTTCGCGCCCTTGTCGATGATGTAGGCGCGCTCGGCGAGGTCGAGCGCGAAGTCGACGTTCTGCTCGGTGATGAGGACGGTCACGTCCTCGGCGACGACCTCCGAGAGCACGTCGTAGAGGTCGTCGACGATGACCGGAGCGAGCCCCTCCGTCGGCTCGTCCAGCAGGAGCAGGTCGGGGCTCTGGATGAGCGCGCGCGCCACCGACAGCATCTGCTGTTCGCCGCCCGAGAGGTTCCGGCCGCGGTTCTGCCGCAGTTCGCCGAGCACCGGGAAGATGTCGTACATCTCCTCGACGGGCCGGGGCTCGCGCCCGCGGCACATGTCGTGGGCCACCTGTAGGTTCTCGTTGACGGTGAGCGTCGGGAACACCCGCCGCTCCTCGGGCACGAGCTTCACGCCCGCGTTCGAGATGCTGTTGACCGACGCGGCGGAGATGTCGTCGTCGCGGTAGGTGATGGTGCCCTCCCGGCGCGGGATGGTGCCGGTGATGGTGCGCAGCGTCGTCGTCTTGCCCGCGCCGTTGCGGCCGAGCAGCGCGACGACCTCGTTCTGCTCGATGTCCATGTCGAGGTCGAACAGGACGTGGCTGTTGCCGTAGAAGGCGTTCACGTCCCGCAGTTCGAGGACGCTCACGCCGTCTCACCCCCGTCGGCCCCCTCGTCGGTCTCGCCGAGTCCGTCCTCGGCCAGTTCCTCGTCGTCGTCGAGCCCGAGGTACGCCTCGCGGACGCGCTCGTCGGCCATCACCTCGTCCGGCGTCCCGTCCGCGATGAGCGCGCCGTTGTCGAGCACGAGGATGCGGTCGGAGATGCCGAGCACGACCTCCATGTCGTGTTCGGTCACGACGAACGTGGTGTCCGTCTCCTCGTCCAGCCGCTCGATGAGTTCGACCATCCGGCGGGTCTCGGTGGCGTTCATCCCGGCGGTCGGCTCGTCAAGCAGCACGACCGAGGGGTCGGTGCCGAGCGCGAGCGCGATCTCCACCTTCCGCTTGTCCCCGTGCGAGAGGTTTTCACAGACCGTGTCCGCGATGTCCTCCAGCCCGACGAGCTCGATTATCTCCCACGCGCCGTCGGTGAGTTCGGGGTCGCTCTTGGCGACCGCCGTCAGGTCGAGGGTGCGCCCCTCGCGGCTGATGCGCGCGATGCGGATGTTCTCCAGGACGGTGAGCCCGTCGAACACGTTGTTGATCTGGAACCCCCGCGACAGCCCGAGGTTGGCTATCTCGTTGGCCGAGCGGTTCGTGACCTCGACGAGGTCGCCGCCGCGCTCGCGGAGGTGGACGGCGCCCGAACTGGGCGCGAGCCGCCCGGTCAGGAGGTTGTAGAACGTGGTCTTGCCGGCCCCGTTCGGGCCGATGATGCTCGTTATCTCGCCGGACTGGATGTCCACGGACACGTCGTCGACCGCGACCAGCCGGCCGAACTGCCGGCGCAGATCCTCCGTCTTCAGGACCGTCGTCACGCGGACCACCCCGTGTGGGCCGCGTGAGTAGGCCACTCGCAGCCCGCGAGGGAGCGTCCCGAGCAGGAACGTGTGGACGTAGTCATGCTTCGGCACCCCCGAACAGGCCCTCGGGCTTGACGAGCAGGACGACGATCATCGCCACGAAGGGGATGAGTTGGCCCGCCCCGGCCACGTAGATGCTCCCGACGGCGATGGAGACGCCGACGAAGTAGGCGCCGACGAACGCGCCGGTGAAGGAGCCGAGACCGCCGATGACGGCGATGACGAAGGCGTTGATGATGACCTGATTGCCGAGGCTCGGCGTCACCGACTGGGTCGGGATGGCGAGCGCGCCACCTAACCCGGCCAGCGCCGCGCCGACGAAGAAGACGAGCGTGTACAGCCGCGGCACGTTCACCCCGAGCAGCGCGGCCATGTCGCGGTCCGAGGAGGTCGCCCGCACCAGCCGCCCGATGTTCGTCGTTCTGAGGACGACGAAGAGCGCGGCGAGCACGACGATGGACATCGCGATGAGGAAGGCGCGGTAGGTGGGGAGCGAGAGGCCGCCCGAGATGACCAGGTCGCCCTGGAGCAGCGCGGGCGGGCGGACGACGTTCGACCCCGTCCCGAACGTCGTCCGGATGGCGTCGGTCAGCATCAACACGAACGCGAACGTCAGGAGCAGTTGGTCGAGGGGTTCCCTGTCGTACACGCGCCGGATGAACACCCCCTCGATGAGCGCCCCGATGAGGCCGGCGACGAGCAGGCCGACGACGACGCCCGGCCAGAAGCCGATGCCGAGCGCGCCGAGGAACGGCACCGAGACGACCCCGAGCGCCCACAGTGCCGCGTACGCGCCGATCATGTACAGGACGCCGTGCGCGAAGTTCAGGACGTCGAGGACGCCGAAGATGAGGCTCAACCCGACCGCGATGAGGAACAACCGGCCCCCGATGGAGAGGCCGGTGATTATCTGATCGAAGAGCAAGCCCTGTGATACCATACCGAACGACACCGATAGACAGGGATTAAACCTTACGACGACGGCGGCGGCCCTTCCCCCCTATAGTGGTACGTTTGACCCAGCATATTTATGGGGGTTGTTCATAATAGGGAATCAGGTATGTCGAACGACCACACGGACCAGGGTACGAACGGTTCCTCACGGCTGACGACGGGCATCGACAGACGGAAGTTCCTGACCGCGACCGGCGCGGGGGCCACGGCGGCCGTCGCGGGCTGTTCGGGCCTCACCGGTGGCGGGGGCGACACGATCAAGATCGGCGGGGTGTACCTGCTGTCGGGCATCGCGTCGGCGCTGGGGACGGCCTCGGCGAACGCGGCGCGGGTGGCGGTCGAGCAGATCAACGAGGACGGCGGTATCGACGGCCAGGAGGTCGAACTGGAGGTCCGCGACCACGGCGAGGACCCGCAGGCGCAGATCCGCAGCGTCGCCCAGGAGTACAACGCCGACGTGATGATCGGCCTCACCTCCTCGGGCGTGACGCTGGGGTCGGCCCCGACCATCGAGTCGCTGGGGGTGCCGTTCACCCTCACCGACATCGGGACGCCGTACATCACCGAGTACGACACGGACGCGTACGGCGACTACTTCGAGGCCGACGACGGGAAGGCCGCGTTCACGCCCAACATGTTCCGGGCGAACTCGATGACCTCCCACATGACGTACGCCATCGCGAAGTACGTCGCCGACAACTACGGCGCGATGCGCGTCGCGAACATGGGCCCGAACTACGCCTACGGCCAGCAGTGCTGGGAGTACTTCCAGGCGTACTCCGAGGGCCTCGGCGTCGACCACGAGTACGTCGCGAGCGAGTTCCCCGAACTCGGCGCGAGCGACATGACGCCGCAGATCAACTCCGTGCTCAGCGCCGACCCGGACCTCGTGTTCACGAGCTTCTGGGCGGGCGACACGACGACGTTCATCTCGCAGGCCGCCGACCAGGGGCTGTTCGACGAGGTCGAGGACGTCTTCGACACCATCGGCGCGGACCCGACGGTGTACGAGGCGCTCGGCGACACCACGCCGGAGGGCATCCACATGTCCGGCTGGTACTGGCCGACGGCGTACGACAACGAGAACAACCAGGCGTTCCTCGACGCGTACGAGGAGCGGTTCTCCAGCGACGACACCACGCCGAACATCCCGGGCTTCACCGGCGGGAGCACGTGGGCGGCCATCTACATGTACAAGCAGGCCATCGAGGCCGCCGGCTCCACGAACGCCGACGACATCATCTCGGAGATGGAGGGGCTCACCCTCGAGGAGGACCCCCGCGGCCCGGTGACCATCAACGAGGACAGCCACCAGGCGAACGCGCCGTGTGTCATCGGCGAGACGAGCTTCGACGTCGACGTGCCGTACGACGGCGCGGGGCTCGCCAACACCCAGACGTACACGCTCACGCGGAGCCGGGCGGAGGAACTGCTCGAGGGCAGCGGCCTCGGTCCCGGTATCTAGATGAGCTACGGGGCCAGCGAACGACTGCCGATTCCCGAGAGCCGGACCCGCATCGTCGGGTTCGCCGTCGCAGCGGTCGCGCTGCTCGCCGCGCCGTTCGTCCTGGGCGGCTTCCAGACGGACCTGCTCGCCAGCACGCTCATCTTCGCCGTCTTCGCGACGGCGTTCAACCTGCTGTACGGCTACACCGGCCTGCTGTCGTTCGGCCACGCGATGTTCGTCGCCGCGTCCGGCTACACGGTCGCGAAGGTCGTCCAGCAGGTGGTGCCGGCCATCGGTCTCGAAGGGGTGTTCGGCGGCGCGACGCTGCTCGTCGTGTGGCTGCTCGCGCTCCTCCTTGGCACGATCGCCGCGGCGCTGCTGGCCGTGGGCATCGGCTACCTCTCGGTTCAGCTGGAGGAGATCTACTTCGCGATGATCACCCTGTCGTTCTCGATGGCGATCTACGTCATCGTGAACCAGGACATCATCGGGACGGTGCTCGAACAGCTCGGCATCGGGGGCGGGACGTTCACCAACGGCTCGGACGGCCTGACCTTCCGGCTCGGGGAGGTGAACCTGTTCGGCTTCGAGTTCCGGCTCGTCGATATCGCCGACCCGACGGCGTACTACTTCCTGACGCTCGTCGTGTTCGCGGTCGGGATGTACGCGCTGTACCGGGTCGTCAGCTCCCCGTTCGGGACGACGTGTCGGGCCATCCGTGAGAACCCGGAGCGCGCCCGCGCGCTCGGCATCGACACCCGCTACCACTCGTGGATGACGTTCATCATCTCCGGGGCCTTCTCGGGGCTGGCCGGCGCGGCGCTGGTGATGCTGGAGACGAGCATCCTCCCGGCCGACGCCTTCTGGACGGCGTCGGCGACGCCGGTCGTGATGACCGTCATCGGCGGCCCGTACTCCTTCTTCGGGCCGCTCATCGGCGCGTTCACCTACGAGTACCTGCGGTGGTTCATCCGGCAGTTCCCGCTGCTGGAGGAGTTCTGGGAGTTCAGCTTCGGCTTCCTGCTGCTGATAGTCGTGCTGTTCTTCGACAACGGCGTCTCCGGCGGCGTCACGCGCTTCCGCGCGTGGCTCGGCGTCGCCCGGACCCGCTACCGCGAGGACGGCGCGGGCGGCGTCGCGTCGCTCGTCGGCGAGACGGTCCGCAAGTGGGCGCGCGCGTTCGTCGAGACGGTCGCGGACGCGCTCCGCTCGCTCGCGTCGCGGCTCAACCCCTCGTAACGCGGGGGACCGGCCGGCGCGGTCTTCTTTGTGACCGGGTCCCTACCCGCGGGTGTGTCACGCGCGCTCCTCGTCGCCGTGCTGCTCGTCCTCGCCGGCTGTAACGCGCCGGCCGGGGAGCCGACGGTCGGCGAGTCGGTGACGGCCGCGCCCGTCCCGGAGGTCCCGACGACGGCGACCCCGGCGGGCCGGTTCGCCCCCGGCGTGCGCGACGACGGCGTGGACGGGACCCGCCTCGCCGACGCCCACGAGCGGGCGCTCGCGAACGCCTCGTACACGGTGAACCAGACGCTCGTCCGGCGGTACGCGAACGGGTCGCTCCGGTGGCGCTACGTCACCGTCGGGCGGTTCGGGGCGACGCCGGGCCGCTTCGCCACCGTCCTCGACCGGACCGACCGCGAGGACGGCGCGCTCCGGACGCGGACGGTCCGGCGCTACGGCGACGGCGAGCGCGCCTATCAGTCGGTGACCGAGGGGAACACGACGACTGCGGGCCTGCTCCGCTGGCCCGAGGGGGACCCGCGCGACCCGGGCGACGTGTACCCGGACCGCCTCACCAACGCCCGCGCGATAGAGCGGGTGTTCACGCTCGTGGAGACCCGGCGGACGGGAACCGTCGTCGTGAACGGGACGCGCTACGCCCGCATCGAGAGCGTCGCGAACGCCTCGGTCCCGCCGCTGTGGAACGTCACCGTCACGGCGCTCGTCTCCCCCGAGGGGCTGGTCCGCGAGTACCGGGTCGCCTACGACGTGACCCGCGACGACGGGAGCGTCCGCAGCGTCGTCGCGCTGTCGTACACCCGCGTCGGGGAGACGAGGGTGACCCCGCCGCCGTGGGTCGAGTCGATACGGAACGAGACGACCGAGCGGCGGCCGCTCCGGCCGCTTTCGTGACTCGGTCGCACTGACGGACGGCTCGCGTGTCGCTCCGCTCCCGCTCGCACTGACGGACGGCTCGCGTTACTCGCCGTCCCGCAGCTTCCGGCGCTGTATCTTCCCCGTCGTCGTGGTGGGTAGCGCCTCGACGAACGCGATCTCTCGGGGGTACTCGTGTTTCGCCAGCGAGTCGCGCACGAGCGCCCGGAGTTCCTCGCGCAGGTCGTCGTCGCCCGCGACGCCGGCGACCGGCTGGACGAACGCCTTGATTATCTCGCCGCGGAGGTCGTCGGGGACGCCCACGACGCCGACCTGCTCGACCGAGGGGTGTTCGAGCAGCGCGCTCTCCACCTCGCCGGGGCCGACCCGGTAGCCCGCGGTGATGATGACGTCGTCGTCGCGCGCCTTGAACCAGAAGTAGCCGTCCTCGTCGCGCCGCCCGAGGTCGCCCGTGAGGTGCCACGACCCGCCCGCGTCGTCCT